>NZ_JBYLFE010000004.1:0-511673 GCF_057750885.1 Frateuria sp. sgz306004
CGCGTTCTACAACCACCGGCGTCCGCACCAAGCGCTGGGGATGAAGACACCCGCTGAGGCTTATGCTTTAGCGGCCTGACCTGCGCAGGAACTGCTGGGTCATTACAGTGGTTTGCAGGCGATGGGCGCCGTGGTTGCCGCGCCGGCACTTTGTGCGACGGGCGTTGGCTGCGGAGCCGCAGGCTATTTGTGGGCCAGTGGCTGGGACAACGCCTACGCAGGCGCGTACGCCATGAGCAACGGTCAGTACACGCCCACCTGGGGCGGACAGGCGTTCCAGTACCTAGGGTTGTCGCCAAACAACGCGGAACTAGTCTATGGCGCCACGCAGTTATCGCCGTTGGCGTATGAGGCGTATGCGGCGAATAAGGCGACCAGTGCGTGGGTGGTGGCGAATCAGGATGCGAGGGCGTCCTATCTCACGGCCAGCGGGGCATTGTCATAGCTGTCGCCCTTGCTGCCCACGGATGGCTCGATGCCAGCCTCGGCCAGGCGTTCGCTGTATCGAATACTGACGTATTGCGAGCCCCTGTCCGAATGATGGATCAGTCTGCTGTCGCGCTCGGGCTGACGCGCGTAGAGCGCCTGTTCCAGAGCATCCAGCACGAAGTCAGTTCGCATCGACGTGCTGACCCGCCAGCCTACGATCCGGCGGGCGAACACATCGATGACGAAGGCCACATAAAGCCAGCCCTGCCAGGTCGATACATAGGTGAAATCCGAGACCCAGAGCTGGTTCGGGCGCTCGGCCCGGAATTGCCGATTGACCTTATCCAGCGGACACGGTGCCTTGCTGTCGCTGATCGTCGTACGTATGACCTTGCCGCGCATCACGCCTCGCAAGCCAAGCCGGCGCATCAGCCGCTCGACCGTGCAGCGCGCCGCCGTCGTGCCTTCGCGCCCCAACTGCCGCCAAACCTTGTCCGCACCGTAGACCTGCAAATTGGCTCGCCAGACGCGTTCGATCTGCGGCATCAGCACATCATCGCGTTGAGCCCTGGCGCACCGGCGTTGCGGTTCGCGTCGAAGTGCCGCGTACCGCCAATACGCCGACGGGGCGATCTGCAGAACCTTGCAGATCGGCTCGATCCCGAAGGCGGCTCGATGCTGGTCGACGAAATCCCTCAGGATTTGAGTCGGCGGTCGAGCTCCGCCTGGGCGAAAAACGCGCTGGCTAACTTCAAGATTTCATTGGCTCGGCGCAGTTCCTTGTTCTCACGCTCAAGATCCTTGATGCGCTGGGCTTCGGCGCTGGTCACACCCGGTCGCGTGCCGCCATCAATCTCTTCGCGCTTGACCCATTCCAGCAGCGTCTGCGGCACGCAGCCGATCTTCGGGGCACTTGATTCGACCGCTGCCCACAGCGACGGGTAGTCCCCGCGGTGTTCCTGCACCATGCGTACGGCGCGCTCGCGGACCTCAGGTGAGAACTTGTTCGACTTGTTCATGGCTCCATCTTCTCAAGAGTTGGAGCCTCCTCAAAACCCGGGGCGATTCAAGATGGAAGATAAGAACTGTTGGCTATTCCTGAAGACGCATGGCTTGAAATTCAAAGATGAGACGTGTGCAGCGTGGTCAGATACCGCCATTGTGGTCAGTAAAAAGGGAGCGGTGGTGTCAATCGCGGACCATCATGAGGACGAGGTGGCACTCCGCATCTATCTATCGAAAATGTCCGAATACCTGGAAAAGCGAGGCGAATAGCATGCTCATGCCGACAGGACTAACGGCGGCCCAACTGATCCAGGCGAACTTGGTTCGTCGCGTTCGTACTCGTGCCCCGTATTCTTCGAGTGTGAAGCGGGTAAGAAGAACATCACGCCCGATAACGCCCATCGTGTCATGGAGGCCTGCGGTTACGCCTTGGTGATCAGGTAATCCCCCCCGCTTTTAACGAGAGGCGGAAGTAGAGACTATGCTGCGGCCAGCAGCCGCTGTTTCGGTGTTATGCCGCCAAGACCCATGTTTGGGCGCTCGTGATTGTATTGCCACATCCATTTCGTCGCGAAGTGCTGCACATGCGCCAGGTCATCCCAGTAGTACTGCGATAGCCACTCGTAGCGCACTGTCCGATTGAAGCGCTCCACGTAGGCGTTCTGCTGCGGCTTGCCAGGCTGGATGTAGTTCAATGCGATGCCTTGTGTCCTCGCCCATTGGGTGATCGCGTCACTCAGGTATTCCGGGCCGTTATCACAACGTATCGCCGCCGGCTTTCCCCGACAGTCGATGATCTGTTCCAGAGCGCGTACGACTCGCGTCGAGGGCAGCGAGAAGTCGATCTCGATGCCCAGGGCTTCTCGGTTGAAATCGTCGATCACGTTAAACAGCCGGATGCTGCGGCCATCCTTCAACTGGTCGTGCATAAAATCCATCGACCACACTGCATTCACCGACACGGGCACGATCAATGGTTGCGGTGCCTGACGGACAAGGCGCTTACGCGGCTTGATGCGCAGGTTCAATTCGAGCTCGCGGTAGATCCGATAAACGCGCTTATGGTTCCACCCAAAACCCTTGGCGTTGCGAAGGTACAGAAAGCAAAGCCCAAATCCCCAGTTGCGATGGTTGTCGGTCAGCCGCAACAACCAGTCAGCGATCTGATCGTTCTCTGCGTTGCGCTGTCGCTCATAGCGGTAGCACGTCCGGCTCACGCCAAATGCCTTGCATGCAAGACGGATCGAAACCCCTCGGCGTGCCACTGCGCCCCTGGCCATCTCGCGGCGAGAAGATGGCCTCAGTCTTTCTTTTGCCAGTGCCTCCGTGACGATCTCCGCCTTGATCTTTTCCTCGACGTACATCTTGCGCAGACGTGCATTCTCCGCTTCCAGTTCCTTCAGCCGAGAAGGCGGAAAGACGAGTCTGCGATGTTCCTCGCCTTTTCAGCGGAGTGCTCATGGAGCGTCCGCGTCGATTGGTGCCTGACGGAATTGGAGTCGCTACGCTGCTACCATGCTTGCCGACGTCCAGCGCGTGAGCGAGAACTGACAGCGCTGTCACAAACATGATCGGCGGGGCCGCTCTATCGATGGTTCGTTGCCGCTTGGCTATGCCATGTCAACCTGAGCTGCTTTTAGTTCTTGAAGACTGCAAAGTTCGAGGACACTTCCAGTCTGCGCTGGCCTAGGCGATCGTCAAAGAGGGTGCTACGGCATCGGAGGCTGGTTGGCCGTTTGATTCGATCGCCTCGCGCCCATGGCGACGCCGCCGGATGCGGCGATGATGGCGGCAACCGCCAACCACTGGATGCCATCCAGCCGCTCGCCCAGAAAAAATGCACCCATCAACGCGGCAACGGCAGGCTCTAGGCTCAGTAGCACGCTGAAGATGCGGGCTGGTAGGCGGGTGAGTGCAATCATTTCCAACGAGTACGGTAGCGCGGAGCTGAGGATGGCGACGCCCAGGCCGAGTGGAAGCAGCGATGGGGAGAAGAGGGCGGTGCCGGCGTGAGCAATGCCGGCCGGTACGGCGACGAGTGCGCCGATGAGGATGCCGAGCGTCACTGCGTCGCCGCCGTAGACGGCACCGGCCTTTTGGCCGATTAGGATATACGCGGCCCAACCTGCGCCTGCGGCGAGTGCGTAGCCAACCCCCACAGGGTCCAGGCCGTTGGTTTGTCCACGTAGCGGCAGCAACAGCAGTAGGCCGATCACGGCCAGGGCGATCCATAGAAAATCGATGGCGCGGCGAGAATGAAAAATGGCGATGGCGAGAGGGCCGGTGAATTCCAGCGCTACTGCGATTCCTAGGGGAATGGTGCGCAAGGCCATGTAGAACACAAGGTTCATCAGGCCCAGCGACAGGCCATAGCCCCATAGCACGCGCCAATCGCTTTGCTTGCGCACCGAGCGCCATGGGCGGCGCACCGCGAGCATGATCAGGGCGCCCAGCCCCAAGCGAAATGCGGTCGCGCCCTGAGCGCCCACCAAGGGGAACAGTTGCTTGGCGGTGGCGGCACCACATTGGTACGAGGCCATGGCGATAAGCAGGGCTCCCAGCGCAAACATCACTGGAGCGGTCGACACGCGTGGAGACATAGGTGAGAGGGACAAGGCAGTGGAGAAGGCATGATGCCCGCAATGGCCCGCCCTGTGTGCGCAGGGCGTGGCGCTGCTGACAGCGTGTGTCAGGAGGGTGTTGCGAGTCGGCGCCGCATCGGGAGTGTGCAAGGGCTGAACTTTCCGGCTAGTGCGGACTGGCTAGCCTTAATGTTGCATTGGCGGGTTTTGGCGGCGTGCGTATGGTGGCCTCGGGTGGTCCGTCGCCTCGATGTGACCTTCAGGGAGCCGTGCCATGGGAATCACCGTGATCCATCACGCGCATGAGGCGCCGTTGGTATTGCCTGGGCTGGGTATGCGCGGGCAGACACTGGTGATGCAAAGTGGCGTGGTGGTGTTTGATGTCGCGCAGGACGGGCGTGGAGGCTGGCGTCGTGCGCCGTTGCTCTACGCGGTGCTCGACTTGCGTTCGTTACATGTGCCAGGCCGCTGGTTGCCGGACCTTCACGGCTCGCATGGCGATCACGGCCCAACGGTGCCGACGGTGGGCCGCATAACGGTAGTCGGCGACGTGGAAAATGCCCCGGAAACGGGGAGCGTCTCGGTGATCGGCGGTAGCGGCGCGTCGTGCTCTTGGCCCTCGGCCAGTTGGGCGGTGGAGCGCACGCGGGCTCGCCAGGCGGATCACGCGATCATGCTGGAGGCCGACGTGGCCGCGTTGGGCGAGCCAGGTTCCTTGCGCCTGTCCTATTCCTTATTCGTCACCCTGGCGCACCCGGCGGTGCGCCTGGATGCGGCGCCTTCCTTCGGTTGAAAGGCGTTGTGTCGAATCGGGGCGACCATCGTTGTGGATGGCCGCCCCGGCGGGGTTACTGCGACACTTTCTCCGTTTCCACCACCATGTCGAGCACGTAAGCGGTGTTGGGCGCGTCGGCTGGCGGGTTCTTGATGGCGTAGCGCTTCAGGCGCAACACGTTGCGCGTGCCGGCTTCGTGCGTATAGCCCTCAATGTCCTGATTGAGCGGCTGCCAGTCACCCGGTGTGCCGGTCTGGATGCCCTGGTCGTCGTAATGGCGTTCGCGCACCTGCAGGCACTGCTTGTTGGGAATGAGCGGGTGATTGCAGGGCACGGTTTGCGCGGAAACTTCCAGGAACACGGTTTCGCCCGGGCCGCCATAGCGGGTTTCCGCCGTGGGCTGGCCGGTGAAGCGCAGGGTGTCGCCGCTCGCCGTGACCAACTGGAGTTGCGGGCCGGCCGCATCGGATTTCTGGCTCAGCTTGAGGTTTCCCTGGAGGCGCTGGCTGATGGCGCCGTCGAGCGCGGCGAGGGCTGGGTCGCTGCAGGCCATCATGGTGCTCATCATGGGGCTGACCTGTAGCTGGTCTCCCTTGAGGGCGTAGCTGCCGCCCATGGCGTTGCAGGCATTGGTGATGCTGAAGCGACCAGCCCGGAAGTCGATCTGCACGGGCCTGTCGGCGCGTACGAACAGCGCATCGATGCGCTTGCCGGCGCTGTCGGTGGCGTCGCTGAGCTGCCAGTGGTATTGGCCGAGCTGATTGGCGTCCACGCCTGCAGCGGTGGCTGGTGCGGTGGCAGCGGGGGCAGGCGTTGGGCCGGCCGAGGCGGCCGGGGCTGGTCCGCTGCCTTGCGGGCTTTGCGAACAAGCGGCGAGGGCCAAGGGGAGCCAGAGCAGGCGGTATTTCATGGGGTTGCCTCCATTCGTTGCAGTCGTCGGCCATGGGCCGGGCGTGTAGGGCCATCTTGCGGGCCTGGGCGTCAATGCCGCCTCAACGCCCAGGGTAGCGAAGGTCGATGAATCCCTACGGAAGCGCATGGCTGCGCCCGCGAGTTACCATACGGGTTTGCGTCATTCCCCAGGAGTCTTCGCGTGATCATCAACCCCAAGGTGCGTGGTTTCATCTGCGTTTCGGCCCATCCGGTCGGATGCGAGCGCAACGTGCTCGACCAGATCAACATCACCAAGGCCCAGGGCGATCTGGGGCCGGGCCCCAAGCGCGTGCTGGTGATCGGCGCCTCCACCGGCTACGGCCTGGCTTCGCGCATTACTGCCGCCTTTGGTTACGGTGCGGCCACCCTTGGCGTGTTCTTCGAAAAGCCCAGCAGCGAGACTAAGACCGGCACGGCAGGCTGGTACAACTCGGCAGCTTTCGACAAGTTTGCCAAGGATGCCGGTCTGTACAGCCGCTCGATCAATGGCGATGCGTTCTCCAACGAGACGCGCGAGCGCGCAATCGAGATGATCAAGAACGAGATGGGCGGCAAGATCGACCTGGTGGTCTATTCGCTGGCCTCGCCGGTGCGCAAGCTGCCGGATACCGGTGAAGTGGTGCGCTCCTCCCTCAAGACCATTGGCGAAACCTTTACAGCCAACTCCATCGATACCAACCGCGACACGGTGGTGCAGGCGTCGGTGGAGCCGGCGACCGAGCAGGAGATCAAGGACACCGTCACCGTGATGGGTGGCGAGGATTGGAAGCTCTGGATCGATGCGCTGAGCCGCGCGGGCGTACTGGCCGACCATGCCAAGACGGTGGCCTACAGCTATATCGGCACCGAAATCACCTGGCCGATGTACTGGCATGGCACGCTGGGCCAGGCCAAGCAGCACCTGGACAACACGGCCAAGCAGCTGGTGGCCGAGCACAAGGCCGAGCATCTCGACGCTTATGTGGGCGTGATGAAGTCGGTGGTGACCCAGGCGAGCGCGGCCATTCCGGTGCTGCCGCTGTACATCGCCATTTCCTTCCGTGTGATGAAGGAGAAGGGCGTCCACGAGGGCACCATCGAGCAGATCAACCGTTTGTTCCGCGATCGCATGTACCGCAAGGACGGTAAGCCGGCCGAGGTGGATGCGGAAGGCCGCCTGCGCCTGGATGATTGGGAACTGCGCGAAGACGTGCAGGCAGAATGCAAGGCACTGTGGCCGACGGTGACCACCGAGACCCTCAACCAGCTCACCGACTACGCGGGCTACAAGCACGACTTCCTGCAGCTGTTCGGCTTTGGCCGTGCCGACGTGAACTACGAGGAAGACGTGAACTCCGATCGCCGCTTCGACGTGGTCGAACTCTGATCGCGCTTCCGCAGACGTTATTCGGCCGAATGACGTCTGCGGCTCGCTTCTGCAAGTAGCACCTGGCTCGTCACTTCTGCGGGCGAGGGAGGCGCTTTCCAGCCGCCGAAGGGTGCGTTATCCAGCGCCACTGAACTGGCGGGTAAACGAAATCCATGTATCCCCGTGTTCGCGGAGATGGCCTGCTAGGTTCGTTCACTGAGCCGCTATGGCCCAAAGACGGTGCATACAAGCCGCGCGATGCTGGCATAAGCTGCGCGCATGTCCACTGCCATTGTCTGGTTTCGCCGCGACCTTCGCCTTGCCGATAACGCGGCGCTCAGTGCCGCTTGTGCCGCGCACGAACGCGTCCTTCTGGTTTATGTCCATGCACCGCACGAAGAAGGCGAATGGGCGCCTGGCGCGGCCAGTCGCTGGTGGCTGCATCACGCGCTGGCCTCACTGAATACAACGGCCTCCGCGCTAGGGGCGCCGCTGCATATTCGACAGGGCGATAGCTTGACGAGCCTGCGGGCGGTGATCGCCAGCACGGGTGCCAGTGCGGTGTATTGGAATCGGCTTTACGAGCCTGCCCTCATCGAGCGCGACAGCGGCATCAAGGCTGCGCTGCGGGAGGACGGCATTGAGGCGCACAGCTTCAATGCCGCACTGTGGCGGGAACCTTGGCAGGTGGAGACAAAGCAGCAGGCGCCATATCGTGTGTTTACGCCGTTCTGGCGTTGCCTGCGTCCGCAACTGAGTGATCCGCAGCCGTTGCCGGTGCCGGATCTGCGCGCCGCAATGGCCGTCGATGGTGGCGTGCCTTTGTCAGCGCTGGCGTTGTTGCCCATCATTCGGTGGGATACCGGCATGGCGGAATGCTGGCAACCGGGTGAGTCGGGGGCGTGGGAGCAACTGGAGATTTTTGCCGACGATGCCGTGGCTGATTACGGTCAGGCGCGCGACATTCCATCGCGTCATGGCACGTCACGCTTGTCGCCCCACCTGCATTTTGGCGAGGTCTCCCCACGCCAGGTTCAGCGCTACCTGATCGATCGGGCGGAGGCGGTGGATCGTCGTCGCCGGCCCGACATCGAGCCGTATCTGCGCGAATTGGGTTGGCGCGAGTTTGCACACCATCTGCTTTATCACTTTCCCGAAACGCCCATCGATAACTTCAATCCGCAGTTCAACGGCTTTGTTTGGGCCAAGACGAAGGATGCCTGGCTGGAACGCTGGCAGCGCGGCCGCACGGGCATTCCGCTGGTGGATGCTGGCATGCGCGAGCTGTGGCACACCGGGTGGATGCACAACCGGGTGCGCATGATTGTGGCGAGTTTCCTCACCAAGAATCTCCGCCTGCACTGGCATCACGGCGCGCGCTGGTTCTGGGACACACTGGTGGATGCCGACCTCGCCAACAACACCTTGGGATGGCAGTGGGTGGCGGGTAGCGGCGCGGATGCCGCGCCTTACTTCCGTGTGTTCAACCCGGTAACGCAAGCGCTGAAGTTCGATGCAGAAGGGCACTACTTGCGGCGCTGGTTGCCGGAGCTGGCCGGCGCATCGCTGCCCTTGCTGCATGAACCCTGGAAAGACCCCAGCCTGATCAAGCGCAGTGGCTACCCCGCGCCCATGGTCGATCTGGGTGAATCGCGTCTACAGGCCCTGGATGCTTACAAGGCGATGCGCGCAGAGTAATGCCGCATAGAGCTACATTCAGGGCGCAGCTGGCTCGTCGGGTGCCTG
Source organism: Frateuria sp. sgz306004 (assembly GCF_057750885.1). Classification (NCBI taxonomy): domain Bacteria; kingdom Pseudomonadati; phylum Pseudomonadota; class Gammaproteobacteria; order Lysobacterales; family Rhodanobacteraceae; genus Frateuria; species Frateuria sp. sgz306004. The sequence goes on from NZ_JBYLFE010000004.1 coordinate 8,819, forward strand.
GGGCGTGTTGTCAGTGCGACGCAGCAGCCACGCCAGTACGGGCGGGGTCACCATGGCCGTGAGCAGGGACATCGCCACGATGATGGCGTAGATCTGGTCGGTGAACACGCCTGCGGTAAGCCCCAGGCTGGCGATAACCACACCCACCTCGCCGCGCGGCACCATGCCGAAGCCCACGATGGTGGCGCCACGACGGCCCAGCGACAACGCGCCAAGAAAACCGCCGATCAGCTTGGAGACGATGGCGATGCTGGTGACGATCAATAGCATCAGGCCCGCATCCCAGTTGGCCAGTTGCTGCAGGTCGATCTTGCTGCCCGTGATGACGAAGAAGAAGGGCGTGAGCAGGGAGAGCAGGGGCTGCGTCTGCTTTTCCAACGTGTGTTGCTGGCGTGTCTCGGACGCGATCATGCCGGCGAGGAAGGCGCCGATGATGGCCGCCAAGCCAAACAGGGTGGAGACATAGGCCAGGCCCAGGCATAGCGCCAGCACGATCGCCAACGCCGACTGCGGGTTCTGCGGTCGGTCAAGCCAGCTGGAGTTCCAGCGCATCACGCGTGCGCCGCCCACGCCGATAATCGCAATGAATCCGATGGCGCTGAGCAGCACAGCACCCAGGTGAACCAGGTCTACGCCCTGGCCACCCTGCAGCGACACGACCACGCCAAGCAGCAGCATGGCGAGAATGTCGTCGATCACCGCCGCACCCAGGATGACCTTGCTCTCCTTGCGTTGCAGCGCACCCAACTCCTGCAGCACGCGCGCGGTAATGCCGGCGGAGGTGGCGACAAAGGCCGCCGCGATGAACAGCGAGCGACTCAAGTCGAAGCCCTCGCTATGCGCCCACACGCCGCCCATGCCGAAGGGCACCAGTACACCGAGCACACCCACGAGGAAGGCGACCTTGCCCACGCGTTTGAGATCTTCCAGGCGTGTTTCCAGGCCCACCGAGAACAGCAGCAGCACCACACCTATCTCGGCCAACACATCCAATGGCGTGCCGGAGGCCACTTGTTCCGGGGTGATCCAGCCCAGCAGAGACGGGCCCACCACGCAGCCAGCGGCAATTTCGCCGACCACGCCGGGGAGCTTCAGGCGTTGCGCAATTTCGCTGCCGATCTGTGCGGCAACGAACACGATGAATAGGGTAAGCAGGATATCGCTGGCGTGGTGCATGCGAAGTAACAGTCAGCGGGGAATGCCCGCATGCTACATGCTTGCAGGCGATCCTGTCGTGCCGGCGGTGTCTGGTTTGTCCGGCTGAAGCCGGCTGAAGACCCAGCTGGCGGTGGCGGTGACCACACCCAGCAGCAATACCGTCCAGCGGAAGGCGGGAATGTAATCTTCGGCGGCATGACCCTGCAGCAGCGCCTCCATAAGGAGGCTTGCCAGCGCGATACCAAAGCTCATGGACAGGTATTGTGCGGTAGAGGCCATGGACGATGCCTGCGAGGCGTACTTCACGTCCAGGTCGTTGTAGATCAACGTGTTCATGGCGGTGTACTGCATGCCCATGAAGCCACCGTAGATATACACCATCACCGCGATCAGCCACATCGGAGAACCCTTGCCGAGCAAGGCGAAGGCGGCCAGCAGCACCGCCACGATCAAGGTATTGCCGAACAACAGGCGTCGGTATCCCAGGCGATTGAGCAGTCGGTTGATGAGCCACTTGGCGGTGATCGAGCCCAGCGCCTGCGGCACCATCATCAAGCCAGCCATCAATGGCGACCAGCCGCAACCCACCTGCAGGAACAGCACCAGCAGCAGGAACATGCCTGACACGCCCAATCGCGTGAACAGGTTGCCCGCCAGCGACACCCATACGCTGCGCACGCGCAGCAGGTTGAGATCGGCGACTGGATGATCGGTGCGCCGGCTGTGCCATACGTAGACGCAGCCAAACATCACGGCCAGCACACCATAGACGGCAATGCGCACCCATTCACCGCCGCCACCGCTCGCGACTTCCGATGCCGTGAGCAGCATGGCCGAGGCGGCGGCAAACAATAGAAAGCCGAGCAAGTCGAAGGCGTGCACGTTGTCGAGGCGGTAATCGGGCATGTTGCGGCGATTCATCCAAAGGCCCGCCAGACCAACCGGTACGTTGATCAGAAAGATCAGGCGCCAGCTCGTGAACTGCGCCAGCGCGCCACCCAACATGGGGCCGAGCACCGAACCCATCAGGCCTACCGTGGCGACCGTGCTCATGGCGCGCACGAAGTCGCGCTTGTCGATGCTGCGCACGAGTACGTAGCGGCCCACGGGCATCAGTGCCGCGCCGCCCAGGCCTTGCAGCACACGCGCTGCCACCAACTGGGGCAGGGTCTGCGCTATGCCGCACAACAGTGAGCCCAGCGTGAAGGTGGCAATGGCCGCGGCAAAGATGCGTCGCGTACCGAAGCGGTCGCATAGCCAAGGGCTGGCAGGAATGAAAATCGCCAGGGTCAGTACATAGCTGGTGAGCGCGGTGCGCATGCCCAGCGGGGTCACGCCCAGTGCTTCGGCCATCGCCGGCACGGCGGTGTTGACGATGGTGGAATCCAGCGCCTGCATGAAGAAGGCCGCGGCAACCAGCCAGATCAGCCCGCGAAAGCGTTCGCGAGAGCTGGGCGAGGCAGGCGGCGGCGCTACCGTCGGTTCGCCCGGGGGCGGGACGGTGAGCGGAGCCTCCGGGGCGGCGAGGTGATCGGGCATGGTCTTCTATGATACCTGCTATGACAGCTTGATTTTGGACGGGATCGCATTCAGAGTCAGCGCCGTTTAATCTTACGATCCGAGCGTGCCGTACTCGTCAGGTGACCACCGCTGCGATGAGCTTGACGGTGTGCACGCGGGGGTCGCATCCGTTCGAATAGGTTGTCAGTCAGGCGCGCCGGAATGGTTTCGTTCCGGCGCGCCGTCTTTTTGTGGTTGGTACAGAATAGAGAGACGCCCCGCGCGTCGAGTGGACAGGAGTCATCATGAGCACCAAGTCTTCCATCATCATGTCCCGTCTCGATGTAGAACGCATCGATGCGTTGTTGGAGCGCATGTCGCCGGTTCAGGCGACCCAGTACGAGGGGCTTCGCGCCGAGTTGGATCGCGCGCAGGTGGTCGAGCCCGGCCAGGTGCCCGCCGACGTGGTGACCATGAATTCGGTGGTGACCTTCAAGGACGAGGCCAGTGGCGATGAAATGACCGTTACCCTGGTTTATCCCAGCGGCGCAGGGGTGCCCGGGGCCGTCTCCATCCTCGCCCCGGTGGGCAGCGCCCTATTGGGCTTGCGGGTGGGGCAGGACATCGATTGGCCCACGCCTGACGGCCGCAAGCGCCACTTTCGGGTGCTGGAGATCGAATATCAACCGGAGTCGGCCGGCGACCTGCATCGCTGAGCCGTCCTCAAGGTGCCGGCCGGTAGGCCGGCACCGGTCATTTGAAGTGATGCACGAAGCCCACCTGGAAGCCGCCCGGCAGCATCGACACGATCCAGGGCGAGTCCCGATGGGCGGCCCATAGGCCGACGCCGGCGCCGATGGCTGCGCCGAACACAACGTCGCTTTGCCAGTGGCCGTGAGTTTTCACGCGCGCCACAGCGTCGTAGGCCGGCAGAAGGGCGAGCAGGTAGACCGCCGGGTGCTCACTGCCGTAGCGGACGATGAAGGGCGTTACCGCCGCCGTTACCGAGGCCACTTCCCCGCTGGGAAAGCTCTGGGCATGCCAGCCCTGGAACCACTTGTTGGGGTCGTTGGTCTGTGAGGGGCGTTCGCGCTGGAAGGTCCATTTGAGCGCTTGCGTACCCACGGCGGTGATGGCCATGGAATCCACCGAGCGCCAGAACGTGTCGCCGAGCGGGTCATTGTCACCCAGCCAAATAGCGCCGCCGGCCACTGCCACGATGCTGCCGTAGAGCAGCACCTGCTGGTTGCTGCGCTTCCAGATGCCGCTGTTGTCGTAGGCCACTGGGTGGTCCATGCCCAGGATGCCGCCGCCAGCCCAGGCGGGGCTGGCCGCCAGGAGCAAGGCGAGTGTCGCCACAGATCGCATGCGCATGGGTCACCTCCCCAGGTGAATTGACGCCAATCTCGCGCACAGCACGCTACGCCGGCCCACTTTCTTCCGGCTTACGTATGCGCGAAATGCCTCTCATAGACGTTAAACTTTGGCGCATGAGGACACCCGCATGAGCCAAGGCCATCCTTCTGGCGCGCAGGCCCGCGCCGCCGAGTTGCGCGAGAAGATCGAGCGCGCCAATTACCGCTACCACGTGCTCGATGACCCGGAAATTACGGACGCCGAGTACGACCGCGCCATGCGGGAGCTGGAGGCGCTGGAGGATCAGCACCCCGAGCTGGCCACGCCGGATTCGCCATCGCGCCGCGTGGGCGGGCGGGCGCAAGGCGGGTTTGCCGAAGTGCGCCATGTCATTCCCATGCTGTCGCTCAACAACGCTTTCGAGCAGGACGGCGAAAGTGATCGCGAACGATTCCGTGAAGTGGCCGAGTTCGAGCGGCGCATCGAGCAGACGCTGGATCGCCGGCAGCCGGTGTTCTCCGTGGAACCCAAGCTCGATGGCCTGGCCATCAGCCTGCGCTATGAAGATGGTGTGTTCGTGCAGGGCGCCACGCGTGGCGACGGTGAAACCGGCGAAGACGTCACGGCCAATTTGCGCACCGTTCGCGCCATTCCGCTTCGTCTTCGCGGCCAGGGCTGGCCGCGGGTGCTGGAGGTGCGTGGCGAAGTGATCATGCTGCACAAGGATTTCGAGGCCTTCAACGCGCGCGCGCGCGCCGCTGGCGAGAAAACCCTGGCGAACCCGCGCAACGGCGCTGCGGGTTCGCTGCGCCAGCTTGACCCCGCCATCACGGCCAGGCGCAAGTTGAGCTTTTTTGCGTATGCGGTGGGCGACGTGCAGGGGGGGGAACTGCCCGCCACGCATTCGCAGACGCTGTCAAAACTGCGTGATTGGGGCTTCCCTGTGTCACGCGAAGTGGGCACAGCTAAGGGGCTTGATGGGCTTATCGCTTATTACCGCCGCATTGCCGAAAAGCGCGACACCTTGCCCTACGACATCGATGGCGTGGTCTACAAGCTGGACGATTACGAAGGCCAGCGTCTGATGGGTTTTGTGTCCCGTGCGCCGCGTTGGGCGATTGCGCATAAATTCCCGGCGCAGGAACAGACCACGGTCGTGGAAGCGATCGAGATTCAGATTGGACGCACGGGTGCGGCCACGCCCGTGGCGCGGCTACAGCCCGTGCAGGTGGCGGGCGTGACAGTGACCAATGCCACCTTGCACAACGCCGACCAAGTGGCGCGGCTGGATGTGCGTGTGGGCGACACGGTGATCGTGCGACGCGCAGGCGACGTCATCCCAGAGGTCGTGCGCGTAATGCCCGAGCTGCGGCCGGCGCACACGCACGCCTGGCATATGCCGACGCATTGTCCGGTCTGCGGTTCGGCACTGCTGCGTGAAGAAGGCGAGGCGGCCTGGCGGTGCTCCGGCGGCCTGGTATGCGCGGCCCAGCGTAAGGAGGCGTTGATCCATTTCGCGGCGCGTCGCGCCATGGACATCGAGGGTATCGGCGAGCGTTTCGTGGATGCGCTGGTGGACTTTGGCTACGTGCACACGCCAGCGGACCTCTACAAGCTCACGCTGGACGATCTCCTGGAAATGAAGCGCTGCGCGGATGAGCGCGATGGCACCACGCCCGAGACCGTCAAGCAGGGTAAGGTGGCCACGAAGTGGGCGGAGAACCTGATCGAGGCGATCGAGGCGAGCAAGCGCACCACCTTGCCGCGGTTCCTGTTTGCGCTGGGCATCATGCATATTGGCGAAAGCACGGCCAAGACGCTGGCCGGCTGGTTGGGCAGCCTGGCAGTGATCCGTCGCATGCCCGCGCCGGTGCTTCGTGTGTTGCCGGATATCGGTAACGAAGTGGCTGCGTCCATTGCCGGGTTTTTTGCGCAGAAGGGCAACCAGAAGGTGGTGGATGAACTGCTGGCGTCGGGCATCACCTTCAGTGACGAAACGCATCCCTCGCCCAAGCTACGTCAGCTGCTCGACCTGTCGGTGTTGCTGGATATGACCGGTGTGAGCAAGCTGGGGCCCAAGAGCACCAAACTGCTCGCCCAGCATTTCCCCACCCTGGAGCGCCTGTTGGCGGCCGGAGCCTCGCATTGGATCACGGCCGGCGTTTCCTCGGCTGCCGCGGGTAGCCTGGAGGAGTATCTCTCGCACGAGCGGCATCTTCGTCCGCTGCGCGAGGCCGATGCAGCCATGAATGAACTACTTGCAACCATTCCCGCCAGTTCGGCTGCCGCGTCGTCGCCGCTGGATGGGCAAACGTTCGTACTCACCGGAACACTGGCCTCGCTTAATCGCGATGACGCTAAGGATCGGCTGGAGGCCCTGGGCGCCAAGGTCGCTGGCTCCGTCTCCAAGAAAACCAGTGTGGTCGTGGCCGGCGATGCGGCTGGCTCCAAGCTCGACAAGGCGCATGAGCTAGGGGTGCCGGTGTGGGACGAAGATCAATTGCTCGCCTTGCTCGCCAAGCACGAAGGTGGCGCATGAGCCTGCATCTAGCTGGTCGACTGCACTTGCGGGCGCGCCTGTATGCGCTCATTCGCGATTTCTTTGCCGCGCGCGGCGTGTTGGAGGTGGAAACCCCGATGCTTTCGGCGGCGGGTAATACCGAGCCCAACATCGAGAGCTTCAGTACGCGCTTTCATGGTCATGTGGACGCCGGAGCCCGCGAACGCTGGATGCGCACGTCACCGGAGTACCCGCTCAAGCGCCTGCTCGCCGCCGGCGTAGGTGACTGCTATGAGCTTGGCAGGGTGTTCCGCAACGGCGAGGCCGGTGGCCGCCACAATCCCGAGTTCACCATGCTGGAGTGGTATCGGGTGGGCTGGGACCATCACCAATTGATGGAGGAAACCATCGCGTTGGTCGAAGCCGCGTTGGCGACGGTCGGACGACGGGCCGAAGTATGCGTGGAGGGTTATCGCCAGCTCTTCATCGATGAGTTGGGTATCGACCCTGCGCATGCCCCTGTCGAACAACTGCGTGCCGCGCTCACGGGTCATTACATCGACCCTGAAGGACTGACGCGCGACGATTGGTTGGATCTGCTGATCACCCATCGCTTGCAGCCCGGTTTTCCAGCGAACCGTATTACCGTGATTCACGACTATCCGGCCTCGCAGTGCGCGCTGGCCAAAGTTCGCCCGGGCGATCCGCCGCTGGCCGAGCGTTTTGAGTTGTATCTGGGACGCTACGAATTGGCCAACGGATATCACGAGCTCAACGATGCCGCCGAGCAGCGTCGGCGTTTCGAGCGAGACAACGCGGTACGCTGCGGACGCGGCCAGCGCGAGGTGCCGATGGACGAACATCTGCTGGCCGTGCTGGACGCCATGCCCGACTGCGCCGGTGTAGCGCTGGGTATCGAGCGCTTGCTGATGTGCCTGGTGGGAACCGACGCCATCGCCGACGTGCTCAGTTTCCCCTTCTCGGAGGCTTGAGCGCATGACGCAGCCCTTGTTGCCAGCCATCCACCACGTGGCGCTCATTTGTTCGGACTATGCGCGTTCCAAGGCGTTTTACACCGAGGTGCTGGGCTTTAGGGTCATTCACGAGGTCTATCGCGCCGAGCGCGATTCGTGGAAGCTCGACCTGGCCGTAGGGCCTGGCGTGAGCCTGGAGCTGTTTTCGTTTCCCTTGCCGCCCAAGCGGCCGTCGCGGCCAGAGGCTCAGGGCTTGCGACATCTCGCGTTCGCCGTGCCGGATATCGATGCGGTGATGGGTACGCTCACGGCGCGCGGTGTGGTCTGCGAGCCGGTGCGGGTGGACGAGTACACCGGGCGTCGCTTTACCTTCTTCGCGGATCCAGACGATCTGCCCATCGAACTCTACGAAGTCTAGGTCTGCAGGCACGAAACGCGCGGGATCCGTGCTTTCTCACCATGGATCCAGTGACAGGGCCAGTGCGTTCGCTTCAGCAGAACGCACTGGCCCGACACGATTGGGGATGCTCTGATTTTGATCGTCATCCCAGCGAACCCCAAAAAGGGGGCGAGAGCTGGGATCCGGCGTCTGTAAACACTTGAAGGCAAATGCGCTGGATTCCTGCTTTCGCAGGAATGACGAGCAAAATGTCCTTTAATCAGGCCTTACTTAGGGCTCTATCCGTTGCGTGCTTCCAGCAGGTGGCGATAGATCAGGCCACCAATGGCGCCGCCGATCACTGGCACAAGCCAGAACATCCACAGTTCGGAAATCGCCCAGCTACCCTGGAACACCGCCACGCCGGTGCTGCGTGCCGGATTGACCGAGGTGTTGGTGATCGGGATGGAGATCAGGTGGATGAGGGTGAGCGTTAGGCCGATGGCCAGCGGGCCAAAGCCGGCCGGCGCGCGCTTGTCGGTGGCGCCATGGATCACGATCAGGAAAAACGCGGTAAGCACCAGTTCCGCGATGATGCAGGCCTGGAGCGAATAGCCGCCCGGCGAGTGCTCACCATAACCATTGGATGCGAAACCCGCGCTGGCGTCGAAGCCCGCCTTGCCGGAGGCGATGCAGTAGAGCACCGCGCCCGCCACCAGGCCGCCGATCACCTGCGCGACGATGTAGGGCACGACATCTTTGGCAGGAAAACGCCCGCCGGCACACAGGCCAACGGTAACCGCGGGGTTGAAGTGACCGCCCGAAATGTGGCCCACGGCATAGGCCATGGTGACCACGGTCAAGCCGAAAGCCAGTGCGACGCCGGCGAAGCCGATGCCCAGCTCGGGAAAGCCCGCCGCGAAAATGGCGCTGCCGCAGCCGCCAAATACCAACCAGAACGTACCGAAGAACTCCGCTCCCAACCTTTTGCCGATACTCATTGAGACACTCCTTGCCTGTTGTTTGAAGGGAAAAGCACGAGGCATCCAAGCCTGACTTTCACAACGTCCCCGATACGGTGCGACGAGTAGGACATGCCGCGAACGGGCAGAGGGTAGCAAAACTCGCCATGAGAAAAGGATGAGATTCGACTAGGCCCCTGACACGTTTGTGTATGCTGTCGCGTCTTCATTTCGTGAGCAGGGTAGTCCATGACGCAAGTCGTTGCCTCCGCGCCGTCTTCGGCTGCCAGCGTCCCGTTGGGCCGCCAGGACATACGCACCCTGTTGCTGGCCTCGTTGGGTGGGGCGTTGGAGTTCTACGATTTCGTGGTCTTCGTGTTCTTTGCACTGCCACTCAGCCACTTGTTCTTTCCGCCGAACACGGCGCCGTGGCTCGCCCAATTGCAGGTCTACGGCATTTTTGCCGCCGGCTATCTGGCCCGTCCGCTGGGTGGCATCGTGATGGCGCACTTTGGCGATCGCCAGGGTCGAAAACGCATGTTCACGCTAAGCGTATTTCTCATGGCATTGCCCACGCTGGCGATTGGCCTGTTGCCGGTCTACGCCACGGTGGGCGTGATGGCGCCGCTGCTGCTGCTATTGATGCGTGTGGTGCAGGGCGTGGCTATTGGTGGTGAAGTGCCTGGTGCCTGGGTGTTCGTGGCCGAACATGCACCGGCTGGCCGGGTGGGTTTTGCCTGCGCCTGCCTTACCTCCGGCCTCACGGTCGGCATCTTGATCGGCTCGCTGTCGGCTGCCTGGATCAATCATCATCTGAGCCCCGATCAACTCCTGAGCTGGGGCTGGCGCTTGCCGTTCCTGCTCGGCGGCGTGTTCGGGTTCTTTGCGGTGTGGCTGCGCCGTTGGCTCAGCGAGACCCCCGTATTTGCGCAACTACGCGAGCGCAAGGAGCTTAGTCGCGAGTTGCCGCTGCGTACCGTGCTGGCAGGCCATGGCGGTAGCGTGCTGCTGTCCATGGCGGTGACATGGATGCTCACGGCAGCCATTTTGGTGCTGATCCTGATGCTGCCCAGCCTGGTGCAGAAGTCCTTCGGCATCGCGCCGGATGTCGCCTTTACGGGTAACAGCATCGCAGCCTTCTGTTTGGGGCTGGGTTGCATTGCCTTTGGATGGATCACCGACCGTATCGGCGCGGCCCGTGCCCTGTTGCTGGGGTCGGTGGCGCTAATGGCGGGCACCTATGCGTTGTTTGCTGATCTTGCCGCCGGTGCCGCCCACTTCCTGCCGCTGTATGCCTTGGTGGGCTTTCTGGTGGGCACGGTGGGTGTGATACCCACGGTGATGGTCATGGCGTTCCCGGCATCCATCCGTTACTCGGGGCTATCCTTCGCCTACAACGTGGCCTACGCGGTCTTTGGTGCCAGCACGGCGACGTTGATTGGCTACCTGGCCGAGCGCGCCGGGCACATGGCGCCGGCGCACTACGTGGCGTTGACCGCCGTGGTCAGCGTGTTGGTTGCCCTCTGGCTCCTGACACGTCCGCCGGCTCGCATGGCCGAAGACGGCGAGATCGCCTGATCAGCTGTTGTTGAGGGTGGAGCCGGTGAGAAGGCCGCGCGCGAGCATGCTGCATTGCTTGCGATGCAGCAGCAACTGCCACTGACGGCCACCCATTTGGCGCCACAGTACGGCCGATCGCACAGCGGCGAGCAGGCTGGTGCGCACCTTTTCCACCACCGCGGGCTGCTGTAGCTGCTGCGGGTTGCCCGTCACCATGACGCGGGGCTTGAGGGTGGAAAGCGTGCTGGCGTACAGCTCGGCCAAACGCTTCACCACTTGCGAGGAATCGGGGCCGAAGTGCTCCACCTGGCGTTGCGCGGCGACAATGCCTTGTTGAAGGCGCTCGAGCAGGTCGCTGCGGCGAGACAGGCTGCGTTCCAGGCGCATGACGGTGAACGCCATGCGGGTCACGGCGACATCGCGATTGCTCTCGTCCAGCAAGGCAATGAGTTGACGCAGGCCAAGGCGCACCGCTGAAACGTCACCGTACACGCCAACCACTGAGGGCGCGTCAATGCGGAACACGCTGGCCATGCTGGCGGACATGGCCAGTTCGTCGCAGCGGCCATCGTTGGCCAGTTGCTGGGCAAGCGTGGCCGCCTGGAACAATCCGGCCAGGGCGAGCACGCGCTCTTCAGTCATGGAAAAGGCATCAAGCACGGGAAAGGGACTCGTCGGGCATAGGGGCATCATTCCAGCCGCCGTATGGTGCGTCGGTGCGCTCAATCACAGCGCCGCCCAGGCAGGCCTCGCCGTCATAGAACACGACCGATTGACCAGGGGTCACGGCGCGTTGGGGTTCATCGAAGATCACATCCAGGCCGGTGTCGCGCACGATCACTTCGCAGGTTTGGTCAGCCTGGCGGTAGCGCGTCTTGGCGGTGCAGCGAAAGCGTGCGGCAGGTGCTTCGCCAGCCACCCAGCTGGGCAGTTCGGTGTGCAGGCGGCGCGAGTAGAGCCAGTGGTTCTCGCCGCCCTGGGCCACATACAGCACGTTACGGGGGACATCTTTGCCCACCACGTACCAAGCCTCGCCGCTGGCGCCATGGCGCCCGCCGATACCCAAGCCGTTGCGTTGCCCCAGTGTGTGATACATCACGCCTTGGTGTTCGCCCACCTGCAGGCCTTCTGGCGTGCGCATGGGGCCGGGCTGGGCAGGGATGTACTGCGCCAGAAAGCTGCGAAAATCGCGCTCGCCGATAAAGCAGATGCCGGTGGAATCCTTCTTGGCATGCGTGGGCAGAGCCGCTTCCTGCGCCATCTGGCGCACCTGCGATTTTTCGATCTCGCCTACCGGGAACAGGGTGGCAGCCAGCTGGGCCTGGCCAAGCGCATGCAGGAAATAGGTCTGGTCCTTGGCCGCATCCACGGCGCGCAGCAGGCGGTACTTGCCGTCCTTGAAGTCCACGCGCGCGTAGTGACCGGTGGCGATCTTGTCGGCACCCAGGGCCCGGGCTTCATCCAGGAAGGTCTTGAACTTGATCTCGCGATTGCACAGCACGTCGGGGTTGGGTGTACGCCCGGCGCGGTATTCGGCCAGAAAGTGCTCGAACACCCCATCCCAGTATTCAGCGGCGAAATTGCGGGCGTGGAAGGGGATGCCCAGGCGGCCGCATACTGCCACCGCGTCCTTGCGATCGGCATCGGTGGTGCAGGGGCCGTCGCGGTCGTCCTCCTCCCAGTTCTGCATGAACAGGCCTTCGACCTCGTGGCCAGCCTGTTGCAGCAGCAGCGCGGCGACCGATGAGTCGACCCCGCCCGAAATGCCCAGCATCACCTTCACGGGTAGCGATCCTCGGCCAGCAGGCTGCCCAGCATGTCCAGCGGGTAACGCCGCCCGGCCAGCCAGGCATCGATGCTCATGAGCACGAGGGGGCTGCGCAGGCGATCCCCGAGCGCCGCGATTTCGTCGCGGGTCAGCCACAGAGCGCGGCGGATGCCGGCATCCAGCGGGCGCAGCGGGTCGTGGCCGAGCGCGCGGGCGGCGAAGCTGAAGCGCACCACTCCGTCGCCGTGCTCCGTGCTCTGCCACTGATGCACGCCGATGAGGTGCTCCGGCTCCACCGTCCAGCCGGTTTCCTCAAGGGTTTCACGCGCTGCGGCCGATACGAGGCTCTCTTTGTCATCCAAATGGCCCGCCGGTTGGTTGTAGGCAAGGCGGCCGTTTACCTCCTCTTCGACCATGAGGAAGCGGTCGCCGTCGGCGACCACGCACGCCACGGTCACATGGGGGCACCAGACGGTACGTACGGAGGTAGTAATGAAATCGGCCATTTGGGGGTATATGGCGCCGTCAATGGCACTGGAAAAGGGCGCATTGTGCCATTACCTGAAGGCAAGCTGCCTTTTCGCGCTAGTGCGTCCGTTGGCTCCGGCTTGGCGGGGGCTGCGGAGGTATACTTTTTCCCAGGAAATCTCACGTCGAATCCATGGCTCACGAACCCGAACACGAACAAGGCAGCGGCCAAGGTCTGGCGCTGGAAACCTCCCGCCCGGAAGTGGCTCGACCACCGCTCTTCCAGGTGGTGCTGCTGAACGACGATTTCACCCCGATGGATTTCGTGGTCGAGGTGTTACGCAGCTTCTTCAATCTGGACCAGGAGAGGGCGGTGCAGGTCATGCTCCATGTCCATACCCGGGGAAAGGGCGTCTGCGGTGTATTTACCCGGGAAGTTGCCGAAACAAAGGTAACCCAGGTGAACGAATATTCACGTGCTCATCAACACCCTTTGTTGTGCACTATGGAAAAGCTCTAAACGCCCCCATTTTGTAGCCATCGCGGCATTGCCGCCTGCCACTCAAGCGGAGTAGGTCCGGATGTTCAGCAAGGATCTCGAAGTCACCATCGGCCAGTGCTACAAACAGGCCCGTGAGCAGCGTCATGAATTCATGACGGTAGAGCACTTGTTGCTCGCGCTCACCGAAAATCAATCGGCGTTAGGCGCGTTGCGTGCCTGCGGCGTCGATCTGCCGCGCCTCTCGCGGGAGCTGGAAAAAATCATCGCCGAAACCGTGCCGGTACTGCCGCACGGGGACGAGCGCGATACCCAGCCCACGCTGGGCTTCCAGCGCGTACTGCAGCGAGCGGTGTACCACGTGCAGTCCTCCGGCCGTAAGGAGGTCACCGGCGCCAACGTACTGGTGGCGATCTTCGGCGAGAAGGATTCGCATGCGGTGTATTTCCTGCACCAGCAGGAAATCACCCGCCTAGACGTGGTCAACTACATTTCTCATGGCATCGCCAAGATCGGCGACGAGCCTTCGTCCAGCATGCCCGGCAGCGAGCGTGAGAGCGAAGACGGTGAGCCCAAGGGCAACCCGCTGAGCGAGTACGCCAGCAACCTCAATGAACTGGCGCTGGAAGGCAAGATCGACCCGCTCATCGGCCGTCAGGACGAGATCGAGCGCACCATCCAGGTACTTTGTCGCCGCCGCAAGAACAACCCGCTCTACGTGGGCGAGGCCGGCGTGGGCAAGACAGCCCTGGCCGAGGGCCTGGCCAAGCGCATCGTGGACGGCGACGTGCCGGAGGTGTTGGAAAACGCCACCATCTGGTCGCTGGATCTGGGTGCGCTGGTGGCTGGCACCAAGTACCGTGGCGACTTCGAGAAGCGCCTCAAGGCGGTGATCGGGCAGCTCAAGAAGCAGCCTGGCGCGATCCTGTTCATCGACGAGATCCACACCATCATCGGTGCGGGTTCGGCGTCGGGCGGCACGATGGATGCCAGCAACCTGATCAAGCCCATGCTGGCCTCGGGTGAGCTGCGTTGCATCGGTTCCACCACGTTCCAGGAGTTCCGGGGCATCTTCGAGAAGGATCGCGCTCTGGCTCGTCGCTTCCAGAAGATCGACGTGGTCGAGCCCACCGTGGCTGACAGCTTCGAGATCCTCAAGGGCCTGCGTTCCCGCTTCGAAGAGCACCACAACGTGGCCTACACTAACGAGGCCCTGAAGGCCGCGGTGGACCTATCGGTGAAGCACATTCCCGACCGCCTGCTGCCTGACAAGGCCATCGACGTGATCGACGAGGCTGGCGCCCGTCAGCGCCTGCTGCCGGCCGATCAGCGAACAGGCAAGGTGGACGTGCCCGAGGTGGAGTACATCGTCGCCAAGATGGCGCGCATCCCCGCCAAGCAGGTATCGGCGTCGGATCGCGACGTGCTCAAGAACCTCGAGCGCAACCTGAAAATGGTTGTGTTTGGTCAGGATCAGGCCATCGAAGCCTTGGCTGCCTCGATCAAGATGGCTCGTTCGGGTCTGGCTGACCCCGCCAAGCCGATCGGCTGCTTCCTGCTGGCTGGCCCAACGGGTGTAGGCAAGACCGAGGTGACTCGCCAGCTTGGCATGCAGCTGGGCATCGAGATGATCCGCTTCGACATGTCCGAGTACATGGAGGCGCACTCGGTGTCGCGCCTGGTCGGTGCCCCTCCGGGTTACGTGGGCTTCGACCAGGGCGGCCTGCTGACCGAGGCGGTGACCAAGCATCCGCATGCGGTGCTGCTGCTGGACGAAATCGAGAAGGCGCATCCGGATGTCTACAACATTCTGTTGCAGGTAATGGATCGCGGCGTGCTGACCGACACCAATGGTCGCGAGGCCAACTTCAAGAACGTGATCGTGGTAATGACCACCAATGCGGGCGCGCAGCAGGCGTCGCGCCGCGGCATCGGCTTCGTCAAGCAGAACCATTCGATGGACGCGATGGAAGTGATCCGCCGTACCTTCACGCCGGAGTTCCGCAACCGCCTGGATGCGATCATCCAGTTCAATGCGCTGGACTTTGACCACATCCTGCGTGTGGTCGACAAGTTCATCATCGAATTGGAATCGCAGCTCAGCGAGAAGCATGTCTCGCTGGACGTGGATGCCGATGCTCGTCGCTGGCTCGCCGAGCATGGCTTCGACCCGCAGATGGGCGCGCGACCGATGGCTCGCGTGATCCAGGAGAAGGTGAAGCGTCCGCTGGCCGACGAGTTGCTGTTCGGCAAGCTGGCCGATGGCGGCAAGGTGCACCTGACGGTACGCGACGGCGAATTGGTCGTGACCGCCGAGGCCGCCGAAACCCTGCCGGCGACGGTGACCTGACCCCGGAGTTCCGGCCACAACAAAAGGCCGCGCACAGCGCGGCCTTTTTATTGCGCCCCGGGCGGGGCGCGAAAACCGTCCTCGGCGTAACGCCGGGCGGCTTACTTCATGCGGTAGGTGATACGACCCTTGGTCAGGTCGTACGGGGTCATCTCCACCTTCACCTTGTCGCCGGTGAGGATGCGGATGTAATGCTTGCGCATGCGCCCGGAAATATGGGCCGTGATGACATGGCCGTTTTCCAGCTGCACGCGGAACATGGTGTTGGGCAGGGTCTCCTGGACCGTGCCTTCCATTTCGATGACGTCGTCTTTGGCCATGCGTTCCGGTGTGGGATATGGCGGCCGTCATGGCCGCGTAAGCCGTCGATTATGCCACGAAAATCGGACTGGTTAAAGAAACATCAGCCGAAGTGCTCATCCAGCTTGCGACGGATCTCCTGCTCCACCATGCCTTTGAGGGGCGCCAGCATCATCCCAAGCTCGGCCGAGACACGAATGGCGTCACCGGCCACGGCAATGCTCCCGTTCACGCCGGGGCGGGAAAAGGTGAGGGTATCGCCCTGCCACTGACCATCCATGCCGAACTTTTCCCGCATGCGGGCGGCGACCTGGTCCACCACGGCGCGCGCCTCGTCAATGGAGAGCTGGTGGGGGCGGGTAATGTCGATCTTGGGCATGGGGCTTCCTCAAGCGGGGTAAACGCACATGGTATGCCAGATGCGCTCGGAGAGAACGCGCGCATCTGTTAGAGTCCCGGCCGTCTGACGACTGGTTACCTGATGCGCATCGAGTTTCCCAATTCGGCCCGAGAGGATTTCCACTGGGATGCTCCTGCGTTGCGTATCGGTAGTGCGCCGGACAACGACTTGGTCCTGGCTGTTGGCCAGGCCAGCCCGCACCATTTGCGCATCCAGGTGGATCGCCGCGGCTGGGTCATGCAGGTGCTTCCCGATGGCGGGCGCGTCTACGTGAATGCACGGCCGGTTCGCGAGAAGGCCATGCTGCGTCCGGGAGACATTCTGAGCGTGGGCGACTGTCGCATGCTCCTGCGTGCTGAAGAGGAGCCCGCTCACAGCCTTCCAGTGACGGTGCCGACCGAGGGGCGCTGCACGGTAGCCTTGCGCGCTGTGGCTGGACCGCTTTCCGGGCGAGTGCTGTCGCTCCAGGAGCGACTGGAACTGGGGCCGCTCGGTCGTATGCCGCTGGAGTTGCCCCAGGGCGAAACCGCCTCATTGCTCATTGTGTGGCACCAAGGGCAGTTGGTGCTGGAAGCCGGCCAGGTTTCCGCGCGTTATCCCTTGCGGGTCAATGGCGTGCCGGTAACCCAGGCCACGCTGCGGCCCGGCGATCAGATCGGTCTAGGCATGCATCGTTTCGTCGTGGATGCCCCTGGCCTGGAGCCGGAGCCGGAGCTGGCCCGACCCGAGCCCGTCACCGAGCATTTGCCGGAGGAAGACGCCGGCCCCCGTGGCGAGGTGTGGTGGCTCATTGCCACGGCCGCCGTGCTTGCGTTGGGTATTGCCGTGGCGCTGTTGGTGCGTTTTTAAGCGGCCAATCGGGCTTTTCGAGGGCTTTGCCCTATCGGTTGACCTTGCCTTGCTGCGACGCGGCATAATGCGGTGATTCCACCCGCAAAGGCGTCGTCAGTGAGCAGACTCTGGAATTTCAGCGCAGGCCCGGCCGCGCTCCCGCAAGCCGTACTCGAGCGCGCCCAGCGCGAGTTGCTCGATTGGCAAGGCTGCGGTGCATCGGTGATGGAGTTGTCGCATCGAGGCAAGCTTTTCATGGGGCTTGCCCAGCAAGCCGAAGCCGATCTGCGCGAACTGCTGGCGATTCCCGAGAATTACGCGGTGCTGTTTCTTCAGGGCGGTGCAACTCAGCACTTTGCTCAGATCCCGATGAACCTCGCACCCGAGGGCGGTCATGCCGACTACATCGTGACCGGCCACTGGGGCGAAAAGGCCGCCAGCGAAGCGGGCCCCTACGTGAAGGTGAACGTGGCCGCCAGCAGCAAGGGCGAGCACTACCTGCGACTGCCGCCGCGCGATACCTGGCAGCTCGATCCGCACGCGTCGTACGTGCATTACGTGAGCAACGAAACCATCCACGGCGTGGAGTTTCACGATGTGCCTAACGTCGGTGATGTGCCGCTGGTGGCGGATATGTCGTCGGACATTCTGTCGCGACCGGTGGATGTGACCAAGTTCGGGCTCATCTACGCCGGCGCGCAGAAGAACATCGGCCCTTCAGGCCTGGTGGTGATGATCGTGCGTCGCGACTTGCTGGAGCGTCCCACACGACCGATGGCGCGCATTTTCCGGTATGCGGACCATGCAGCGAATGACTCCATGCTCAATACACCCAATACATGGGGCTGGTATCTGGCGGGGCTCACCTTTCAGTGGCTCAAGGAGCAGGGCGGATTGTCCGCGATGCGCCAGCGCAACGAAGCGAAAGCGGGCCTGTTGTACGGAGCTATCGACGGTTCCGACGGCTATTACCGCAGCCCGGTGGAGCGTTCGGCGCGTTCGCTCATGAATGTGCCGTTCACCCTCCACAACAGTGCACTGGATGCCGAATTCCTCAAGGAATCCGAGGCGGCTGGGCTGCTTGCGCTGAAGGGACACAAGGCCTTGGGTGGCATGCGGGCATCCATCTACAACGCGGTGCCGCTGGAAGCGGTGCAGGCGCTGGTGTCCTTCATGGCCGATTTCGCAAAACGTCACGGATGAAACCGTTGCGGCCAGGGGCGGCTATGGCCGACTATCCCTGGTTCCCCGTTTAGACTGCTTTCCCTCCAGAACCATCGACATGACCGACAAGAAATCCTCGCTCTCCGAGGTGCGCGAGCACATCGACAGCATCGATCGGCAGATCCAGCAACTGATTTCCGAGCGCGCCGGTTGGGCGCAGGAAGTGGCCCGCGTCAAGGGTGAGGGACTGTCGGCTATCGACTATTACCGCCCCGAGCGCGAGGCGCATGTACTGCGCATGGTGGTGGATCGCAACAACGGCCCGCTCACCGACACGGAGATGGTGCGGCTGTTTCGCGAGATCATGTCCTCCTGCCTTGCTCAGGAAGACCCCCTCAAGGTGGGTTTCCTGGGGCCGGAAGGCACTTTCAGCGAGCAGGCTGTGCGCAAGCATTTCGGCCACGCCGCCTACGGCCTGCCGCTGGGCAGCATCGAAGAGGTGTTCCAGGAAGTGGCCGCCGGCCATGCCGACTTCGGCGTGGTGCCGGTAGAGAATTCGGGGCAGGGCATGATCCAGGTGACCCTGGACATGTTCCTCACCTCCGAGGCCACCATTTGCGGTGAAGTCGAACTTCGCGTGCACCAATGCCTGCATTCGTTGCACGGCAGCCTCGAAGGCATCAAGCGCGTTTATGCACATGCGCAGTCGCTGCAGCAGTGCAAGACCTGGCTTCGTATCAACCTCCCCGGCGTGGAGTGCATCGCCGTCAGCAGCAATGCCGAAGCGGCGCGCCTTGCACGCCATGCGGACGATGCAGGTGCGATTGCTGGTGAAACGGCCGGCCGCGTCTATGGCCTCAAGACGGTCGCGCAGGCCATCGAGGATCGCGCCGACAACACCACACGCTTCCTGGTAATCGGTCGCTCGCTGTTTCCGCCTTCGGGCAACGATCGCACGTCGTTGTTGATTACCGTGAACGACAAGCCGGGCGCGCTCTATCACGTGCTCAAGCCCTTTGCCGAGCACGGTCTCAGCCTCAACCGCATCGAGTCGCGTCCGGCACACTCGGGCAAGTGGCAGTACGCGTTCTTCATCGACGTATCCGGCCACGTCAACGATGAGCCGATGCAGGCAGCCATGAAGGAAATGGGCGAGGCGGCCGCCAAGGTGCGTGTGCTTGGTTCCTATCCTGTGGCGCTGCCCTGATATTTGCGGCGGTCGCGCGATCGCCCATGGAGATGTTCGTGACACGACTTGATTGGACCAGTCATGCCGGCCAGGCGCTGCACGGCGACGTACGCGTGCCCGGTGACAAATCGGTCTCGCATCGCGCGCTCATGCTGGGCGCGCTGGCGGATGGTACCTCGCACATACGCGGATTCCTCGAAGGCGAAGATACCCGCGCCACCGCCGCCGTATTGCAGCAATTGGGCGTACGCATCGAAACGCTGGGTGACGGCGAGCGCGTAGTGCATGGCGTGGGCCTGCATGGCCTGCGTGGCACGTCGCAGGCGCTCGATTGCGGCAACGCCGGCACGGGCATGCGGCTGCTGGCCGGCCTGCTCGCGGGCCAGGCCTTCGACAGCACTCTGGTGGGCGATGAGTCCCTGTCTCGCCGCCCGATGCGGCGTGTCACCGAGCCGCTGGCGCGGATGGGTGCGCAGATCGACACGCAGGAAGGTTTGCCGCCATTGCAGGTGCGTGGCGGTCGCGCGCTGCGCGGCATCCACTACACCTTGCCGGTGGCCAGTGCCCAGGTGAAATCCGCGTTGCTGTTGGCGGGCCTGTACGCGCAGGGCGAGACCGAGGTCATCGAGCCGCACCCCACGCGCGACTACACGGAGCGCATGCTGGCGGCTTTCGGCTGGCCGATCGAGTTCTCGCCTGGGCGGGCTCGGCTGAGTGGTGGTCACGCGTTGCGTGCGACGGATGTGGACGTTCCGGCCGATTTCTCTTCCGCGGCTTTCTTTCTTGTGGCAGCGAGTATCGTGCCGGGCTCGCAGTTGCGCCTGAAGTCCGTGGGCCTCAACCCGCGTCGCACCGGGCTGCTGCAGGCGCTGCGCCTGATGGGCGCAGACATTCGCGTGGAGAACGAGCACGAGAGTGGTGGTGAGCCTGTGGGCGATCTGGTGGTGACGCATGCGCCTCTGCATGGCACCGAACTGCCGGAATCGCTGGTGCCGGACATGATCGACGAGTTTCCCGCGCTGTTCATCGCTGCCGCCGCCGCTGAGGGGCGCACGGTGGTGCGCGGCGCTGCCGAGTTGCGGGTGAAGGAGTCCGATCGCATCGCCAGCATGGCGAAGGGGCTGCTGGCCCTGGGTGTCGCGATACAGGAAACACCGGATGGCGCGGTGATCGATGGTGGCGCGCTAGCTGGCGGCAGCATCGAGAGCCACGGCGACCATCGCATCGCCATGAGCTTTGCCGTGGCTGGGCTGGTCGCACAGGCGCCGGTGGTTATCCAGGACTGCGCCAACGTGGCGACATCCTTCCCCGGGTTCGTGTCTCTGGCCAACGGCTGCGGCTTCCATCTGACCTGAGCATGCGGGCATGGCCCTTTTGCGGGTAGGCTTGGCGACCTGTCAGTGAGGTTGTCATGTCCCAAGCCCATCCGCCGTTCATCGTCGCCGTTCCTGCCCGCTATGGCTCCACGCGTCTCCCGGCCAAGCCGTTGCGTGAGATCGGCGGTGTGCCCATGGTGGTGCGCGTGGCTCAGCGCGCCTTGCAGGCCGGAGCATCGCAGGTGGTGGTGGCCGTGGATGATCCGCGCATTGCCGACGTATTGGCCGGGCAGGGCGTGGATGTGTGTATGACAAGGGTGGATCACGCCTCCGGTAGCGACCGTTTGGCTGAGTGCGCACAGCACTACGGTTGGGCCGACGATCAAATCGTGGTGAACCTTCAGGGCGATGAGCCTTTCGCGCCCGCTGCCGGCATCCGCGAGGTGGCTCGCGCGCTAGCCGAGGACGATGCGCCGGTTGCCACGCTGGCGACTCCCGTGACCGAGGCGCACGAATTGTTCGATCCCAATGTGGTGAAGCTGGTGTGCAACGCACAAGGGCGGGCTTTGTACTTCAGTCGCGCACCGATACCCTGGGCGCGCGATGCATTCGCCCAGCATCGCGAATCCCTGCCGGACGAGGCGCCGTTCCTGCGCCACATCGGCATCTATGCCTATCGAGCGGGCTTTCTTAAACGCTACACCACACTGACGCGCACGCCGTTGGAGCAAGCGGAGTCGCTGGAGCAGCTGCGCGTGATGGAGCACGGTCATCCCATTGCCGTGCGTCTTACGCCGGAGCCTTTCCCGCCGGGCATCGACACCGAGGCTGACCTGGAGCGCGCCGAGCGTTGGCTGGCGCAGGGCTGATCGTCAGTGCCTGCGCCGCACCAGCCCAATGAACAAAGCCGCGAGCACGATGCCGACGAGCAGACCTGTGCCGGCGCCCCATAGCGCCCCATGGTCTCCACCCAGCGTACGGCCAATCAGGAAGCCAAGCACAAGCAAAATAGGGAGCGGTAGACAGCCCATGGAAAGTCCCGGTCGCTAAGGTGGCGGGTTGTTGGCCGTTATGGCGTGGCGTGAGCGCTTCGTGGTACGCCCCGGTCTGTCAGGATAGCCCCCATGCCCTCGCAAAAATCGCCCGTGTCCATGCTCTTCGTGTGCTTGGGAAACATTTGCCGCTCCCCTCTGGTGGAGGCGGTGGCGCGCCAGCGCTGCGCGCAGGCCGGGCTGCAGGTCGATGTTGCTTCTTGTGGGACGGGGAGCTGGCACATCGGGAAAGGGGCCGATCCGCGTATGGTGCGCGCCGCGGCAGCGGCAGGGTATGACCTTGCTCCGCATCGCGCGCGCCAGGTGCAGGCCGGGGATTTCGCGAGTTACGACTGGGTGCTGGCGATGGATTGCGACAACCTGGAGACGCTGGTGTCCTTGCGGGGTGGGCGCGGGGCGCCGGCCGAGCTTTTCCTGCCGTGGTCGGGCCTGCGTACACCCATGGAGTTCCCTGATCCCTACTTTGGTGACATGCAGGGGTTTCGCGACGCTGTCGCGCTGGCCGAACTGGGTGTGGATGGCCTGATCGAGCGCCTTCGGCGGACCTGAAAACCGCTAGAATCCATGAATGCAGCCCGATACGCCGCAAGCCTTCGACGGTAAGGCCTTCGTCAAGACCCTCACGACTTCCCCCGGCGTCTATCGTTATTTCGATGCGCAAGGCGACCTGCTGTACGTGGGCAAGGCCGGGAGCTTAAAGAAGCGCGTAGGTAGCTACTTCCTCAAGCCCCGCATGGAGCCGCGTATCGCGGCCATGGTGTCGCAGATCGCGCGTGCCGAGATCACGGTGACACGCACCGAGGGCGAGGCCTTGCTGCTGGAATCGCAGCTGATCAAGTCGCTCAAGCCGCGTTACAACATTCTGCTGCGCGACGACAAAAGCTACCCGTACATCTATTTGTCGGGCGGTGAGGATTACCCGCGCCTGGCCTTTCATCGCGGTGCGCGCAATCTGCCTGGACGCTATTTCGGCCCGTATCCCAGCACCTTCGCCGTGCGCGAAAGCCTCAACTTGATGCAGAAGCTATTCAAGGTGCGCCAGTGCGAGGATAGCTACTTCAAGAACCGTTCGCGGCCCTGTTTGCAGCATCAGATAGGGCGCTGCACGGCGCCGTGCGTGCAGCTCATCACCGTGGCGGATTACCGTAACGATGTGCGCCACGCGGAGATGTTCCTGGAGGGGCGCAGTAGCGCGGTGATCGATGAGCTTGCGGGGCAGATGGAGCAGGCCAGCAAGGCACTGGAATTCGAACGCGCGGCCGCCTTGCGCGACCAGGTGGCCGCGTTGCGAAAGCTGCAGGCTGAGCACCACGTGCAAGGCGCGAGTGCGGACATGGACGTGCTGGCCTGCCGAATCGAGGCCGACATGGCCTGCGTCAGCGTATTGTTCTTCCGTAACGGTATTAGTCTGGGCACGCGCGACTTCTTTCCGCGGTTGCCGCTGGATGCCGAGCCGGCGGACGTGCTGGAGCAGTTCATCGCCCAGTACTACCTGGATCGCCCAGTGCCGCGCGAGTTGATTCTTGGTGAGACCCTACCGAGTCAGGACATCCTTGCCGAGATGCTGGCCGAGCAGTCGGGTCATGCGGTGGAGCTCAAGTCCAGCGTGCGCGGCGAGCGCGCGCGCTTCCTGCAGATGGCCGAGCGCAATGCGCAGGCCTCACTGACCGCGCGTCTCGCCAGTCGGCAGAACCTCGGGGCACGCTTCGACGATTTGCAGCGCGTGCTGGAGCTGGACGAGCCGCCGCGTCGTATCGAATGCTTCGATATCAGCCATACCCTGGGCGAGTTGACGGTGGCCTCATGCGTTGTATTCGGGCCGGAAGGGCCCGAGAAATCGCATTACCGCCGCTTCAACATCAATGGCATCACGCCGGGCGACGATTACGCGGCCATGCATCAGGCGCTGGTGCGGCGCTTCCGCAAGGTGGCTGAAGGCGAGGGTGCCAGGCCGGATGTGCTGCTGATCGACGGTGGTAGCGGACAAGTACGACAAGCGCTGGACGTGCTCCAGGAGCTAGGCGTTGCCGGCATCCACGTGGTGGGCGTGGCCAAAGGGCCGGGGCGGCGTGCTGGCGAGGAAACCCTTGTATTGGCGGACTCGGGGCGTCACCTGCACCCAGGGTCCTCGTCACCGGCGCTGCACCTGGTGGCCGCCGTACGCGACGAGGCACATCGCTTCGCCATCAGTGGGCACCGCAAGCGCCGCGAGAAGGCCCGCGAACGCAGCGTGCTGGAGGAAGTGCCCGGCGTGGGCGCGCGCCGCCGCTCGGCGCTGTTGAAGGCCTTCGGCGGCCTGGCTGGTGTGGAGGCGGCAGGTGTGGAGGAATTGATGCAAGTCAAAGGCATTGATCGCGGGCTGGCCGAACGCATTTATGCTGTACTTCATGGCTAGGTTGCAGTGACGCGATCGCGCTCCTGGCAGAACTCATTCGGATTTATCTATGCGCATCAACCTGCCCACTTGGCTCACCCTGTTCCGTGTTCTGCTATTGCCCGTGATGGTGGTGGTGTTCTATTGGCAGTTTCCTGGCCACAACATCACGGCAGCCATCGTATTCATGCTTGCCGCGCTGACCGATTGGCTGGATGGCTACCTGGCGCGCCGCCTCAATCTCACCTCCGCCTTCGGTGCTTTCCTTGACCCGGTGGCCGACAAGTTGATGGTGGCGGTCACGCTGTTTCTGCTGGTGGAGACGCACCGTGGAGGTTGGCCGGGCATCCTCATGGCTGTGACCGCAGCCATCATCGTGGGGCGCGAGATCAGTGTTTCCGCGTTGCGCGAGTGGATGGCCGAAATCGGCATGCGCGCCACGGTCAAGGTCGCCTTTATCGGCAAGCTCAAGACCGCCATGCAGATGGTGGCCCTGGTGGTGCTGATCGTGCAGCACGAGAAGAGCGCCGAGGCGCTTCGTCTATATCACATCGGTGAGGCGTTGCTGGTGATTGCCGGCGTGCTCACCATCTGGTCGGGCCTCTATTACTTGCGCGCCGCGTGGCCCAGTCTCAAGGGCGATGGACAGCCGGGCATGCTGCCGCGTGGCGACGACTGAAATATTTTCATCACAGGTGCTTGACGGGCCGCCATAACCCATTAAAATGCGCGACTCCGATGCGGGAATAGCTCAGTTGGTAGAGCACGACCTTGCCAAGGTCGGGGTCGCGAGTTCGAGTCTCGTTTCCCGCTCCAGTTTTTGACAAAACCTCGGAACGCCGAGGTTTTGTTTTTTTAGAGCGATGCGTAACGTTTCGCGTTACGATTCGCGCGCAATGGCCAGGTGGCAGAGTGGTCATGCAGCGGCCTGCAAAGCCGTGTACGCCGGTTCGATTCCGACCCTGGCCTCCATTGCGCAAGTGAAGACCCGCCGCCTGGCGGGTTTTTCTTTATATGTGCCGGCGCCGCCGCGCCCACACGGCGAGCGATCAGGTGCATGCTAGGATGCGCATCCCTTCCATGTGCGCCCGGATGGCGAAACTGGTAGACGCAAGGGACTTAAAATCCCTCAGCCGAAAGGCTATGCGGGTTCGATCCCCGCTCCGGGCACCAAGGGACGGCGTTGTTCTTCTTCTTCGAAATTCACCAGGAGCACGCATGAGTGCGGTGAGATTTCTGGGTCCTTACGATGATCGCGTGGCTGCCGCGTTGCCTGAGGGTTACGTGGTGGGCACGCATGCCGGCGACGTCGCGCTCACCCATGGTGCGCTCGTGACTGGCGTGGAGCGACGCACGGGAACGCAGCATTGGGTTGATGATGAAGGCCGCGTGATGACAGTGCATATCGAAGAGATTGATCTCGACGAAGCAGGCCTGCGCAATTGGTCGACAGGCGTCGAGTAAGTGACCTAAAAGCTTCGAGAGTGATCCTGTAGGTGTCGCACTGATCATCCTGTAAGGTGGTGCTATCGGGGCGTTATCTCGGCTTGCATAGCACCTTTGTGCGTCCTAAGGTCGATGAATCTTTCCACGGAGGGCGCCTGTGATCAAAGTAGTGCTGGTCGACGATCACGAGCTGGTTCGCACAGGCTTCAGGATGATCCTGCAGCAGCAGCCAGATATCTACATCAGTGGTGAGGCAGGGACTGCCGAAGAAGGCCTTCGCCTTATCCGCGCGCGCGCGCCGGACATCGCGCTAGTAGACGTACATATGCCCGGCATGAGCGGTATCGAACTGACTGAGCGCGTCGCGCGCTCCAAGATGTCCACCCACATCATCATTGTTACTGTGGTGGACGATGCGCGCTTCCCGAAGCGCTTGCTCGACGCGGGTGCGTTGGGCTATCTCACCAAGGGTTGCACGTCCGAGGAGTTGTTGGAGGCTGTGCGACAGGTGGCCACGGGCCGCCGTTACCTTGCTCCCGCAGTCGCACAGCAGTTGGCGCTGGCCACACTCGATGGCGAGGGTTCGCCGTTCGATGCGCTGTCCAGTCGCGAGTTGGAAGTGGCCATGATGTTGGTGCGCGGCAAGCCGCTCACCATGATCGGCGAACAGTTGAACCTGAGCCCGAAGACCGTGTCGACGTATAAGCAGCGGCTGATGGAGAAGCTGCAGGTGGATCACGTGATCAGCCTGGCGCATCTGATGACCATCCACGGGTTGCTGGATACGCACAATAACCAGGTAGGCACCTGAACTTGTTGCCTGTTGTCATCGCATAAAAAAGCCGGACTGATGTCCGGCTTTTTTATGCCTGAGAGAAAGCCTCGCGGGTTAACCGTGCGAGGCGTCCTTCTTGGGCTCTTCGGCGTCGCTTTCGATCGTCGGTGCATGTGCCGGCACAATGGCGACGTCAGCATGGGCCAGCAGGTCACCCTGGTGTGGCATCACGGGCGCGCTCACCGGCTCGGTCGTCGGAACGTGTTCGGCTTCCACCTTCACGTTATCGAGCGATGGCTCGATGGCGGCCGGTGCGGCATGCGCAACCGTCTCAACCGGCGGCTGCAGATCCAGCGAGACGTCGACCGATTCGGGCACGGTGTCGACGGGTGCAGCCGGTGCCTCTGGTGCATGCGTGGTGCTGGCATGCACGTCGGCGGTCAGCGGAGCTTCGTGCTTGAAGACCGGCTCGGCGATGGACTCGACGATGGGCTCCACCGTGGCGACGGTGATCACCGGGGGCGGTTCAACCGCTGTTTGAGGGGTGGCCACCACTTCGACGGGGGATGCCTCCGGCGGAGCGCTTTCGATATGGACGGCATCGATGGCCGTCGGTGCGGCGACGACTTCCTCTGCCGGCTGATCCGGGATCGGGGGCAGGCTGGGCAGATTGAACGATGCGGGCGAAACGGCGCTCAGTACGTCCTTGGCTGGCATCGGCTCAGCCTTGGCGGCGTGCGACGACGCTTCGGCAGCGATGACGGCCGTGGCAACTGCGGCAACGGCGACGCCAGCGGTCCCTGTCGGGGTGTTCATCGGCGCAGTGTGCTCTCCGGCAGTCGACTCTTCGTCGCGGTCCTCGTCATCCAGATCAAGGCCATCAGCGCCTTCTGCTTGGATGTCGTTGGCCTGCTGGGTAGCGTCCTCGTGGCGACGACGGCGGCGACCACCGCGACGACCGCGACGGCGGCGCGTCTGCGCGCCTTCACCTTCGGCGGTCGCGGCGGGGTTCTCCGTGCCGGGGGCGCCATCGGTGATGGGCTGCGCGATGGCGACGGCGTCCTTGGCAGCGTCGGCCTGGGTCGCGGCCGGTGCGATAGTCTGCGGACGTTCGCTTACCGGCGCTGGCTGCGACGCTGTGGCGGGCTGGCTGTTCGCTGGCGGCTGAGTCGGCTGTTGAGCCGGTGCCTGCGGCTGGGCCGGGCGCGGTTGGCGCTGCTGTTCCTGGCGCTGCTGCTTGCGCTCACCCTGCGGCTGACCACCCTCGGTGGCCTTGCCCTGTTGCTGCTGCTGGCGCGGCTCCTGAGGCTTGCCACCCTGGGCTTGCTGCTGACGCTGCTGCTTGTTGACCTGGTCCGCGTTGCGCTGCTGCTCCTGGCGGTTGCCCTTGCCCTGGCCCTGCGGCTGACCCTTCTGGGGCTGCGAGGACTCGCGGCGAGCTTGCTGTTGCTGGCCGCGGTTGCCCTGGCTTTGCTGGCGACCGCGCTCGTCACGACGGTTGCCGCGAGCCTGTGGCTGCGTGGTTTCAGCAGGTGCGGCCGGAGCCGGCGTTGCCGGGGCGCTGGTGCCGCGGAACCAGCCGAACAGGCGAGCGATGACGCCGCCGGACGGGGCAGGTGCCGGTGCGGCCTGGCGCGCGACCGGCTGGGTCGCGGCGACGGCATTGGCGGCATCTTCGCGCACCGGGGCCGGGGTGGCGGGCACGATACCGCTCACGGCGGGCTGCTCGTTGCTGCCGAGGGCCTGGCCCATCTTGGGGATCGGCGATGCTTCCACCGCAGTGAGGCGCTCGTAACTGGGCTTGCTGTGCTCACCCATGTCCGCTTCGCGGATGCGCTGGATCTCGATGTGCGGGGTTTCGAGCTTGTCGTCGGCCACGATGACCACGTGGACCTTGTTACGCAGCTCGATCTCCACCACGCTCGCGCGCTTTTCGTTAAGCATGAAGTTGGCCACGCTCGGCGGGGCCTGCACCAGCACCTGGCCGGTGTTGTCCTTCATGGCGTGCTCTTCAATGAGTCGCAGGGTCGAAAGCGACAGCGACTCCACGCTGCGGACATGGCCGTGGCCGTCGCAACGCGGGCAGACGATCTGGGTCGCTTCACCCAGGCTGGGGCGCAGGCGCTGACGGGACATT
Source organism: Frateuria sp. sgz306004 (assembly GCF_057750885.1). Taxonomy (NCBI): domain Bacteria; kingdom Pseudomonadati; phylum Pseudomonadota; class Gammaproteobacteria; order Lysobacterales; family Rhodanobacteraceae; genus Frateuria; species Frateuria sp. sgz306004. Next base: position 37,277 of record NZ_JBYLFE010000004.1, read on the forward strand.
TCAAGCAGCCCGAAACGGCTGATGCGGCCGATTTGAACGCGGGCGCGATCCAGCTTCAGCGCTTCCTTGAGGCGTTCTTCCACCTCGCGCTGGTGCTTGGGGCTGTCCATGTCGATAAAGTCGATCACGATCAGGCCGCCGGCATCGCGGATGCGCAGCTGGCGGGCGATCTCGGTGGCCGCTTCGAGGTTGGTGTTGAACGCCGTCTCCTCGATGTCGCTGCCCTTGGTGGCCTTCGAGGAGTTGATATCGATGGCGGTGAGCGCCTCGGTCTGGTCGATCACGATCGAGCCGCCGGAGGGCAGGCGGACCTGACGGTCGAACGCGCTCTCGATCTGGGTTTCGATCTGGTAGCGCGAGAACAGCGGCGTGTCGTCGCGATACAGCTTGAGCTTGCGCAGGGCGGTGGGCATCACCTGCTGCATGAACTCGCGCGCATCGTTGTAGAGCGATTCTTCGTCGATGAGGATTTCGCCGATGTCATTGCGCAGGTAGTCGCGCAAGGCGCGGATGAACAGCTTCGATTCCTGGTAGATCAGGAACGGGGCCTTCTGTGCCTGGGCGGCGCCGGAAATGGCCTTCCACAGTTGCAGGAGGTAATCGAGGTCCCACTGGAGCTCTTCGGCGTCGCGGCCGAGGCCGGCGGTGCGCACGATCAGGCCCACGTCGTCGGGCACGGTAAGGTGCTCCAGCGCTTCCTTCAGTGCCTGACGATCTTCACCCTCGATGCGGCGCGACACGCCGCCGGCCTTCGGGTTGTTAGGCATCAGCACCATGTAGCGGCCGGCAAGGCTGATGAAGGTGGTGAGTGCCGCGCCCTTGTTGCCGCGCTCTTCCTTTTCTACCTGCACGACCAGTTCCTGGCCTTCCTTCAGCAGGTCGCGGATGTTGGACTTGTTGGGGTCCAGGCCCGGCGTGAAGTACTCGCGGGCGATTTCTTTCAGGGGGAGAAAGCCGTGACGCTCGGCGCCGTAGTCGACGAAGCAGGCTTCCAGGGATTGCTCCACGCGGGTGATGCGGCCCTTGTAAATATTGGCCTTTTTCTGTTCGCGGGAGGGAATTTCGATGTCGAGATCGTAAAGGGTTTGGCCATCGACAATGGCCACGCGCAACTCTTCACGCTGAGTTGCGTTGATCAACATACGTTTCATTGTAATTTTTCCTCGGCTTGCCGCGCGTCGCGTGCCACGGTGGCGCCGTAACGTCGGCGGCCTGCCGGGGATCGCGCCGCTGCGGTTAAGCGGCAACATGTCGGCATCGTTTCCGGTGCCGGGATGATTCGTGGCAATGCGCCCGTCGCCCCGGAACCCATCGGAACCGGACAAACGACAACCCGAAACGTTACGATGAAAGGGAGCAGCGACCGGCTGCCTAAGATGGCCACCGGCGCTATCCTCGCCGACGTCACGAGCGGGCTTCCCTACACCCTCCCAACTTCGGCAGGGGGGGGGATTGAAGCGCCGGCCGAGTATCCTATTTCGCCAGGTTTTTTTCAATGCAGACGGCAACTTCCCCAGACGCACCTCACGGTGTGCGTCAAGTAGAGATCGGCCCCGAGCGGGACGGTCAGCGCATCGACAACGCGTTGATGACGCTGCTCAAGGGGGTTCCCAAGAGCATGATCTACCGTATTTTGCGCACCGGGCAGGTGCGCGTGAACGGTAAACGGGCCAAGCCCGACACGCGTCTCGCCGCCGGCGATATGCTGCGCATTCCGCCGGTCCGCACCGCGGAGAAGGCTCCCGACAAGGGGCCGGCGCCTGGTCTCGTCTCAGCTATCACTGAGTCGATCATTTTCGAAGACAAGCATTTCCTTGCCATCGACAAGCCGACCGGCATCGCCAGCCACGGCGGCAGCGGCGTGAGTCATGGTGCCATCGAACTGTTGCGTGCGGCTCGACCCAACGAGCACCTGGAACTCGTGCATCGCCTTGATCGCGACACCAGCGGCGTGCTGGTGTTTGCCAAGACGCGCGCCGGGCTAACGGGCCTGCAGGCGGCCATTCGCGAGGGTACGGTGGTCAAGCAGTACCTCTGCCTGATGGTGGGCCACCCCCGTAAAGCCAAGTTCAGCGTCAATGCGCCTTTGCTGAAGTCGGTGCTCCAGGGCGGGGAGCGGATGGTAAGAGTGTCGGACAACGGCAAGCCATCACTCACTTTTTTCCAGGAGGCCGAGCAGTACCCGAGCGCTCGCCTGATGCAGGCGACCCTGGGTACCGGGCGCACCCATCAGATTCGCGTGCATGCGGCGCACGTGGGGCATCCGCTGGCCGGCGATCCCAAGTACGGCGATAAGGAAATGAACAAGAAGTACAAGGAACTGGGCCTCAATCGGTTGTTCCTGCACGCCTCTCATATGAGCTTCGAGCTGGATGGTCGCGCCTACAGCTTCTCGGCGAACCTCCCGGATGACTTGAAGGATTTCCTGGATGTGCTTGCAATAAAAGGAAAAAAGATTCGCTACCTGCAAGAGCGACTACAAGAAAAATCGCGCACTGACTTCGAGTGAGCGCAGCCAATGGCCGGTGAGCCCGCTCTCCACCAGGAGGGCGGCTAGCGCATGCGCCACGGCGATGGGCAGAAGGCGCGGAGCGCGGAAGAAGCACCAGGCCCACCAGAGCTCGGCCAGGAAACACAGCTGCATCAGTGCCCCATTGGGGGTATGCAGTAACCCGAACAGGGTGGCTGTGATCAACATGACGGCGAGCATCGGGAGCTGCGTTTGCCGCAGGCGCCCCATCACCAGCGCAAGCATGGCCCATTGCTGCAACAGCGCCCAGGCAAAATAGGCGGCTACGTGCAGCGCGGGCAGGCGAGTCAGGGCGTGGCCGTCCAAGGCAATCAAGGCGGCGGCCACTGGCAAGGGCACCAGGGGCCAAAGCCAGTCGGAAGGTCGCCGCGCAGACCAGGACCACGCGACAGGCCGGCGACGCCATTCACCCAGCCCGCCATAGGCCAGGGCCGCAACGAAAGCCATCGCGCCCGGTATGGACGGTTCGGCGTCCCAGCGCAGGCCGGCGATCAGCCATAGCGGGCCAAAGGCAATGGCGGCCACTTCCAACCACGGTCGCTGAACTTCGCGGGTATGACGCCAACTCAGCGTTACGAGAAAGATCAGATAGAGAACCAGAGTGGCCCAGTCGACCCATGGAGGCAGGGCGGCCCGAATGGTCGTGGTCACGAGTTGCCCGGCCGGCAGGATGGGCGCTCCCGGCCACGTTTGCCGTGCGTAGTCCCTTAGCAGCAGCATGGATTCGGACGAGGCGTCGGCCGGTAGGCGCACCATCGGCGCGCGCTGTGACGTGGGCACTTGGGCGTCCGCCGCCAGCGGCAACTGGATCTCGGTGGTGGCTTTGTCGAGGCGCTGGGGTTGTTGCGCCAGTAAGTCGGCCTGCGAGACGGCCAGGGTCGTGTGAGCGGGCACCTGTATCTGCAGCCGCAACATGTACGCCACGTTGGCTGGCGGCTGACAGGCAGCGCCTTGCGTGCTATGCCAGGTGAGCTCCCCCAGGTTCAGCGGCGCTGGCTGCGCGCCGGCGAGCAAGGGTAGTGGTTGATCGGTTTCGCAAGCTGGCGCGGACTCGCTGGCCTGATAGCGCACGTGGAGGGTGCCCGGCGCGGTGCTATGCGCGCGCAGTTGCAGAAGCGGCCAGTGAGCCAGATCCACGGGTTCGGGTAACGGCAGGCCTAGTTCAAAGGGCGAGCCGTCCAGGCTGGTGATGCGCAACCCCAGTGGCGTGCGAGCCAGCTCGACTGCACCGAACACACGACGGGCCACCAGATCCTCTGGTCGTTGAAGTGGCCATTGCCACAAAGGCCGGCCTTCGCGAAGCGCGCTCCAGGTGTTGGCCGCGCGCGCCGACAAATGCTCGCGCGTCAACCACGCCGACAGCGCCGCCATGCCCCAGAGGGTCGCGGCGACGGTCAGCAGAAACCCGACCCAGACAAGGGCGCGACGGCTACGCATGGCGCTCAACGATCGAGCAGGGCCTCGACGCGCGCGGCGCAAATGAAGTCGTTCATCGAGAGGCCGCCCACGTCATGGGTGGACCACAGGATATGGCAGTGGCCATAGCCCGCTTCCAGATCCGGGTGGTGGTCTTCCTGGTTGGCCATGAAACCCACCGCATTGATGAAGCCCAGCGTGCGATGGAAGTCGCCGAACTTGAAATCCTTCACGATGGCCTTGCCGTCGGCGGTGGTCTGCCAGCCGGGCAGCGCCGCCAGCAGCTCGGCGACCTTGGCAGCACTCAGCTCATGTTCCTTGCCCTTGAGAGGCGTGCAGTGCTGGGTGGCGAGCGGGCTGAGACTCATGGCAATCGTTCCGTGCAGGGTGAAGGCTGCGAAGCGTCGAGGCTTGGCCGGCAAAAGTCAAAAATGGGCAGGGGAGGCAAAACAGGACTAAAATGGTGCTGTTTCGCCCGGCCGCGTCCGGGTTTGCGCTGGAGTGGACATGATCGAGATTTCAGAGCGCGCGCAACGGCATTTCCTGCGGTTGCTCTCGCAGCAAGGCATCGATGGGCTGGGTATTCGCCTGCGCGTGACCGCGCCGGGCACGGCGGCCGCCAATTGCGAGCTGGAGTTTGCCGAGCCCAATGAATTGAGCGGGCAGGAATGGACCATCGTGTGCGATGGCTTCGAATTCCATGTGGACGGCGAGAGTGCGCCCTGGTTGGAAGGTGCGTCCATCGATTTCGAGCCCAACGCCACGGGCGGCCAGCTCAACATCCGTGCGCCGCGTATCAAGGGCGAGATCCCCGGCGAGGCAGCCGGTGTGATCGAGCGCGTTCGTTACGTGCTGGAGGCGGAAATCAACCCCAAGGTCGCCTCGCACGGTGGCCGGGTCACCTTGCTCGAGGTCGATGCCAACGGCGTGGTGCTGCTGCAGTTTGGCGGCGGCTGCCATGGTTGCGGCATGGTGGACGTGACGCTCAAGCACGGCGTGGAAAAGACGCTGCGCGAACGCGTGCCGGAAATTACCGCCGTGCGCGATGCCACCGACCACGCCACGGGCAGCGACCCGTACTACAAGCGTCGCGAAGGCGAGTCGGCGATCGGTTGATCCGGGTTGCCAGGCGTCACAAAAAAGGCCCGCCATTGGCGGGCCTTTTTCATGACGCCAGCAGGCGGCGGTTACTTGCTGTCGCCCTGGATGTGCCCGTGCAGCGTGTCGAGCTTGGTCGGCAGGCTGGAGAAATAGGCAGCCACGTCCTGGATATCCTGGTCGGACAGGGTGGCGACGAAGCCCTTCATGATGGCGTTGTCGCGCTTGCCACTCTTGTACTCATGCAGGGCTTGCTGGATGTACAGGTCGTACTGACCGGCAAGGCGCGGATACTGCGGGTCCACGGCGTTGCCGTCGGCACCGTGGCAGGCAAAGCAGGTGGCGGCCTTTTGCTTGCCGTTCTCGATGCTACCGTTGGCCAGCAGCGAGGTAGAGGCACACGCCAGCACGGCGCCGAGCGAAAGCAGGGTGAGCGCACGATTCATGCGATGGGAGTCCTTGGCTTACTTGGCGAGGCTGGAGAGGTAGGCGGCGATATCGTCGATGTCCTTGTCGGACAGGCTCTGCGCCTGGGCCATCATGGTCGGATGGCTGCGCCCGCCGCTCTTGTACTCGTGCAGGGCGTTGACGATGTACTGCTCGTTCTGGCCCGCGATGCGCGGCACCGGGTAATTCGGATAGGCGTTGGCGTAGCCCGGAATACCGTGGCAGCCATTGCAGGTGTAGATCAACTTTCGTCCGGCAGCCTTGTCGCCCTCGGCGTGCGCGGTGGCAGTAGCGAGAAGAGCTGCGGCCACGGTCAGGCCAAGCAGTTGCAATCGAGTCATCAAGATCGTCCCCACGATGCTGGCTGGTACTCGGTGAAAGTTCAGGAAGTATAGTCGTAGCTTTCACAAACGGACAACTTGCCGCAAGTCGCTGATTTATATCAGTCGACTCCGTGGAGTGGGTGGTGCACCCCGATCGTGCACCGGTGGGGAATGCCAATGGGAGATGCCATGCAGAGGGTTGGACGTGCACCGATGTGGTGGCGCGCGCTGGGCGCGTGCGTGTGGATGCTGGCGAGTGTGGGGCTGGCATGGGCGAGCGATGCACCCGGACATGCGCGCATCATTGGTTATGTCGGAGACAGTGCAACCTTGCCGCATGTGAGTGCGAGCAAGCTCGACGTGATCAACTACGCGTTCGCGCGGCTGGAGCCGACCGGCGAGATCGTATTTCCAAGTCCCGTTGCTGATCGCACGCTAGCCACCTTCACTGGCTTGCGCAAAGAAAATCCGTCGCTCAAGGTGATCGTGTCGATTGGCGGCTGGGGTGCGGATTACTTCTCCGACGTAGCTGCCACCGAGCAGGGTCGCCAACGCATGGCCGACAGCGCGGCCGCGCTGGTGCAAAAGCACGACGTGGATGGCGTGGACCTGGATTGGGAATACCCCACGCTGGCCGGACCGGGGATTTCGCATCGTCCCGAAGACAAACGCAATTTCAGCCTGCTGCTTGAAGCCATCCGCGCGAGGCTCGATGCGCTCGGCAAGACGCAGGGCGACCGCCACTATCTGCTGACCATCGCCGCGGCAGACAGCGAGTTCGTCGCCGGCATCGAGCTGGAGCGCGCGGCGCGTTCGCTCGACTGGATCAACTTAATGACCTACGACTTCCACAACAGCCTCACGCCCACGACGGGTCACCACGCAGGTCTGCATCTGTCGGCCCTGGCGCCGGCGAACGATCGCGCCGGGGACAAGGCTGTGGCGCAGTTCCTCGCGGCTGGCGTGCCGGCCAGCAAGCTCAATCTCGGCGTGGCGTTCTATGGGCGCGCCTTCGCGGACGTGGACCCGGCCCATGATGGCCTGCAGCAGCACTACGGCAAGTACGCGGGTAGTCCGTCATGGCGTGAGCTGGTGGACGATTACATCGACAAGAACGGCTACCAGCGCCACTGGGACGAGAAGGCTCAGGCGCCTTATCTGTGGAACCCCGCCACGCGCACCTTCGTCACTTACGAGGACCCGCAGTCACTGCGCGCCAAGGCGGCGTTCGTCAAGGCGAAGGGCCTGGGTGGCGTGATGTATTGGGAGCACAGCCTGGATCGCAACGAAGAGCTGCTGGATGTGCTGGTGAAAGCGCTCAATCACTGAGGTTTTGCGCCGAGGCAAGGCGATGGCGGCGCACCCGTTTCGTCATGATGGGTGCGCTGGCCTGTCTGGGCGTTCGCTACAGGCGCGAAGGCTGGTTTCGCTTAGCTGCCCGAAGCGTCAGAGCAGACTCTTGAAGATATGGATGCCGGCGGTGTACTCGCCGATGATGGTGCCCATGCACACCAGGAAGAAGTTGAGCAGGGTGCGTGCCACGCGATTCTTCCACCAGCCGCTCCAGTGGCCGATGTCATCGCGCAGGGATTCGAAATCCGCCACGCGCGGGCGGCGCGCCCACGCTTCCACCATGGCGCTGATGCCGCCGGAAGGAACGCCCGGCCGGAAGGGCTTGATGGGGCCGGCGACGAAGGCAGCGAGGATGCTCAGCGGATGTCCGCCGGCAATGAGCGCACCCAATGCAGAAAAGCCGCCGGTGAACAGAATCCAGTCGCGCAGCGCCGCCGTGCCTAGCGACGTGTTGCGATGGAAGGCAAAGGCGATGGCGGCGAACACGGCGATGACCAGGCCCAGCGCAATCCATTTTGGCCAGCGCGCCTTGGGCGGCACGGCGGCAAGGGCGTCAGCCTCCGTGCGGGGGTCGCTTTGTTGCGTGCGCAATTGCTCGCACAAGCCTTTCAAGTGGCCCGCGCCGATTACCACCAGCACGCGGCGGCCTTCGCCGTACCCGGCCTGTGCGGCTTGTTCACGCAGGCGCGCGGCCATATAGGTGTCGCGCTCGGCGATCAGGCTGCGATAGAGCGGAGCGGAGTTCGTGGCGAATTCGCTGAAAGCGCTCTCCAGCATGTCACCTTGCTTGAGTTTCTCGATCTCGGTTTCTTCGATGTCCTGGCGTTCGAACACGCTGGCGATCAATCCGCCCAGCAGGCCAAAGCGCTGCCAGAAGCCCACGCTGTGCCAGGCGCGTCGCAAGGTGGTGCCCACCTCGCGGTCCACCAGCCACACGGGCACGCCGCGCTGCTCGGCGCCATCCATGCCGGCCTTCATTTCCGCGCCGGGCTGGATGCCGTACTGCTCGGCGAGGCGCTTCTGGAACGAGGACAGCACCAGGCTGGCCGCGACCATGCCGGTCTTACCCTGGCGGATTACCTGGAACAGATCCATCTGCTTGAAGGCTTCCGGATCGCGCATGCCTTGGGCGCGGCTGTCGCACAGCTCCACCGCCACAGCGTTGAAGCGCTCATGCGCCAGCAGCGCCTCCACGGCCTCGACACTGGTGCGCGACACGTGGGCGGTGCCAAGCACCACGTACTCCACCCCGTCACGCACGACGCGCTCGATGGGTTGGTCACGCAATACCGCGGGCAGGGTGGTGTCGAGGTCGGTCTGGCTCATGCGGGCTCTGGGCAAGTCAGGTGCATCATTCCATGGGGATGCCGGGGCACGGGCTCAAGCCGTGACCACCGGCACGCGCATGGCTCAGTCGCGGAAACGCTTGAGCAGGTCGTCGTAGGCGTCGATGCGGCGATCGCGCAGGAACGGCCAGATGCGGCGCACGTGTTCGCTGCGCGCCATGTCCACCTCCACGATCAACAACTCACGCGCATCCGTGCCGGCCTGCGCGAGAAACTCGCCCTGCGGGCCCGCCACAAAGCTGGTGCCCCAGAACTGGATACCGTTGCCCACGCCGGCCTGGTCCGCCTCGTAGCCGGTGCGATTGCAGGAGAGCAGGGGCAGGCCGTTGGCGACGGCGTGGCCGCGCTGTACGGTCACCCAGGCTTCGCGCTGGCGATCCTTCTCGGCCTGGTCGTCCTGCGGGTCCCAGCCAATGGCGGTCGGGTAGAGCAGGAGGTCCGCGCCGGCCAATGCCATCAGGCGGGCGGCTTCCGGATACCACTGGTCCCAGCACACCAGCACGCCGAGGCGGCCCACCGAGGTTTCGATGGGATCGAAGCCCAGGTCGCCCGGCGTGAAGTAGAACTTCTCGTAGAACGCCGGATCGTCGGGAATGTGCATCTTGCGGTACTTGCCGGCGATGGCGGCCGAGCGATCGAACACCACGGCGGTGTTGTGGTACAGGCCGGTGGCGCGCTTTTCGAACAGCGAAGCGACCACTACCAGTTTCAGCTCTTCGGCGAGCTTGCCGATGCGTGCGGTGCTATGGCCGGGGATGGTTTCGGCCAGGTCGAATTCGTCCACGGATTCGCGCTGGCAGAAATACGGGCCGTTGTGCAGCTCCTGCAGCAGCACCAGTTCGACACCCTTGGCGGCCGCTTCGCGCAGGCCTGCCTCAATGGCGTCGAGATTGGCATCGCGGCTGCCGCGGTCGGTTTCCTGCAGCAGCGCGACTTTGAGGGTTTTGCGGGTCATGAATGCGGCCTCGCCGATAGCGCGAAAACGCATAGTGTAGCGAACCGCGCGCCCCGTGATGCCTGGCGCGGCTCAGGTGGCGCGGTGATCGACAACCGCGCCACCTGAGCGTTCAGCGGCCGTAGGTAAGGGTGGTCTGCGCCTTGCCGACCGTATGGCTGTGGATCATGAAGCCGGCCAGGGCCGGCGAGGCGCCTTCGGGCAGCCCCAGGTTGGGCACGTCGAGCGCATAGACGGTGAAGACATAGCGGTGCGGTGCATCGCCCTTGGGCGGGCACGGGCCACCCCAGGCTGCCTGGCCGTAATCGTTGCGCACGGCGTCGGCACCGGCGGGCAGTGCGCCGCCCACAGGCAGGCCCTGGTTGTGGGCCGGCAGGTTCACCACCACCCAATGCCACCAGCCGCTGCCGGTGGGGGCATCCGGATCGAACACCGTCAGCGCAAAGCTGCGTGTGCCCGCCGGCGCGCCCTGCCAGTGCACGGCGGGCGCGCGGTTGTCGCCGGTGCAACCAAAGCCCTGGAAGCTGCTGCTCGGTGGCAGGCGATCATGATCGCCATCCACCCGTATCTGGAAATCGGTAGCGTGGGCGGCCAGAGCAACGGCGGAAGTAAGCAGTGTGGCAAGCAAGCGACGCATGAGTGGCCTCGTGAGATGGGGTGTGTCCATCTTGCGAGGCGGGGCGCCGTCGCGGTGGCCTCAAACGCGCAATGACTCGCCCGATTCGCTCAATCGCGCAAGTCGGAAGGCAGCGTGCCGAAGCGTTCGCGAAAGCGTGCCGTGAAGCGTGACGGCGAAGCGTAGCCGCATTCCACCGCCACCTGCTTGAGGGGTTTGTCGGTGCCTTGCACCAAGGCCAGGCCGTGGACCAGGCGCACTTCTTCCAGGATCTCGCGAAAGCCGGTGGCTTCCTCGGCAAGGCGTCGGCGCAAGGTGGCGGCGCTCAGCGCGAGTTGGCCGGCGACGTCCTGCGCGCGCCACTCATGCGCGGGCTGAGTGTTCAGCAGCAAGCGAATGCGCTCGCCGAGTCGGCGCTTGCGCTCCAATGGCGGTCGAAATCCAGCCATCGCGACGGCGGACACCAGCTCCGCGACACGGTGGCGCAGCAGGTTGTCCGGCAAATGTTCGGTCACGCCTTGTTCGGCGTGCGCAAAGGCTTGTTCCAGTGCGCGGCTGGTGGGCAGGCTGGCCCAGGGCGGTGCATCGGCAGGCGCCGGCTCGATCTGTTCGAGCATGGCTTGCGGTATGCACAGGCACACTGCGCGATACGCACCATCGTCCGGCGGCAGGTTTTCAACGTGCAGCAATTGCCCTGGCGCGACGGCGGCAAAGCCACCGGCGACGATCTCGTCCTGTCGCTGTCCATCGCCCATGCGCTTGCTGCCGGCACGCACCTGGAAGATCGAGAACTCCGTGAAAGGCGCGGCCGCGATGCGCTGCCGGCGCCTTGCATAGATCTCCAGCCGGGCGATGGTCACGTGGAACTCAGTCGATCAGGCCGGCGGGCAATTGCATGGTGATGCAGTGCAGGCTGCCGTTCTGCCAGATCAGCGGTCGACACGGCACCTGCACCACCTCGCGACCCGGATGCGCCTCGCGAATGATGCGCGCGGCCTCGTCATCGGCCACGTCGCCATACGCCGGCACGAGCACGGCGCCGTTGACGATCAGGTAATTGGCATACGAAGCCGCCAGGCGGCGGCCTTCGTCCAGGATGGGGCGCGCCCAGGGCAGCGGGTAGAGCTGATAGGGGCGGCCGTCGGGCGTGCGCAGCGCGGCGAGTTCATCGCCCATGCGCTTGAGTTCGTCGTAGTGCGGGTCGTTCTGGTCGTCGCAAGCCTGGTAAACGATGCGGTCGCCCGGTGCAAAGCGCGCCAGCGTATCGATGTGGGCGTCGGTGTCGTCGCCTTCCAGGTAGCCGTAATCCAGCCACAGCACGCGCTTGGCATGCAGGCTGTCGCGCAGGATCGCGCTCATGTCCTCGCGTGACTGCTCGGGGTGACGCTGGGTGAGGCAGCGCCAGGTGGTGAGCACGGTGCCCACGCCATCGCTTTCGATGCCGCCGCCTTCCAGGGCCCAGTCCACGCGCTGGTGCGCCGCCTTGCCGAACACGCCGTCCTCGACCAGGCCAGCGATCAGGGCGTCGTCCTGCTCGGCGCCGAACTTGCCGCCCCAGCCGGTGAAGCGGAAGTCGGTGAGCTGGAACGTGCCGTCGCCGGCCTTGAGCGTGATCGGGCCCGAGTCGCGCAACCAGGTGTCGTCGTACGGCCGTTCGACGAAGCGCACCTTGGAGAGGTCCACGCCTTCACCGGTGAGCAGGGCCTGCACGCGCAGGCGCAAGGTGTTGTCGGCCACCACGATGATTAGCGGCTGGAAGCGCGTGACGGCGGCGGCGAGCGCTACGTAAGTGGTCTCCACTTCGGCCAGGCGGTCAGCCCAGTCGGTGTCGGCGTGGGGCCAGGCGATCAGGACGGCCGATTGCGGCTCCCATTCGGCCGGCAGGCGCAGGCTAGCGTCAGTCATGGCGGGTCTTTCTCTGGCAAACGGGGAGAGCGGCCGCTTGCCGGTGGCAAGGCCGCGAGGGAGGCGAAGTGTAGTCCAAGTGGCGCCAGCGCGCCCAAAACGCAAGCGCGGCCCGTGTCGCCACGAGCCGCGCCAATGCTGGGTTCAGCGGCTCAGTTGACCGCGGCCGGATTGGTATTGTTGCCGGCCGGCGTATTGAGCACGGCGTGGATCACGTGGCTCTTCTCGAAGTACACGATGAAGTTGGCGTAATCCCAGCGGTTGATCACCGGGTGCTTGGCGCTATCGCCGCCGCGCGGACTGAGCTTGCGCTGCGGGGCGCCGTACTTCTTTTCCACCTGCTCCATGCTCATGCCGCGGGCGGGCAGGTCCATGCCCTTTTCCTGCTGCACACGATTGACGAGCAGGTTGTCTGCGTTGGCTGCCGAAGGCGCGCCCATAGCGGCCAGTGCCACGATGATGGTCAGGCCAATGCTGTACTTGCTGATGCCGTAGGTATTCACGGGTCCCCTCTCCGCGCAAGGCGTTGCCGCGTCGTTGTAGCAGAACTGCGGGGTCTGTTCCACGCGAATATGCAGGCAATGCGATGGGCTAAGCATTCGGGGTGTGCTCGCGCGCGCGGCTGGTGCCCGTGGCCCTGAGCGTGCGCTGGGCCGCCCGGCCGGGTCGAGGCCGCCGCATGCTGGCCGCCCGGCCCGGTATGATGGGCGGCTGCGGGCGGCAGGACGCCCGGTACGGATAAGCTTTCCCCATGATTTCCTTCCGTCATTTCGCGCTACGCCGTGGCAGCCGGTTGCTGCTTTCCGATGTGGATCTGGTGATCCAGAGCGGCTGGCGCCTGGGTGTGGTGGGCCGCAACGGTTGCGGCAAGTCCAGCCTGTTCGCCGCCTTGCAGGGCCACGTGGAGGCCGACTCGGGCGACCTGGATCTGCCCAGCAAGCTTCGCCTCGCCTCCGTGGCGCAGGAGACCCCGGCCTTGCCCGATCCCGCCATCGAGTACGTGATGGGTGGCGACGAGGAGCTGGCCGCCGCGCTGCGTGACGAGCTGGACGCCCAGGCGCGCGGCGACACCGAAGCCATGGCCAAGGCGCATCACCGCATCGAGGAGTTGCACGGCTACGACGCGCGCGCGCGCGCCGGCCGCCTGCTGCACGGCCTGGGCTTTGCACCGGAGACGCACGACACGCCGGTCAAGGAGTTTTCGGGCGGCTGGCGTGTGCGCCTGAACCTGGCGCGAGCGCTGATGGCACCGTCGGAGTTGCTGCTGCTCGACGAACCCACCAACCACTTGGACCTGGATGCCGTGCTGTGGCTGGAAGAATGGCTGCGCCGTTACCAGGGCACCTTGCTGGTGATCTCGCATGACCGTGAGTTCCTCGACGGTGTGATCAGCCACACGCTGCATCTCAATGAAGGCGGCGCCAAGCTCTACACCGGCAACTACAGCGCCTTCGAGCGCCTGCGCGCCGAGCAGTTGCGTCAGCAGCAGATCGCGCACGAACGCGAGCAGGCCGAGCGCGCGCACTTGCAGTCCTTCGTGGATCGCTTCAAGGCCAAGGCCAGCAAGGCCAAGCAGGCGCAGTCGCGCGTCAAGCGCCTGGAGAAGCTGGCGGGAACCGAGGCGGTGCGCCTGGAGCGCCCGTTCCGCTTCCAGTTCGCCGAGCCCGACCGTCTGCCCGACTCCATGCTGCAGTTGGAGGAGGTGGTGGCCGGCTATCCGGGCGAGCAGGGCGAGGCACCCGTCAGCATCCTGCACGACGTACGTTTTCGTCTGGAAGCGGGCGAGCGCATCGGCTTGCTCGGCCCCAATGGCGCGGGTAAATCCACCCTGGTGAAAACGCTGGTGGGTGAATTGGCGCCGTTGTCCGGCGAGCGCAAGGCGCATAAGGACCTCAAGATCGGCTACTTCGCCCAGCACACGGTGGAGAGCCTGCGCGAGGGCGCCTCGCCCTTCGATCATCTGCAGGACAAGGCGCCGGGCGTCAGTGCCCAGGCACTGCGTGATTTTCTGGGCAACTGGAACTTCGCGGGCGACCGCGCCTTCGAATCGGTGGACGGTTTCTCCGGCGGCGAGCGCGCGCGTCTGGCATTGGCGCTGATCGCCTGGGACAAGCCGAACCTGCTGCTGCTCGACGAGCCCACCAACCATCTTGACCTGGACATGCGCGAGGCCCTGGCCGACGCGTTGGCCGACTTCGACGGCGCGCTGGTGCTGGTGTCGCACGATCGCCACTTGCTGGGCCTGGTGTGCGACAGCTTCTGGCGCGTGGCCGATGGCGTGGCCGAAGGTTTCGATGGCGACCTGGACGACTATGCGCGCTGGCTGCGCAGTCGTGGCTCCACCAACAAGAAGGCCGACAAGGACAAAGCCGACAAGGACGCGGACGAATCCAAGGCCGAGCAGCGCAACGAGTCGGCGCAGGATCGCCGCCGCCGCATGGCCGCGCAGCGCGAGGAAGGCAAGGCCGCGCGGCAGCGCGTCAAGAAGATCGAAACCCGGGTCGCCACCATCGAAGGCGAGCTGGGGCAGATCGAGGCCAAGCTGTCCGACCCCGCCACCTACAACGGCCCCACCGCCGAGATGATGCGCCTGGGCCAGCGGCAGACGGAACTGCGCAAGGAGAAGGAAACGCTGGAAGGCGAGTGGCTGGAACTCTACGAACAGCTCGAAGCATGAGGCAAACGATGCAAGCGCAGCCAACCCCGATCCTGGACGTGTGGCTGCCTGACTTGCCACGCTTCGCGCCCGACCATCCCTTGCGCGCCCTGCTGCACAAGGCCGATGCCTTGTCCGGCGGCGCCAAAGGGTATTTGGGTGGGCTCGCCGAACGCTTCATCGTGCCGGGTGGTTTGCCCGCCGCTGCGCTCACGCGCGAACTGATGGCGGGCGATGCGGCCGGTGCGCAATGGTTGTGCGCAGACCCGGCGTGGGTGCAGCCCGACCTCAATGGCGCCCGTCTGCTGGCGTGCGGACAGATGCAGTTGAGTGCGGAAGCGGCGCACGCACTGGCCAAACCGCTGAAGCCTGTGTTCGGCGATGCGGGCATGATTCTCGAAGTGTCCTCGCCCGATCATTGGCACATCCGCTTGCCGCACGATTCGCCGGTGCCGGACTTTGCTTCGCCCGAGCAGGCGATGGGCGAAGACCTCTACGAGCATTTGCCGCAGGGTGCCGACGGCCGTCGCTGGCGCGTGCTGCTCAACGAGGTGCAGGTGCTGCTGCACCAGCATCCGCTCAATGCCGAACGACGCGAACAGGGCTTGCCGCCGATCAACAGCCTGTGGCTGTGGGGCGGTGGGCCCCTGCCGGATCGTGTGAAGACCGAGCTGCGCGGCGTCATCGGTGACGATGTCTTGCTGGGCGCGCTGGCGCGCCGCGCAAGCCTGCCGGTGCAGGCGCGCGATGCCGCTGCGCTGGCGACGGCACAAGCCGGCTGGCTGGTCGATATGCAGGATCTCCCCGTGGAGGATTTCACCGCACAGTGGTGGCCGACCTTGCAGGCCTTGGCGCGGCAGCAGCCGGTACGCTGGAGTTTCGCCAGCGGCGAACGCTGGGCGAGTCATCCGTCTAACCGCTGGCGTTTCTGGCGAGGCGCACCGCGATGAAGCGGGTGCAATTGCGCAGGCGTTCGCTGCAAGGTGCCCCGGCCGGCTGGGGTGCCTCGGTGCACCCCGTGCTGCAACAGGTGTATGCCGCGCGTGGCGTCACGTCGCCGGATGAGGCGGAGTATCGCCTCGCGCGTCTGCTTTCACCGCATGCCCTGGGTGGCATGGACGGCGCGGTCGATTTGTTGATCGAAGCGATCCGTGGCGATTGGTCCATCGTTATTGCAGGCGACTACGACTGCGATGGCGCCACGGGTACCGCGGTGGCCGTGCGCGGGTTGCGCATGCTCGGTGCGCGCCATGTCGACTACGCCGTGCCCAACCGCTTCGTGCACGGCTACGGTCTGAGTCCGGCCCTGGTGGAATCGCTCTCGCCGGTGCCACAACTCATCGTCACCGTCGACAACGGCGTGGCCAGCGTGGCCGGCGTGGCGGCCGCACGCGAGCGGGGCATTCGAGTCATCGTTACCGATCACCATTTGCCTGGCGAACAGTTGCCTGCTGCCGATGCCATGGTGAACCCCAACCTGTCCGGCGACGCGTTTCTGAGCAAGGCGTTGGCAGGCGTGGGCGTGATGTTCTATCTGTTGCTCGCCTTGCGTGCCGCCATGCGCAAGCGGGGTCTGTTTGAGGCCGGTGCGGAGCCGGATCTTTCTTCGCTGCTCGATCTCGTCGCCGTCGGAACGGTGGCGGACCTGGTGCCACTGGATTTCAACAATCGCGTCTTGGTGGAAGCCGGCTTGCGTCGCCTGCGCCAGGGGCAGGGTTGTGCCGGCGTGAGCGCACTCGTGCAGGCCAGCCAGCGCAGCCTCGCCACGTTGTGCGCGAGTGACCTGGGTTATGCCGTGGGGCCGCGCTTGAACGCTGCCGGTCGCCTTGAAGACATGCGCATCGGCGTGGAGTGCCTGCTTACCGACGACCCCGCGCAGGCCCAGCGCTATGCCGAGTTGCTCAGCTCCATCAACAAGGAGCGCCGCGAGTTGCAGGACACGATGGTCGCCGAGGCAGAGGTGATGGTGGCCCGCGCCGCGACGACCGATGCGGTAGGCGTGGCGTTGTTCGAGCCGACGTGGCACGCGGGCGTGGTGGGCTTGGTGGCCTCCAAGTTGAAGGAGCGTCTGCACCGCCCCGTGATTGCCTTTGCGCCGGCGAGCGAGGACGCGCCCGACGAATTGCGCGGCTCCGCGCGTTCCATCGCCGGTTTCCATATTCGCGATGCGCTGGCCATGATCGATGCGCGCCAACCCGGTCTGATTCAGCGCTTTGGCGGTCACGCGATGGCCGCCGGCCTGAGCCTGCGCAGCGACGACTACGAGCGCTTCGCCGCTGCCTTCGACGCCATCGCGCGCGAATGGCTGGATCAGGATGCCTTGCAGGCGGTGCAGCTCACCGATGGCGAGTTGCCGCCGGGCGCGTTCACGCTGGACCTGGCGTATCAACTACGCGCCGCCGGGCCCTGGGGGCAGGCGTTTCCTGAGCCCGTGTTCGACAACCTGTTCGAATGCGCGAGCTGGCGCGTGATGGGCGAGCGTCATTTGCGCTTGAGCCTGCGCGACCCTCGGGATGGCTCGGTGCACGATGCGGTGATGTTCAACGCCTACGATGGCACGCCGCCGCCACTGGTGTTTCGTGGCGTGTACGAGTTGGTCATCAATGACTGGCAAGGGCGCGAGAGCGCGCGGCTGTTGTTGCGACACATCATCGAGCCGTGAGGCAGGCCCGCGAATGCCCCGCATCGCTTGCCGTTTCAACCGGTCAACGCAACACTTTGATCAAATCGCAATTCATCGGTATTTCAAAGGTCTAGCCTTCTTTATCTGCCCGCCAAACGATCTTGTTCGTCCATTACGTTGGCTTTTCCTGGAATCAAGGCACTTCCAGCGTTGTGGCCGCCGGGCAGCGTGATTGGGTTCCAGGGCTTGTGGTAGCTGGCGTTCCGCCGGCCCGGTATTGGGGTGTTGCGTTGACCGATTGAGCCCGCACTCGTTGCGGGACATTCGCCGACCCGTCCTTTCATCACAAGGGCCTGGCACGCTCGGCCAGCAGGCTGCCGAATCGTTCGCGGCGCTCCTGGCGGTTGAAGCCGCCGGTATCGAGCAAGTGGCGTTCGGCTTCGCGTATCTGCAGTTCGCCGGCGGTGTGGCGTCGAAGCTGTCCGCGCAATAGCTCGTTCTCTTGTTCCAGCAGGCGATATAGCTCCAATAGGTCGTCGAACGCGCGCAGCATGCGTTCCATCGGGTCATTCGCTTCGATTGCCGTCATCAGCCACCTCATCAGGCGTGGGGTGACTCGACACTGCGACGTGATCGATTAATCGATGGTGAGGTTGCGACCTAAGCGGGGTAGAGTTCAGCCTACGCAATCCGCCTCGTTCACGGAGAGCAAGGCGATGTGTATCAGGTGTGTAACAGGGGTGAGCCCGAAAGAGCCTGTATTGTCACGACGATGACCAATGTAGTCGAAATCCTACGCATTACGCAGTGAGGGGCTGATATGTTCCTCATGCAGACGAGTGCACCCTTGTTCGGTCCTGTGAGGACGGCGTGACGAGTTATTCGCTCACACGATCAAGTGGTGGCAGGGCTCTCTTCTCGAACAGGGTTTGCAACATGGTCACCTATTCGCTCAAGCAGTCCGCGGACGGTCTTTGGAGTGTGTGCCGTGCGGATGCCTCGTTGTTCCATGGGCTCAAGTTGTCGGCCGCGATCCGTCTGGCCAGGGAGGTGGCGCGGGACGAGCATTTCCGCGCGGGTCGCGCCGTTTGCGTGGAAATGCCCGGCCCAGCGTCGTGCATTCGCCTCGCCCGTTACGCCAGGGTCGAATTGGAGCAGGCCGCCTGATGTCGCCGCTTGTGCGAAGTTCGCCAGCTAGGCAAAGTCGCATGACTTTCCGGTCAGGACTTGCCCATGCGTTTGCCATTTCGCCGCACCGCTCTTGCTCTGTTCGCGCTCGCGGCTTTTCCGCTGCAGGCGACGACCTTGCTGGTCAACGCCCATGTCCACACCATGGACCCGGAACGCCCCGAGGCGACGGCGCTCGCGTGGAACGATGATGGCCGTCTGCTGGCGGTAGGCAGCGTCGCCGAATTGGCCAAGCGCTACCCCGGCGCCGCCAAGGTGGACGCGCAAGGCGCCACGGTCATCCCCGGCTTGATCGACGCCCATGGCCACATGCTCGGCTTGGGCATGACGCATATACAGGTGGATCTGGTGGGTGCCGCCTCCAAGGCTGAGGTGCTGGCCAGGCTCAAGGCGGGCGCCGCGAGGCTACCCAAGGGAGCCTGGTTGATCGGCCGTGGCTGGGACCAGAACCGCTGGGCTGGCAAGCAGTTTCCGTCCGCGTCCGACCTGGATGCCGCCTTTTCGGATCGTCCGGTGTATCTGGAACGCATCGACGGCCATGCCTCCTGGATGAATTCGGCAGCCATGAAACATGCCACGCGCGCGCTCGATGGCGACTGGCAGCCCGAGGGCGGCCGCATCGTGCGCGTGGGTAGCAAGGCCAGTGGTGTGCTGATCGACGGCGCCATGGCGCTGGTGGCCGACGCCATTCCGCCGCTGACCCATGAGCAAACCCGCGAGGCCTACAAGGCCGCCTTTCAGGATGCCGTGGCAGCTGGCCTGACCGGCGTGCACGATCCAGGCGTGAGCCTTGGTGACTTCAAGGTGTTGCAGGAGATGGCGGCGAACAAGGAAATTCCGCTGCGCCTGTATGAAATGGCGGACGGTAACCACGAGGCGCTGGATTGGCTCTGCGCACAAGGCGGCCGTTGGGCTGATGCCAGTGGTCGACTGCAGATGCGCGCCGTGAAACTGTACATGGACGGCGCGCTGGGCAGTCGCGGCGCGGCGTTGCTGGCCGACTACAACGACGACCACGGCAACAAGGGCATTTTCGTCACCTCACCCGAGGCCTATCGCACCGCCGTGGAGAAGGCTTATCGCTGCCATGTGCAGGTGGCTACGCATGCCATTGGCGATCGCGGCAATCGCATGGTGCTGGACACGTACCAGGCCGTGCTTGGCGAGCAGGCGAACAGTGATCACCGTTGGCGTGTGGAGCACGCGCAGATCCTGGCGCTGGAGGACATTCCTCGCTTCGCCAAGTTGCACCTCATTGCCTCCATGCAGCCCACGCACGCCACTTCGGACATGCCCTGGGCCGAGCAGCGCCTCGGTGCGGAACGACTCAGGGGTGCCTACGCATGGCAGCGCTTCATTCATGAGCAGGTGCCGCTGGCGTTCGGCTCGGATTTCCCGGTGGAGCAGGTCAATCCGATGCTCGGCATTTACGCCGCGGTAACCCGTCAGGACCTGAAGGGGCAGCCGCCGGGCGGTTGGTTGCCGGATCAGCGGGTCAGCCGCCTGCAGGCGCTGGCTGGCTTTACGCGCGGCGCGGCCTATGCATCCTTCATGGAAGGCGAGGTGGGCATGCTCAAGGCGGGCATGCGCGCGGACTTCGTGCTGCTGGACGGCGATCCGATGACGGTGCCGCCGCTCGGCATTGCGCACCTCAAGCCCTTGAGCACCTGGGTGGACGGCCAGGCGGTGTATCGCGCCGAGCAGCCAAGCAGTGCAAAGACAAACGCCACGCCCTAAGGCGTGGCGTCTGCTGGGGACGGTGGAGCGGTACTCAGGCGGCCTTGCGGGTCAATACGCCGATGGCGCTGTGTGCGGTCTTGAGCGATTCGGCCTTGTTGTCCTCGCTCAGCGCCACGCCTTCGGCGCGCACGAATTCCAGGTCGGTGACGCCCAGGAAGCTGAACACGGCGCGCAGATAGGTTTCCTGGAAGTCCATCGGGGCGCCGAGGCTGCCTTCGCTGTAAACGCCGCCACGCGACGAGGCGATGATTACGCGCTTGCCGCCGGCCAGGCCCTCGGGGCCGTTGGCGGTGTAGCGGAACGACTTGCCCGCCACGGCGATGCGATCAATCCAGGCCTTGAGCTGGCTCGGGATCGAGAAGTTGTACATCGGCGCACCGATCACCACCACGTCAGCGGCCATGAACTCCTCCAGCATCTGGCTGCCGAGCACGGCGGCCGGGTCGCTGGCATCGGCTACTGGCGTCCAATGGGGGATCGGGTTGGCGACCAGATCGTGGTAAATCACCTCAGTGCCGGGCTGGGTACGGACAAGTTCGGCGACAATGGCAGCGGTCAGCCCACGCGAAACCGAGTGGCCACCCAGGGCGCTGGCGTCGAGATGCAGCAGTTTCATGGTATTTCCTCAGGTAACGGGCCGGTCGTCCGGCGACGGAGATAAGGTATTCTTCGGACAATCGCCTGATAAGTCGGCTAAAATCGAACGTATTGTTCCAATAGGGAAACGGCGATGACGGTATTGGAAGGCGCCCTGCAGGATCTCAACGACCTGTATTTCTTCGCCGCAGTGGTCGAGCACGGCGGCTTTTCGTCGGCGGGCCGCGCACTGGGCATCCCCAAGTCGCGCCTGAGCAAGCGCA
Source organism: Frateuria sp. sgz306004 (assembly GCF_057750885.1). NCBI lineage: Bacteria > Pseudomonadati > Pseudomonadota > Gammaproteobacteria > Lysobacterales > Rhodanobacteraceae > Frateuria > Frateuria sp. sgz306004. The sequence continues at coordinate 58,333 of NZ_JBYLFE010000004.1, forward strand.
TCGCGCAGTTGGAAGAGCGCCTGGGCGTGCGCCTGCTGCAGCGAACCACCCGGCGCTTCGTGGTGACCGAGGTGGGTGAGCGCTTCTACGGTCATTGCCGCGCCGTGCTGGAAGAGGCGCGCGCCGCCCAGGAGGCGGTGGAAGAAGTGCGCTCGGAGCCGCGTGGCGTGGTTAGGGTGAGCTGCCCCGTGTCGCTGGTGCAGACGGTGGTGGGGCATGTGCTGCCCGATTTCCTGGCGCAGCATCCCAAGATGCAGGTGCGCCTGCAGGCCACGGATCGCCGCGTCGACGTGATCGGCGAGGGTTTCGATGTGGCCATTCGCGTGCGCAGCAAGCTCGATACCGACGCCACCCTGGTCATGCGCACCTTTGGCCAGTCGCGCGTGTTGCCCGTGGCCAGCCCCGAGCTGCTCAAGCGCTACGGCCACCCCAAGCAGCCCGCCGACCTGTCCGGCTTGCCGGCGCTCACCATGAACGAGCACGAGGGCGCGCAGAGCTGGGAGTTGCTGGATGCGCAGGGTGAGCGCGTGGTGGTGGATATCCAGCCGCGCCTCATTTGTGGTGACTTCGCCGCGCTGCTGGAGTGCGCCAAGCGCGGCATTGGCGTAACGATGCTGCCGGAGTTCGTATGTGGCCCCGCCGTCGGCCGGGGCGAGCTGGAGGTGGTGCTGCCCGAATGGAGCGTGCCGCAGGGCACGATGCATTTCGTCTACCCGAGCCGGCGCGGGCTGCTGCCGGGCGTGCGCGCGTTCGTGGACTTCCTCGCCGAGCGCCTGCCAGATACCGTGCGCGAAAAACACGCCGAGTGCAGCAAGTACGTTTAGGTTCCCCAGGGGAGGTGTGACTAAAGCACATTTAGCTCGTCATTCCTGCGAGCCCCAAAAGGGGGCGAGAGGCGCTTTTCAACAGCCGAAGGGCTGGTCATCCAGTGCCTTTGCCTTCAACGCTGGATGACCAGCCCTTCGGCTGTTGAAAGGCGCTTCCGGCTTTGGCTGGGATGGCGATCAACATCAGAGCATCCCTGGGCGGGGGCGATCCCCGTGCTAGCATCCCCGTTTGGCCTTTTAGACATCCGGATCATGCAGATCGATACCAAGCTTCCGAAAGTGGGCACCACCATCTTCAGCGTCATGAGCCAGTTGGCGCTGGAGCACAAGGCCGTGAACCTCGGCCAGGGTTTTCCGGACTTCGAGCCGCCGCAGCCGCTGCGCGACGCCATCACGCGCGCCATGGCCGAGGGCCGCAACCAGTACGCGCCGGGCATCGGCCTGCCGGGTCTGCGCGAGCAGATCGCGCTCAAGACCGAGCGCATGTACGGCCATCGCCTGAGTGCCGATACCGATGTCACCGTGACCTCGGGCGCCACCGAGGCGTTGTTTGCCGCCATTGCCGCCGTGGTGCGCGCGGGCGAGGAAGTGATCGTGTTCGATCCGGCCTATGACAGTTACGAGCCGGCGATCGAGCTGCAGGGCGCGCGTGCCGTGCACATTCCGCTGCAAGCACCGAGCTTTGCGGTGGATTGGCAACGCGTGCGCGATGCGATAACCCTCCGCACGCGCATGATCCTGATCAACAGCCCGCACAACCCGACCGGTGCCGTGTTGTCGGCCGCCGACCTGGACGAGCTGGCCGCCATCGTGCGCGACACGGAAATCGTGGTGCTCTCCGATGAGGTCTACGAGCACATCGTGTACGACGGGCAGCAGCACCAGAGCGTGTTGCGCCACCCGGAGCTGGCCGAACGCAGCATTGTGGTGTCCTCGTTCGGCAAGACCTATCACTGCACCGGCTGGAAGCTCGGTTACGCCGTGGCGCCCAAGGCGCTGTCGGCGGAGTTCCGCAAGGTGCATCAATACCTCACCTTCTGCACCTTCCATCCGGCCCAGGTGGCCTTTGCCGAGTTCATGGCGAGCACGCCGGAGCATTACCTTGAGCTGCCGGCGTTCTACCAGGCCAAGCGCGATCGCTTCCGCGAGCTGATCGCACCTTCGCGCTTCAAGCTGCTGGACGTGCCGGGCGGTTACTTCCAACTGGTGGACTACTCCGCGATCAGCGACAAGGACGACGTGTCGTTCTGCGAGTGGATGGTGAAGGAGGGCGGCGTGGCGGCCATTCCGCTCACTCCGTTCTATGAGAAAGCCCCGGGCACGCATCTATTGCGCCTGTGTTTCGCCAAGAGCGATGCCACCATGGAAGCCGCGGCGGAGCGTCTATGCAAACTCTAAAAATAAGCCTGGTGCAGGGTGCCACGCGCTGGCACGACGCCCCCGCCAATCGCGAGTACTACGGCGAACTGGTGCGTCGCGTGGCCGGCCAGACCGACCTGGTGGTGCTGCCGGAAACCTTCCTGTCCGGTTTCAGCAACGACACGCGCGTAAGCGCTGAAACCATGGACGGCGAAGGCGTAGCCTGGATGCGTGCACTGGCCGAAGAAGTGGGCGCCGTACTGTGCGGCAGCCTGGCCATTCGCGAAGGCGACACGGTGTTCAATCGCCTGATCTGGGCTCGCCCGGATGGCAGCTACGCGCAGTACGACAAGCGACACTTGTTCCGCATGGCCGGTGAGCACACGCGTTACGGCGGTGGCAACGAGCGCCTCATCGTGGAGCTCAAGGGTTGGCGCATCCTTCCGCAGGTCTGCTACGACCTGCGTTTCCCGGTGTGGTTGCGCAACGGTCGCCTCGAATCCGCTGCTGGCGGTATGGATTACGACCTGGCCCTGTTCGTGGCGAACTGGCCGGCGCCGCGTCGTCAGCCGTGGCGCACGCTGCTGCGCGCCCGCGCTATCGAAAACCTCAGCTACGTGGTGGGCCTCAATCGCGTGGGCGTAGACGGCAACGACCTGCCTTATGCGGGCGACAGCGCCGTGCTCGACCCCATCGGCGAGCCGCTGGTGGAGCTGGGGCCGCAGGAGCAGGTGGTGACCGTGACGCTGGACCCGACGCCGCTGCTTGCCCATCGCGAGCGTTTTCCGGCGTGGATGGATGCCGACGTTTTTACGTTGAATCCGTAAGCCTGGGGCGACGGCACTCGAGCGCGGCTCGCCGCGCTTGAGTTGCGCTCAGAGTATTTGCAGCACCGCCTCGGGCGGACGGCCAATGGCCGCCTTGCCGTTGGCGACCACGATGGGGCGTTCAATCAGGCGTGGATGTTGGGCCATGGCGTGCAGCAAGGCCGTGTCGTCCAGCGAAGGATCGTCCAGGCCCAACTCGGCGTATTCCGCCTCACCCGTGCGGATGAGTTCGCGCGGCGTCATGCCGAGCTTGCCGAGCAGGTCGGCAAGCTCGTCGGGGCTGGGTGGCGTGTCGAGGTAATGAATCACCTCGAACGCCAGCCCGCGCTCTTCCAGTAGCGCGAGCGTGGCGCGCGATTTGGAGCAGCGGTTGTTGTGGTAGATGCGCACCGTCATGGGCGTCGCTGCGATCAGCGATTACCGTGACGGTTGCCGCCGCGGCCACCCTGCGGACGATTGCCGCCGCCTTGCGGGCGGCCACCGCCACCCTGGGGACGACCACCGCCACCCTGGGGACGACCACCGCCACCCTGCGGACGGCCGCCGCCACCTTGCGGACGACCACCGCCGCCCTGCGGGCGATTGCCGCCACGGGCCTGCGGACGACCACCCTGGCCGCCGCCGGCACTGCCACCGCCGGTGCGGCCGCCGGGCTTGCCTCCGCCGAAGCCGCCGTAGGGCTGGTTGCCGCCACGGCCTTCGCCGCCACCGGCGCTGCGATTACCGAAAGGCTTGCCGCCACGACGGTTGCCTGCGCCAGCACCGGCGCCAGGGCCGCCGCTACGGCCGCCCTCACGCGAGTCACCGGCGAACCAGGTACGCACCGACGGCAATTCCTGGCCGGGCGCCACGCCGCGCTTGTTCTTGCGCTGCATGCCGCCACCCGCGCGCTCGGGGCGAGCGACGTTGCCGTTCACTTCCTTGCCCGGCTTGCGGCGCTTGGTGCCGCGTGCGGGTTCTTCGCGAATGCGATCGTAGGCGCGCAGCTCGCGCGCTTCGTCCTGATAGCCGCCGCTCCAGGCGTTGGAGCTGCCGCGTTCGGGGCGATACTCGGTGACGTTGCGCGGGGCACGGCGCTGATGCAGCACCGGGCTCAGCGTCAGCACCGGCTGCGGTGCACCGAGGCCGGTGACCTTGCGCAGCGCCTTCACGGCTTCCTCGCCGAGGGCTTCGCAGTCGCCACGACGCAGGTTGCGCGGCAGTTCGACCTTGCCGTAGCGGATGCGCTTGAGGCGGCTCACCAGGAAGCCCTGGGAATCCCACAGGCGACGCACTTCGCGGTTGCGGCCTTCGCAGATAACCACGCGGAACCAGCTGTGGCTGCCGCCGCGGCTGATGATGCCGATTTCGTCGAAGCGGGCGGGGCCGTCTTCCAGTTCCACGCCGGCCTTGAGCTTTTCGATGACCTCGTCGGGCACTTCACCGTGCACGCGGCACAGGTATTCGCGCTCGAGGCCGCTCTTGGGGTGCATCAGCGCGTTGGCCAGCTCGCCATCGGTGGTGAGCAGCAACAGGCCGGTGGTGTTGATGTCCAGGCGGCCCACCGCGACCCAGCGCGCGCCTTTCAGGCTCGGCAGCTGTTCGAAGACGGTGGGGCGACCCTCGGGGTCTTCGCGGGTGGTCACCACGCCTTCGGGCTTGTGGTAGACCAGCACTTCGGTTTCGTCGCGATTGTCGGTGGAGACGACGAATTGCTTGCCGTCCAGCACCACGCGATCGCCTGCGTGCACGCTGGCGCCGATGGTGGCAGGGGTGCCATTGAGTTCGACTTCGCCGGCCTGGATGCGCTGTTCCAGCATGCGGCGCGAGCCAAGGCCCGCGTTGGCCAGCACTTTGTGCAGGCGCTCTTCCAGGGCGGGGGTGTTTTCGTCGCGCGGGGCGCGCTTAAGGGTCAATACGGATTTCTGGGGCGCAGTCATGCGCGGTACTCCTCGGTATCTTGCGTGGCGGCGTCTTCGTCGACGTCCGCATGGGTCGCTGCCTCATCGGCAGTGTTGTTCGTGGTATCGGCGTGCGGTGCAGCGCCGGGTTCGTGGTTCGCGGCGACATTCGTCGCCTGCGGGGGTTCTTGATCAGTGGTCTCGGAAGCGTCGAGTTGTGCCTCCTCGGATACGGGCTCGTCGCCGTGTTCGAGGGCGTCGGCTTCGGCTTCCGGGTCGATCGGCAGATCGCGCGCCACGCGAACCGGCAACGGCTCGGGCGCAATGCTCATCTGCGGATCTTCCATGTCGCGGATTTCCGACAACGGCGGCAATTCGTCCAGCGACTTGAGGTTGAAGTAATCGAGAAAGGCGCGGGTGGTGCCGAACAGCGCGGGTTTGCCCGGTACGTCGCGGTAACCGACCACGCGGATCCACTCGCGCTCTTCCATGGTCTTGATGATGTTGGAGGACACTACCACGCCGCGGATCTGTTCGATTTCCGGGCGGGTGATCGGCTGGCGGTAGGCGATCAGCGCCAGCGTTTCCAGCAGGGCGCGGGAATAACGGCTGGGCTTTTCGGACCACATGCGGGAGACCCACGGGTGGACCTCCTGCCTTACCTGATAGCGCCAGCCCGAGCCCACTTCGCGCAGTTCCACGCCGCGCCCGGTGCAATCCTCTGCTAGCGCGGCCAGCGTGCTGGACACTTCTTCGCGCCCGACCTCGTCCTCTTCGCCGAACAGCTCCAGCAGTTGGGCGATGGTCATGGGCTGCGTGGCTGCCAGCAGCGCGGCCTCGATGATGGGTTTGAGTTGCTCGATCTGCATGGTCTCAGGTCGGATGCGGATTCATGGGTGCTGCCGTCATTCGGCGGCAGCGGCCGGCTCGTCGGTGATCGATTCTTCGGCGTGCTGGGTCTTGGCACGCACGTAGATCGCCGCGAGCGGTTCCTCTTGCACGATCTCCACCAGCATTTCCTTGGCCAGCTCCAGCATGGCCAGGAAGGTCACCACCACGCCGAGGCGGCCTTCCGTCACGTCGAACAGCGTTTCGAAGCGATGGAAGGTGCGTCCGTCCAGCCGGCTCAGCAGTTCGCCCATGCGCTGGCGCACGCTGAGCGCTTCACGCTTGATGGCATGGTGGCCGAACAATTCGGCACGATGCAGCACGTCCTTCAGCGCCAGCAGCAGCTCTTTCAGTTCGAGCGGCGGCGGCAGCTTCACCACATTACGCTCGCCCACGTCGGCGTGGGCGGGTGCAAAGTCACGCTCCATGCGGGGCAGGGCGTCAATATCCTCCGCCGCACGCTTGAAGCGTTCGTACTCCTGCAGCCGGCGAACCAGCTCGGCGCGGGGGTCTTCTTCCACGCCTTCCTCGGCGGGCGGCCGGGGAAGCAGCAGGCGCGATTTGATTTCGCCGAGGATGGCAGCCATCAGCAGATATTCGGCCGCCAGCTCCAGGCGCATCACATCGCGCATCATCTCGATGTAATCCATGTACTGCCGGGTGATCTCGGCGACAGGGATGTCCAGAATGTCCAGGTTTTGCCGGCGGATCAGGTACAGCAGCAGATCCAGCGGTCCTTCGAATGCCTCAAGGATGACCTCCAGCGCGTCCGGCGGGATGTACAAATCTTGCGGCATCTGCAGCATGGGTTCGCCGCGCACGATGGCCAGCGGCATTTCCTGCTGTTGTGGTACCGACGCAAATGCGTCCTGCGGTGTGGCGACCGCCTGAGGCTCGACTGGCTCAGTACTCATCAATGCATGTCATTGGGCCGTCCACGACGGCGTGCGTTGCGTTCAACACAATTAGGAAAGGTTCTGTGCCACCGGTGCTCGATCAACGAATGTCCCCGTTCGGATCGCGATCACTGGTGGGTGATCCGTTGAAGCTGACTTGCGCGATGCTAAGCCGGTGCGCCATGTGGCACCGTCGCGGGCATGCAAGACGAAAGCGCTCTCTTGGCGTTTCGATCAGGCTGGCCGTGAGCGACCCTTGAGCGCTCCTGGCGGGCGAATCGCCACGGCAGGGGCGCAAGCCACAAAGCGACATATCCCGTGTCACTGGGCTGAGCAATTGGTCGGCTGAATGCATCGGGACGGGTGCCGTAGCGGTCGATCTTGGCCGATCGTGCGCGCACCCTGGAACCCACGCAGGACCAAGATTAGCCGTTGCGCGTCGGCAAGTCCAGTACGCACAGCGAGCGATTCAGCGGCAAAATGGCGGCTCATGTCACCTTCTGAACGCTCGATCATTCATGTCGACATGGACGCTTTCTATGCGTCCGTGGAGCAGCGCGACCAGCCCGAGCTGCGCGGCGTGCCGGTGATTGTCGGTGGCCTGGGGCCGCGCGGGGTGGTATCCACCTGTAGCTATGAAGCGCGCCGTTTCGGCGTGCGCTCGGCCATGCCCACGGCCCAGGCGCGCCGTCTGTGCCCGGACGGGGTGTACCTGTGGCCACGCATGGCTCGCTATCAGGAGGTCTCGGACCAGGTGTTCGAGGTGTTCCACGAAATGACCCCGCTGGTGGAGGGGCTCTCCCTCGACGAGGCCTTTCTGGATGTGACCGCCAGCCTTCGCCTGCTGGGCACCGTGGAGGCCATTGGGCGGCGCATCAAGGCAGGCATTAAGGAGCGCACCGGCCTGGTGGCTTCTGTGGGCATGGGGCCTAACAAGCTGCTGGCCAAGCTCGCCAGTGAACTGTCCAAGCCTGATGGCTTTCGCGCGATCGCCGCCGCCTCGGCGGCGCGGGAACTTGCGCCCCTGCCGGTAGGGCGCCTGTGGACGGTTGGGCAGGTGACCGAGCAGGCGCTGCACCGTCTGGGCATTCATACGATGGGTGAATTGGCAGCTTGTGACACGGCGCGTCTCACCGGTGCGCTGGGGCGTCAAGCACCCTTCCTGCAGGCGCTTGCGCGCGGTGAAGACGAGCGCGCGGTGGAGTCGGAGCAAGCCGAGCAATCCATCGGTGCCGAGCATACCTTTGACCAGGATCTGGCCGAGCTGGGGCTGGCCGAATCCTGGCTGCTGCGCCATTGCGAGCGCATAGCGGCGAGGGCGCGCGAGCGTGGCCTGAGTGGGCGCACGGTGACCGTGAAGTTGCGAGAGCCGCCCTTTATCACGCACACGCGGCAGGCACAGATGGGTGTGCCCAACGCATCGGTCGCATCCATCTATGAGGTGGCACGCAGCTTGCTTAGATTGTGGTGGAAGGGTCAGCGGCATCCACGACTACGTCTGCTGGGCGTAAGTCTGTCAGGGTTTAGGGAGCAGCGGCAGCAGGATATGTTCGATGCGCAGGCCCCGGGAGAGACTGACGCACTGCAGGACAAGATCAACGGGCGGTTCGGCTCGGGGAGTCTGGTGCGTGCCGGGGTATTGCGCACGCGGGAGCTGGATTGAAGTTTGGCGGAAGCGCTCCACCTGATTTTCAGGCGCGGCGTTTTCAGGATGAGGCCATGGGCGCCGGAGGCATCCGGCGCGGGGAGGAAAGGCAGCATGAGCAAAGCGGAAGACAACACCGGGCGAGGTACGCAACCCGAACAGTTGCGGCCTGCGCGCATGCGCATCGAAACCACGGTGTTGATGAGTCGTGGCGACGAGTCGCACCCGACAGAACTGGTGGACATCTCCGCTACGGGCGTGTTGTTGCGGCGACCGCTGGGCTGGAAAGGCGAGCCCGGGGAAAGCTGGATCTTGGACATGATCTTTGGTCACGACCTGCACATTCACCTGGAGGCACAGGTGGCGCGCGTCTCCGAGCGGCACCTGGGCTTTGCCTATACGCGCATTCCGGAGGACAAGCAGGCCCCGTTGTGGAACCTGCTGGGCGGCTACGCCGACATTCTGGAAATGTGGCACGACTGAGGCGCGGCGCCCGCAGGGCGCGCGACTCCGTCACAAACAAAAAGCCCGGCGCAATGCCGGGCTTTTTCGTGGGCTTCCTGCGGAAGGTCAGCTCGCCGCCACTTTCTTTTCGTCGCGTAGTTCGCGGCGCAGAATCTTGCCCACGTTGGTCTTGGGCAGGGAATCGCGGAACTCGATCAACTTGGGGCGCTTATAGCCGGTCAAGTTGTCGTGGCAGAACTTCTTGAGTTCGTCGGCGGTGAGGTTCGGGTCCTTGCGCACCACGAACAGCTTGACCACTTCGCCGGAGTGCTCATCAGGAATACCCACGGCGGCCACCTCGGCTACGCCGGGGTGCTGCATCACCACGTCTTCCACTTCGTTGGGATACACGTTGAAGCCGGACACCAGGATCATGTCCTTCTTGCGATCCACGATGTAGACGAAGCCGTTCTGATCCATGCGCGCCACGTCGCCGGTATGCAGCCAGCGATCGGGCGTAAGCACCTTGGCCGTTTCGTCCGGACGTTGCCAGTAGCCCTTCATCACCTGCGGGCCGCGAACCATCAGTTCGCCCACCTCGCCCAGCGGCAGCGGGTCGCCTTCCTCGGACCAAATTGCCACGTCAGTCGACGGGATCGGCAAGCCGATGGAGGCGTTGTATTCCTTGTTGTCGAGCGGGTTGATGCACGCGGCCGGCGAGGTTTCGGTGAGGCCATAGGCTTCCACCAGCGTGCAGCCGGTTACCTTCTGCCAGCGTTCGGCTACCGGACGCTGCACCGCCATGCCGCCACCCAGCGTCAGGTGCAGGCGCGAGAAATCGAGCTGCGCGAAACCCGGCGTGTTGAGCAGGCCATTGAACAGCGTGTTGACGCCGGTGATTGCGGTGAAATTGGACTTGGCCAGTTCCTTGACGAAGCCAGGCATGTCGCGCGGATTGGTGATCAGCCAGTTCAGGCCGCCCAGGCGCATGAACACCAGGCCGTTCGCGGTGAGCGAAAAGATGTGATAAAGCGGCAGCGCCGTGATGATCACTTCCTCGCCGGGCTTGGCGTTCTGGCCGATCCAGGCGCCGGCCTGCATCATGTTGGCGACCATGTTGCCATGCGTGAGCATGGCGCCCTTGGCCACGCCCGTGGTGCCGCCGGTGTACTGCAGGAAGGCGATGTCGTCATGGCTCAGCTGCACGGCTGGCAGCGGATGCGATGCGCCCTGCGACAGCGCGGCGCGGAAGCGCACGGCATGCGGCAGCTCGTAGGGCGGCACCATCTTCTTGATGTTCTTGAGCACGAAATTGATCACCGCGCCCTTGGCGCCCAGCAGGTCGCCGATGCCGGTGGTGATGATGTGCTTGACCTCGGTCTCGGCCACCACCTGCTGCAGCGTCGAGGCGAAATTGTCGAGCACCACGATGGCCTTGGCGCCGGAGTCTTCCAACTGGTGCTTGAGTTCGCGCCCGGTGTACATCGGGTTGGTGTTCACCACCACCAGGCCGGCGCGCAGTGCGCCGAACAGGGCAATGGGGTACTGCAATACGTTGGGCATCATGATCGCGATGCGATCGCCCTTGCCGAGCTTGAGCACACCGGTGAGGTAGCCGGCGAACTGGCGGCTCAGCGTGTCGATGTCGGCGTAACTGAGCTTCTTGCCGAAGCTGGCGAAGGCCGGGCGCTGGCGAAAGCGCTCAAAGGCTTCCTCGATCACCGCCGCCACGGAGGCGTACTGGTTCACGTCGATCTGTGCAGGAACACCTTGCGGGTAATGGGCCAGCCACGGACGCTCGTTACTCATGTTGTATCCAAAGCTCCTTTGTTGATCGGCCCGTAGTGACGTTGGCACGGGTAGGGCAAGATGATGACGCGGCATTGGAGCATACGCTCGCGTATAGCGGCAAGCCGCGCTGCAGCGTGATTCTGGGGGATCGATAATGAAAAAAATGCTGTGGATGCTGGTGTTTGCGTTGGTGGCGATGCTCAGCCTGCAAGGCTGCCACCGCACGCCCGACGAAAGTCGGGTGCGCGAGGGCATCGCCACGGCGGCCCGCGCCGCCGAGCAGGCCGACGCTTCCGCCCTCGATGATCTGCTCAGTGACGATTTCGACGCCAACCATGGTGAGCTGGAGCGCCGTCAACTGGTCGGCCTGCTGCGGGCGGCGTCCTTTCGTGGTGAACGTATCCATGCCGTCACCGGGCCGGTGACGGTGGAGACGCGTGGCGATCGCTACGTGGCCCGATTTACGGTGACCCTCACCAGCGGCGGCAAGCTGCTACCCGAGCACATGGGCATCTATCAAGTGGAAACCGCCTGGCGCAAGGATGGCCGCACCTGGCATTGCTATGCGGCCACTTGGGAATCGGTGGGTGCGTGATGCGGGGTAAAGAAAACGCCGCGCGATGGCGGCGTTTTCGACCTACAGGTTATGCAGGAAACGCTTAGGCGGCTTTCTTGCTGGCCAACTGGCGCAGCACGTACTGCAGGATGCCGCCGTGGCGGAAGAACTCCCGCTCCTTGGGCGTGAGCAGCAACACCTTGACGGTGAACTCCTTCTTGCTGCCGTCGGCGCCCGTGGCGGTGACCTTGGCGGTCTTCGACTCACCACCTTCCAGCCCCACGATGTCGAAGCTCTCCTTGCCCGTAAGGCCCAGCGACTGCGCGTTCTGGCCGTCCTGGAACTGCAGCGGCAGCACGCCCATGCCCACCAGGTTGGAGCGGTGGATGCGCTCGAAGCTCTCGGCGATCACCGCCTTCACGCCCAGCAACAGGGTGCCCTTGGCGGCCCAGTCGCGGGAGGAGCCGGTGCCATATTCCTTGCCGGCCAGTACCACCAGCGGAGTCTTGTCCGCCTTGTACTTCATCGCGGCGTCGTAGATCGCCATCTGCTCGCCGCTGGGCACGTACAAGGTGTAGCCGCCTTCCACGCCGTTGAGCATCAGGTTCTTGATGCGGATGTTGGCGAAGGTGCCGCGCACCATCACATCGTCATTGCCGCGACGCGAGCCGTAAGAGTTGAAGTCCTTCGGGTCCACGCCCTTGGCGATCAGGAAGCGGCCCGCTGGGCTGTCCTTCTTGATCGAGCCGGCGGGCGAAATGTGGTCGGTGGTGATGGAGTCGCCGAACAGACCGAGCACGCGTGCGCCGTGGACGTCCTCGATGCTGCCGGGCTCCTTGCTCATACCCTCGAAATACGGCGGGTTCTTGATGTATGTGGAGTCATCCCAGCGGTAGACGGCGCCATCGGGCGAGGCGATGGTGTTCCAGCGGTTGTCGCCCTTGAACACGTCGGCGTAGTTCTTTTCGAACATGGCCGGATTGATTGCGCCGGCGATGGTGTCGGAAATTTCCTTGTTGCTCGGCCAGATGTCCTTCAGATACACCGGCTTGCCATCACTGCCGGTGCCGAGCGCGTCCTTGCTCAGGTCAATGTCCAGCGTGCCGGCGAGCGCGTAGGCAACCACCAGCGGCGGCGAGGCGAGGTAGTTCATCTTCACCTCGGGGTGCACGCGGCCTTCGAAGTTGCGGTTGCCCGAAAGCACCGAGGCCACGGCAAGGTCGCCTTCTGCGATGCCCTTGCTGATTTCCGGTGGCAGCGGGCCGGAGTTGCCGATGCAGGTGGTGCAGCCGTAGCCCACGATGAAGAAGCCCACCTTCTCCAGCTCCTTGAGCAGGCCGGTTTTTTCCAGGTAGTCGGTGACCACCTTGGAGCCCGGGCCGATCGAGGTCTTCACCCACGGCTGCGCCTTGAGGCCCTTGGCGGCGGCCTTCTTGGCCAGCAGGCCCGCGCCTAGCATCACCGCTGGGTTGGACGTGTTGGTGCAGGAGGTAATGGCGGCAATGACCACCGCGCCATCGCCGAGCTTGAAGCTCGCGCCATCCTTTTCCACGCGCACGCCGCTATCGGTGATGTCGTTGGCCGGGTTGCCGATGGCGGCCGAGCCACCCTCGGCGATAAAGGCGGCGGTTTCCTCGTTGCGCGGCTTGCGGTTGGCGGTGAGCGGGCCCACGGCATCGTGGAAGCTCTTCTGCACGCCTTCCAGCAGCACGCGGTCCTGCGGACGCTTGGGGCCGGCCAGCGAGGGCTTCACGTCGGCCAGGTCCAGCTCCAGCGTGGTGGTGAAGCGCGGCTCCACCGCATTCTCGTCATGCCACAAACCCTGGGCCTTGGCGTAGCTCTCCACCAGGGTGATCTGCGCTTCGTCGCGGCCGGACAGGCGCAGATAGTTCAGCGCTTCTTGGTCAACCGGAAAGATGCCGCAGGTGGCGCCATATTCCGGGGCCATGTTGGCGATGGTGGCGCGGTCGGCCAGTGGCAGGTGCTTGAGGCCATCGCCGAAGAACTCTACGAACTTGCCCACCACCCCCAGCTTGCGCAGCATCTGCGTGACGGTGAGCACCAGGTCGGTGGCGGTGACGCCCTCGGGCAGCTTGCCCTTGAGCTTGAAGCCCACCACCTGCGGAATCAGCATGGAGGAGGGCTGGCCCAGCATGGCCGCCTCGGCCTCGATGCCGCCCACGCCCCAGCCCAGCACGCCGATGCCGTTGATCATGGTGGTGTGCGAGTCGGTGCCGAACACGGTGTCGGGGTAGGCCCAGCGCTGGCCATCCTTGTCGGCGGTGAACACCACGCGCGCCAAGTGCTCCAGGTTCACCTGATGGACGATGCCCGTGCGCGGCGGCACGACCTTGAAATTGTCGAACGCCTTCTGGCCCCAGCGCAGGAACGCGTAACGCTCCTGGTTGCGCTGAAACTCGATCTCCACGTTCTTTTCCAATGCGGATTCAGAGCCGTATGCATCGACCTGCACCGAGTGGTCGATCACCAGTTCCGCCGGCGCCAACGGATTGATCTGCTTGGCATCGCCACCGAGCTTCACCACGGCGTCGCGCATCGCGGCCAGGTCCACCACGCAAGGCACGCCGGTGAAATCCTGCAGCACCACGCGCGCAGGCATAAAGGCGATTTCGGTGTCCGGTTCGGCCTTGGCGTTCCAGTTGGCCACGGCCTCGATCTCCTTGGCCGTCACGTTCACGCCATCCTCGTGGCGCAGCAGGTTTTCCAGCAGGATCTTCAGCGAATAGGGCAGGGTTTTGAGGTCAAAACGCTGTCCGAGCTTGGTCAGGCTGGCGATCTGATAGGGGCTGCCGTTGACGGTAAGGGTGTCGCGGGTGGCGAATGAATCCAGCATGGGGCTAACTCCTGTTGCTTGAGTCTGGCGAGCGCACGGGGCGCAGCTAGGGGATCCTAAGGCACCGAACGTGAGGGGAATTGCAAGGGGCGGAGGGCCCCAGCCCGATACGCGGGGCAGGGTTATGCCGCTTCACTGCAACGCTCTCCGTCAGGGGACTATTCCCCAGTTTGGGCCAAAAGACCGGTCCTGCAAGAGACCCGATTGGGGATTGCGCCACCGTCGCATTGCAAGATTTCGAACGCAGGCGGAAGCGTTGTCTTGCGTTGCGGCCATTGGGGCGCGGCTGGCAAAATATCGGGCTGTCAGGCCGCCTTAGAACGGCATGACGATGAGGCTTTGCGCCTTGTCGAACGCCGGTAGCGGCCACGCGGTTCTCCCTTGCGGGCGACCTCCGCCGCGGCTGTTCCCACAGTCGCTCGCTGCCCCTTTCGTTGTTCACCGGACGAGATCACATGCTTAACGCTTACCGCCAACATGTCGCCGAGCGCGCCGCGCTGGGTATTCCGCCGCTGCCGCTGTCGGCCCAGCAGACCGCCGACTTGATCGAGCTCCTGAAGAATCCGCCGGCTGGCGAGGAAGCGTTCCTGGTCGAGCTGATCACCCACCGCGTGCCCGCGGGCGTGGACGATGCGGCCAAGGTCAAGGCGTCGTACCTGGCGGCCGTGGCGTTCGGCACCGAGAAGTGCGCGCTGATCTCGCGCGAGAAGGCCACCGAACTGCTCGGCACCATGCTGGGCGGTTACAACATCCATCCGCTGATCGAGCTGCTCGATGACGCCCAGGTCGGTGCCATCGCCGCCAATGCGCTCAAGAACACGCTGCTCATGTTCGACGCCTTCCACGACGTGAAGGAAAAGGCCGACCAGGGCAACGCCAACGCCAAGTCGGTACTGCAGAGCTGGGCCGACGCCGAGTGGTTCACCAGCCGTCCGGAAGTGCCCGAGAGCCTCACCATCACCGTGTTCAAGGTGCCGGGCGAAACCAACACCGACGACCTCTCGCCGGCCCCCGATGCCACCACGCGTCCGGATATCCCGATGCACGCGCTGGCCATGCTCAAGAACAAGCGCGATGGCGCCCCGTTCCAGCCGGAAGAAGACGGCAAGCGCGGCCCCATCCAGCTGATCCAGGATCTCGCCAAGCAGGGCCACCTGGTGGCCTACGTGGGTGACGTGGTCGGCACCGGCTCCAGCCGCAAGTCCGCCACCAACTCCGTGCTGTGGTGGACGGGCGAAGATATCCCGTTCATCCCGAACAAGCGCTTCGGCGGCGTGTGCCTGGGCAGCAAGATCGCCCCGATCTTCTACAACACCATGGAAGACGCCGGCGCGCTGCCGATCGAACTGGACGTGTCGCAGATGGAGATGGGCGACGTCATCGAACTGCGTCCGTACGAAGGCAAGGCGCTCAAGAACGGCCAGGTCATCGCCGAGTTCAAGGTGAAGTCCGATGTGCTGTTCGACGAAGTGCGCGCCGGTGGCCGCATTCCGCTCATCATCGGCCGTGGCCTCACCGCCAAGGCGCGTGAAGCGCTGGGCCTGCCGGTGTCCACCCTGTTCCGCCTGCCGCAGCAGCCGACCGATACCGGCAAGGGCTTCACGCTGGCGCAGAAGATGGTCGGTCGCGCCTGCGGCCTGCCGGAAGGCCAGGGCGTGCGCCCGGGCACCTACTGCGAGCCCAAGATGACCTCGGTGGGTTCGCAGGACACCACCGGCCCGATGACCCGCGACGAGCTGAAGGACCTGGCCTGCCTGGGCTTCTCCGCCGACCTGGTGATGCAGTCGTTCTGCCACACCGCGGCCTATCCGAAGCCGGTGGACGTGAAGACCCACCACACGCTGCCGGAATTCATCAGCACGCGTGGCGGCATCTCGCTGCGTCCGGGCGACGGCGTGATCCACTCCTGGCTCAACCGCATGCTGCTGCCCGACACCGTCGGCACCGGCGGCGACAGCCACACCCGTTTCCCCATCGGCATTTCGTTCCCGGCCGGCTCCGGCCTGGTGGCCTTCGCGGCCGCCACCGGCGTGATGCCGCTGGACATGCCCGAGTCGGTGCTGGTGCGCTTCAAGGGCGAACTGCAGCCGGGTGTGACCCTGCGTGACCTGGTCAACGCCATCCCGCTGTACGCCATCAAGCAGGGTCTGCTCACGGTCGCCAAGCAGGGCAAGAAGAACATCTTCTCCGGCCGCATCCTGGAAATCGAAGGTCTGCCGAACCTCAAGGTGGAGCAGGCGTTCGAGCTGTCCGACGCCTCGGCCGAGCGCTCCGCCGCCGGTTGCACGGTGCACCTGGACAAGGCCCCGATCATCGAATACATGAACAGCAACATCACGCTGCTCAAGGTGATGATCGCCCAGGGTTACAAGGACCCGCGCAGCCTGCAGCGCCGCATCAAGGCCATGGAAGCATGGCTGGCCAACCCGCAGCTGCTGGATCGCGATGCCGACGCCGAATACGCCGCCGTCATCGAGATCGACCTGGCCGACGTGCACGAGCCCATCGTGGCCTGCCCGAACGATCCGGACGACGTGAAGACCCTGTCCGACGTGGCTGGCGCCCAGATCGACGAAGTGTTCATCGGTTCGTGCATGACCAACATCGGCCACTTCCGTGCAGCCTCCAAGCTGCTGGAAGGCAAGCGCGACATCCCGACCCGCCTGTGGGTGGCTCCGCCGACCAAGATGGACCAGCAGCAGCTCACCGAGGAAGGCCACTACGGCGTGCTCGGCACCGCTGGCGCTCGCATGGAAATGCCGGGTTGCTCGCTGTGCATGGGCAACCAGGCACAGGTGCGCGAAGGCGCCACGGTGATGTCCACCAGCACCCGTAACTTCCCCAACCGCCTTGGCAAGAACACCAACGTGTACCTGGGTTCGGCTGAGCTGGCCGCGATCTGCTCGCGTCTGGGTCGCATCCCGACCAAGCAGGAGTACATGGCGGACATCGGCGTGATCAACGCCAATGGCGACAAGATCTACAAGTACATGAACTTCGATCAGATCCAGGATTACAAGGAAGTGGCCGACACGGTCACCGCCTAAAACGGATCAGGGAAGGGCGGCGCAAGCCGCCCTTTCTTTTTGCGCCGTCGGCGACCTATGACGAGCATCGGCGAGGGCGGTTGGCTCGACTCGCGAAGGTCTATCCACCATCACGCTCACCGACGCGCAGCGAGAGTGCAAACCATCGTCCTCGCCGCTGCCCCATGGACGTGTGCGACATCTGCTGGCGAAAGCGCGGAGGCACGCCAGGGATGCTCTGATTTTGATCGTCATCCCAGCGAATGCAGGGATACAGCGCCTGCAAAGGATGCTCGGATTTTGATCGTCATCCCAGCAAATGCAGGGATCCCGCGCCTACAAAGGATGCTCGGATTTTGATCGTCATCCCAGCGAATGCTGGGATCCAGCGCCTGCAAATCCATGAACGTAAAGGCGCTGGATTCCTGCTTTCGCAGGAATGACGAGCAAAATATCGCTCGCTCTGACCTTTGTTAGGGCAGCTGAAGGCTGATCATCTAGCGACCTTGCCCATGCTTGACGACACCGCATCAATCTAAGTATCAGCAGTGCCGGCCATCCCTGGCGCTTCCGGGCACCTCAAGCCTTTGCCGACATGACCGCGCCCAACAGGCTACATGCCGACACGTGCCAAGTTCGCGGGCTTCCCGTCGAGTCGCCCAATCCATCCCGCAGTGGCAACTCCCGACACGGTGCACCCACACAAGCCCGTATAGGGCAGTTCCCCGCCCAGTCGTTTATGCTCTCGCCCCGACACACGGCACGTTTCAGGGCGCGGATGATCTCTTCCCATCTATCGGTAGTCTCGCTGCGCGACCTCATGCTAGTGCAAGCAGTGCGCCGCCACGGCAGCTTCAACAGCGCCGCGCGCGCCATGCATATCAGCCCATCGGGCTTGTCGCATCAGGTACAGAAGGTGGAGCAAGCGCTTGGTGCGCCGCTGTTCGAGCGCGGTGGCCGTCGCGTGGTACCCACGGCGGGCGGTGAGCGCCTGCTGGAGCAGATCGATGCGGTGCTGGCCGCCGCCGAACACCTGCAGCAAGTGGCGCGCGCGGGTGAGGTGGCCTTTGGTGGCGAGCTGCGCCTGGGCGTGCCGGCCTCGCTGGGGCCGTACCTGCTGCCGCACCTGATCGGGCCGTTTCCCCAGCATTTCCCGGGCACGCGCCTGAGCCTCTCCGAAGGCAAGCCGCGCGGCCTGCTGCGCCGCCTGAGCGAAGGCGAGCTGGATGCCGTGCTCGCGCCGCGCGCCACGCCGGTGAGCGGCACGGCCATGCGCACGCTGTTCTTCGAGCCGTGGGAAGTGATGTTCCGCGCCGATCACCCGCTGGCCGGCAAACGCAACGTGTCGCTGGAGCAACTGGAAGCCAGCGAAGCCACCGTCATGACCGAAAGCCACTGCGAAGACATGCTAGGCGGCGGCCACGTGCAGGACGTGAGCCTGGAAAGCCTCGCCGCCTTGGTCGGCCTGCGCGGCGGCTACGCGCTGGTGCCTGCGCTTGCTCACGATCGCCTGGCTTCCATGCCCGACATCGTGCTGTCCAAGCTCAAGGGGCAGGTGCCCGGGCGTGAGATTGCGTTGTACTGGCGCGAGGCGACGCCGTGGCGCGAAGACCTGCAGAACTTCGCCACACTGCTGCGCAAGCTTGCCAAGCAGCGGCCAGGGTTGCGGCTGGTGGATGAGGCGGCTTGAGGCGACGCCGGTGAGCAGTGTGCAGCCTCATAAGGGCGCAAGGTTCATGAAGCGTTGTCTATGACGCCAACGAAAGTCGCTGCCCCGGCGCTTGCCCCTTTTTTTGGGGGCGCCGGGGTGACGGACGTGTGGCGTGCGGCACCTATGCGCGCATTGCCCACGTTGCATGCTTCGCCCAGTGCGCGTCATCCCACGAAGGCAGTGATGCTCCAAAAGTGCCCCAATGTCACCCGTCATTCCCGCGCAGGCGGGAATCCAGCGCCTCTACCCCGAGCGAATCCGTGGCGTGCAGGATCACGCGCCACCGTCACTCAAAAATCCAATTCCTGTGACGCGCACAGGTAATCGATCATCGGCGCCAGGCGCTTATAGGTTTCCACCATCCACGGCAGCAGTTCGCTGGAACAGGCCAGCTTTTCATCGAAGCCTTCACCGCAGGCGAAATCCTTGCGCTTGAGATCGTCGATCAGCTCATGCTCCGGGTCGAACCCGCGCGGCGGCCGGCTGAGCGACTCGCCCCAGAACTGAAAATGCTCGCGGAACACCTTGCCGCGCGTGGCACGCTTCCACGCGTCGGGGTTGTCCACCAGAAAGGCGCGGATGCGCTTGAGCGCGTCCGACTCCGGGTGCCACATGCCGCCACCGGCGAAGCAGTCGCCCGGCTGAATATGCACGTAGAACGAGGGTGCGGGAATCTCATGACGTCGCTCGTGGAAGAAGCGCGCACCCTGCCATGGCTTGTACGGCTGCTTGTCGTTGGAGAAGCGCGTGTCGCGGTAGATGCGAAACAGCGAGCCGCCATTCTTGCGTGCATCGGCGCGGTAGTGCGCGCTGATCTTGCTGAGCGGCGCTTGCATGTCGCCAATCAACGCGAGGAACGGGTCGCGTACGTTGGCGTCGTAGTCGCTCTTGTGATCCTGAAACCACTCGCGGTTGTTGTTCTTGGCGAGGGCGCGCAGAAAACGGAACGTGGCGGGCGTGAAATAGGCAGTCGTCATAAGGCGTCAGGCAGTGATCGGTGAGTGGTCGGCGGCGAGCGATTCGCCCCAGGCTTGCAGTTGATCGAGGATGCCCAGCTTGCCCTGGTGGGCAGGCTCCTGGCGTAGCTCGGCGATGCGGGCGAAGTACTCGTCCAGCGTCAAATTAGTGAGTGGCGTGTGCTTGAGCAGGCGATCGCGGCAGAACGTGGCCCAGCGCACTTGCTCGTCGGCGTTCAAGGTCTCGGGCCAGTTACGTGCGCGGTAGCGGAACAACAGCTCCGCATAGCGCGGGTCGCGAAAAGCAAAGTTCCGCTGGGCCAGTTGCTCCGGCGGGGTGGCGCGTACTTCCGCTAGCAGTCGCTTGTCCGCATCGGGCAAAAAGCCGCCATACAGGCCAAGCTCCGGGTCGGCGGCGGGTGGCAGGTCCGTCGCACGGGCGAACACATTGCGCAGCTTGTTGGTCAGGCCCTCGGTGGCCGCGAGCGTGTCGCGATGTGCCTGAACGCGGTCCAGATCCACTTGCAGACGCTCCAAGTCCACACCTTTAAGGGTAGAGAGCGGCGCCAGCGCCGGTGCGCGGTTGGCGCGCACGGTGCGCAGTGGAATGCGCTCCACGCCCTCGGGCAGGTCGGCGCGCGGGGTGAAAATGCGGTCGGCGATCTCGTCCTCGTCCAGCGCTAGCCAGGTGGAAGGGTCTACGGACAGGTCATAGACGATCACCTCGGCCGGTCGGCTCGGATGCGCCGCCAGCGGTGCAATCACTGCCAGGCAGTGACGGCTGGAGGGGTAGCGCGAAGACACATGCACCACCGGGGTCATCGCGGCCACGTCCAGCATTTCGAACACGCGCTGCTTGCGGCGCAGGCTGAAATACCAGTCCCAAAGGCGCGGCTGGCGCACGCGGATCAGGCGGGCCAAGTCGATCAGCGCGTACACATCGGAAAGCGCGTCGTGGGCGCGCTCCTGCTGCAGGTGGTTGGCGGTGGCGAGGTGCTCCAGCTTGAAGCTGGGCGAGCCATCTTCGCGCTGTGGCCATACGATGCCTTCCGGCCGCAGCGCCTGGCACATGCGCACCAGATCGATCAGGTCCCAGCGGGAGTTGCCGTTTTCCCATTCGCGCCCGTAGGGCTCGTACATGTTGCGGTAGAACAGCTGGCGGCTCACCTCGTCGTCGAAGCGCAGCGAGTTGTAACCCACGCCGCAGGTGCCGGGCTGGGCCAGTTGCTCATGCACGCGCGCGGCGAAATCCGCCTCGATCACGCCCTCCCGCTCGGCCTGCTGCGGGGTGATGCCGGTGATCAGGCAGGCCTCGGGGTGGGGTGGCATTTCGCGCGGCGGCTTGCCGAAGAACATCACCGGCTCGCCGATCACCTCCAGTTCCATCGTGGTGCGGATGCCCGCAAACTGCACCGGGCGGTCGCGCCAAGGGTCGGCGCCGAAGGTTTCGTAGTCGTGCCAGAAAAAGGTCTGCATGCGGCGATCATCGCACGCCCTCGCCGGGGCGCTCCATGCGTGCGCACGGGCGCCAGGGCCAGGGCATGCCGAAAATCAGCCGTGAGCCCGCCGGGCTGCTGTTAGACTTTGCCGCCAGGAGGGCGCATGAGCCAAGCCAACGAAGACAACCTGATCTGGATCGACCTGGAAATGACCGGGCTCGATACGGACAACGACTCTATCCTCGAAATCGCCACCATCGTCACCGACAAGGACCTCAACATCCTCGCCGAAGGCCCGGTGTTTGCGATTCATCACGCGACCGAGCGCCTGGAAGGCATGGACGCGTGGAACCGCAACCAGCACCGCAAGTCGGGGTTGTGGGACCAGGTTGTGGCCTCGGCTGACGATCACAGTGCCGCCGAGCAGGCCACGCTGGACTTCCTCAAGCAATGGGTGCCGGCTGGCAAATCCCCCATGTGCGGTAACTCCATTTGCCAGGATCGCCGCTTTCTGCATCGCCAGATGCCGCGCCTGGAGCGCTTCTTCCATTACCGCAACCTGGACGTGTCTACGCTCAAGGAACTCGCGCGCCGCTGGGCGCCGACCATCGGCAAGGGCTTCGCCAAGGAATCCGCGCACACGGCGCTATCGGATATCCGCGACTCCATCGATGAGCTGCGCTATTACCGCCGCTTTATGGGGCCGCTTGGCGGCGAATCCTGAGTTCGCTTTTCGGAGTCGCCATGTCCATCGACTTGTTTGCCCCTGAGCTCGATTGCGCCGGTAGAAGCCTGCGCCTGGATCGTCCGCGTGTGGTTGGCATCGTCAATGTCACACCGGATTCCTTTTCCGATGGCGGCCGCCACGACACCGTCGAAGCGGCGGTGGCGCACGGTCTGCGCTTGGTGGAAGAGGGCGCTGACATGCTCGATATCGGCGGTGAATCCACCCGCCCGGGCGCCGACGATGTATCCATCGAAGACGAACTGCGCCGCGTCGTGCCCGTGCTGGAACAGCTCGCCGCGCGTACCTCGGTGCCGCTGGCCATCGACACCTCCAAGCCGGAGGTCATGCGCGCTGCCGTTGCCGCCGGCGCCGGCATGATCAACGACGTCTACGCCCTGCGCCGCGAAGGCGCACTGGATACCGCCGCCGAGCTTGGCGTGCCCGTGTGCCTCATGCACATGCTGGGCGAGCCGCGCAGCATGCAGCAGGAGCCGCAGTACGACGACGTGGTGGGCGACGTGCATCGTTTTCTCACCGATCGCTTGTTTGCCTGCGAGCTGGCCGGCATCGATCGCCGCAAGGTCATGGTCGATCCCGGCTTTGGTTTTGGCAAAACGCTGGAACACAACCTGGCCTTGCTACGCGCGCTGGAACGCTTCGCCAACCTCGGTAGTGGCGTATATGTCGGCATGTCCCGCAAATCCATGATCGGCGCGCTCACCGGGCGCGATGTGCCGGCCGAGCGCGTGTCCGGCTCCGTGGCTGCCGCGTTGATCGCCGTGCAGCGTGGCGCGCGCATCGTGCGCGTGCACGATGTGGCGCCCACCGTGGATGCGCTGGCCGTATGGCACGCCGTGCAGCAGGGCGATACGCCCGTGCGTCGCGACACCAAACCCGCCGCGCCGCGTTGGCCCGACGACGAATAACCCTTTTCTGCAATGGCGCAGCGCGCACTGGTCGCGACGCCATGGAGTGCTCCTAATGAATCAACGCAAGTACTTCGGCACCGATGGCATTCGCGGCCTGGTAGGCCAGTGGCCGATCAGTGCGGATTTCATGCTGCGCCTGGGTCGTGCCGTGGGCGTGGTGCTGTCGCGCCATGGCCATGCCCGCCCCAAGGTGCTCATCGGCAAGGACACGCGCGTATCGGGCTACATGTTCGAATCCGCACTGGAAGCCGGCCTGGTGGCAGCGGGCGCGGATGTCGCGCTGCTCGGCCCCATGCCCACGCCGGGCGTTGCGTTTCTTACCCGTTCGCTGCGCGCGGAGGCTGGCATTGTCATCAGCGCCTCGCACAACCCGCACCACGACAACGGCATCAAGTTCTTCTCCGCCAACGGTGAAAAACTCTCCGACGAGGTGGAGCTCGCCATCGAGCACGAACTGGAGCTGGAGTTCACCACGGTGCCCTCCGAGCAGCTCGGCAAGGCCATTCGCGTGGCCGATGCGGTGACGCGCTACGCCGAGTTCTGCAAGGCCACCGTAGCCGAGGATTTCAGCCTGCGGGGCATGAAAGTGGTGCTGGACTGCGCCAACGGCGCCACCTACCAGGTGGCCCCCAAGGTGTTCAGCGAGCTCGGCGCGCAAGTGACCACGCTGGGCGACAAGCCCGACGGCTTCAACATCAATCGCGACGTGGGTTCCACCCATCCGCAGGCGCTGCAGCGCGCCGTGGTGGAGCAGGGCGCGGATATCGGCATTGCCTTCGACGGCGACGGCGATCGCTTGCAGATGGTGGATCGCCACGGCAAGATCGCCGACGGCGATGACTTGCTCTACGTGCTGGCGTGCAGCTGGCACCCACGCGGGCAGCTGCACGGACCCGTGATCGGCACGCTCATGAGCAACTACGGCCTGCAGCTGGCGCTGGGCAAGTTCCAGGTGCCGCTGATCCGCGCCAACGTGGGCGACCGCTACGTGCTGCAGCAGCTCAAGGCGCACAACGGCAACCTGGGCGGCGAAACCTCCGGCCACATCCTGTGCCTGGACCGCGCCACCACCGGCGACGGCATCGTGTCTGCCCTGGCCGTGCTGGAGGCGCTGGTGGACATGGGCAAGGACCTCGCCCAGGCCCGTGAAGGCCTGCACAAGATGCCGCAGGTCATGATCAACGTGCGCGCCGAAGGCGCCCGCGAAGCCCTGCACACCGACGCCGTGCGCGAGGCCCTGGCCGACACCGAAAAGGCGCTGGAAGGCCGTGGCCGCGTGGTGCTGCGCGCTTCCGGCACCGAGCCGCTGGTGCGCGTGACGGTAGAGGCCGCCAACGAGGACGAAGTTCGTCAGTTGGCGGCAAGGCTGGCGGATGTCGTAAAATCTGCCGCTGAACGTTCGTGAGCCTGTAACACCCAGGTCGCCAAGGATTGGCCCGACGTGCCCCGCCCCTGCGGTGGCGGACAGACAAGTGGACCGCACGCACAACCTGTGGACAAGCCATGAAGAAAGTTCCGACCCTCGACATTCGTCGTTACGACACCGATCGCGCCGCCTTTGTGGCCGAGCTGGGTGCCGCTTACCGTGAATTCGGCTTCTGCTGCATCAGCGGCCACGGCATTCCCCGTGAGCTGATCGACGGCGCCTACGACACCTTCCAGCGCTTCTTTGCGCTGCCCAACGACGTGAAGATGCAGTACCACGTGCCGGGCAGCGGCGGTGCGCGCGGCTACACCCCGTACAAGGTGGAAACCGCCAAGGACAGCAAGCACGCCGACCTCAAGGAGTTCTGGCACATCGGTCGCGAGATCTCCCGCGACTCCCAGTTCGCCGACGTCATGGCCCCGAACATCTGGCCGGCCGAAGTAGCCGACTTCAAGCAGTACGGCTACGGCCTGTTCGAAGCACTCGACCAGCTCGGTGCACGCGTGCTGCGCGCACTGGCGCTGCACATCGAGCTGCCGGAGAACTTCTTCGAAGACAAAATCGACCAGGGCAATTCCATCCTGCGCCCCATTCACTACCCGCCGATCACCGAGGAGAACATCCCCAACGTGCGTGCGGGTGCGCATGAAGACATCAACTTCATCACCTTGTTGGTGGGCGCCAGCGCCGAAGGCCTGGAAGTGCTCACGCGCGAAGGCGAGTGGTTGCCCATTACCACCGAGGGCGACGCCATCGTGGTGAACATCGGCGACATGCTGCAGCGCCTGACCAACCACGTGTACCCGTCCACCACGCACCGCGTGGTGAACCCGCAGAACGACAACGCCCGCAAGCCGCGCTACTCGGTGCCGTACTTCCTGCACCCCAACCCGGACGTGGTGCTCGACCCGCTGCCGCAGACCATCTCGGCCGACAACCCGAGCCGCTACGACACCAGCATCACTTCGCACGAGTACCTGCTGCAGCGCCTGCGCGAGATCAAGCTGATCTAAGCGTGTTCTGACGTCGCTCGTCACCCCAGCGAACACCCAAAAGGGGCGAGACAAAAGCTGGAGTCCAGTGCCTGTAGATCGTTGAGCACAAGGCACTGGATGACCAGCCCTTCGGCTGTTGAAAAGCCCCTCCTGCTCTTGCCCCCTTTTGGGGGTTCGCAGGAATGACGATCAGGATCAGAGCATCCCTTGTGGCGTTCCGATTCTGCTCGTCATCCCCGCGAAGACGGGGTGCCTTTCAGCGGCCCATGGGCTGACCGCCCGGCGTCTGTGAAACGTTGCGTGTGAAGTCGCGGGGCTCCTGCGCTTGCCCGCTTTTTTGGGGGGCGCAGGAGTGACGGGCTAAGAAGTTTCAATCGAACGACCTATCGCTCGTTATTCCTGCGAAGGCAGCGGCCGTCTTTCAGCAACCCATGTGCTGATCGCCAGGTGTCTGCGAAGTGCTGGAAGTGAGGCCACTGGACTCCTGCTTTCGCAGGAGTGACGGGTAAAGATGCTCTGATTTTCATCGTCATCCCAGCGAATGCTGGGATCCAGCGCCTTTAAGCCTTTAAGCCTTCAGCCGCGCAACCCCAGCCACACCCTCAACACATCGCGCGACATCAAACCCCAGCCTCCAGCGAGCGATAACGCTTCGACTCCCGCGCCGACAACCACAGCGTCAAGCGATCCGGCAGCAGCTTGGTCAGCGCCTTGATAAAGCGATTCACGCCACCGGTAACGTGCACCACCGTGCCGCGTTCCACCGCCTCGTAACCCTCGCGCACCACGGCCTCGGCGGTTTGCCACATAAAGCCCGGCAGCTTGTTCATCATCTGCCGCGTGCCGGTGACATCGTGGAACTCCGACCACGTAAAGCCCGGGCACAGCGCACACACGTTCACGCCCAGGTGGCGGTTCTCCAGCGCCAGCGACTGCGAGAACTTGATCAGGTACGCCTTGCTCGCCGCATACAGCGTGTGGCCTGCCGAGCCCGGCACATGGCCCGCCAGCGAGGCGACGTTGATGATGCGGCCATGGCCGCGCTGGCGCATGCCAGGCAGCAAACGCCACGCCAGTTCGGTAGGCGCGATCATCAGCACTTGGATAAACGCTTGGTGCGCTGCCCAATCGTTGGCCTCGAACGTGCCGGGCAGGCCGTAGCCCGCGTTGTTCACCAGCCAGTCCACCGCCAGACCACGCTGAGCGAGTTCCTCGCACAGGCGGGCAGCGGCATCCGGCTGCGCCAGGTCCGCCGGTAGCACCGTCACCTGGCGGCCATGGCGCTGTCGCAGCTCATCCGCCAGCGCCTCCAGGCGCTCCACGCGGCGCGCGGTAAGCACCAGGTCGTGCCCTCGTGCGGCAAGGTCGTGCGCAAAAGCTGCGCCAATGCCTGCCGAGGCGCCGGTGATCAGGGTGAGTGGGTGGCTGGCTGGCATCAACTGGTCTCCTTGTGGTTATGTCAGTTTTTATCGAAATCACAGTAGCTTGGATTTGCCTCGTTGCCACTGGCATGGTCGCCCGGTAAGCTTTCGGGTTTACTTGCAACGGATTTGAGGACATGCGCAAGAAACTTGTCGCCGGCAATTGGAAGATGCACGGCAGCCGCAGCATGGCGGTGGGCCTGGTGGGCGACATTGCGGCAGCGCTGCCCAGCGCCATCGACGTAGCGGTGTTTCCCCCGTTCCCGTACCTGGGCGAGGTGGCGAGCCAATACGCCGGTTCCGGCCTGGGTTTTGGCGGGCAGGATGTGAGCGAGCATGTCGGGCAGGGCGCCTATACGGGCGAAGTATCGGCCGCCATGTTGGCCGATGTGGGTGCCCAATGGGTATTGGTGGGCCACTCCGAGCGCCGTCAGTACCACGGCGAAACCA
Source organism: Frateuria sp. sgz306004 (assembly GCF_057750885.1). NCBI lineage: Bacteria > Pseudomonadati > Pseudomonadota > Gammaproteobacteria > Lysobacterales > Rhodanobacteraceae > Frateuria > Frateuria sp. sgz306004. Next base: position 85,380 of record NZ_JBYLFE010000004.1, read on the forward strand.
ACGCCCTCGTCGCACGCAAGTTTGCCGCCGCACGTGCCGGCGGCCTCACGCCCATCCTGTGCGTGGGCGAAACCTTGGCGGAGCGCGAAGCCGGCCTTACCGATGCCGTCGTGGCGCGCCAGCTCAAGGCCGTTATCGAGCACAACGGCGTGCAGTGCTTCGACACGGCCGTGATTGCCTATGAGCCTGTGTGGGCCATTGGCACCGGCCACACCGCCTCGCCGGAGCAGGCGCAACAGGTTCATGCGTTCATCCGTAGCCAACTGGAAAAAGAAGATGCTATGATTGCCCGTCTGACTCGGCTGCTTTACGGCGGCAGCGTCAAAGCGGCGAATGCTGCGGACTTGTTCGCGCAGTCGGACGTAGATGGAGGGTTGATCGGCGGTGCATCGCTAACGGCCACCGATTTCCTGGGAATCTGCGCGGCGGCGCACTGAGCGCTACGGACTCATTAGAGAACCCATGTTCGTCATCTTCAGCGTTTTCTACATTCTGATCGCCGCGGCGATGATCGTGCTGATTCTGATGCAGCGCGGTGCAGGCGCGGATGCTGGCTCCGGCTTCGGCGGCGGTGCTTCCGCCACGGTGTTCGGTGCACGCGGTTCGGCCAGCTTCCTCACTCGCTCCACGGCGGTGTTGGCTGCGCTGTTCTTCGCGCTCAGCCTTGGTATGGGTATCTACCTGGGCAACCACGGTTCGACGCCGGATACCGGCAACGATCTGGGTGTGATGTCGGGGCTTGCAAACAAGCCGGCGGCAACGCAGAATTCGCAGCCCGCCGCACCGGCCAACGCGGAAATCCCGCAGGCCAGTACCCCGGCGCAGCAGGGTGAAGTGCCCAAGGCAACGGCTCCGGCCAAGCCCGCAGGCGACGTCCCCGCAGCGACCGAACCGGCAAAGAAGAACTAAGTAAGACACCTGCCCAGGTGGCGGAATTGGTAGACGCACTACCTTGAGGTGGTAGCGCCGAGAGGCGTGGGGGTTCGAGTCCCCCCTTGGGCACCAATCGAAGTTTCAGGACGTCTCAGGAAGTCTCTGAATCACACGGAACCCCGCGTAACTGCGGGGTTTTTTGTTTTTCGGAGTGTCGGGGCGTCTCAGGGAATCGCAAGTTTTTGTGTATGCTGTTGTGCATGTTCCTCAGCGTTCATGCACAAACAGGTCCCCGCAAATGCCCAAGCTCGCAAAACCCCTTACTGAACTGGAAGTTCGCAAAGCAAAGCCGCGAGAGCAGGCCTACATGCTCGCTGACGGCAAGGGCCTGTATCTCTCCGTAAGCCCGGCAGGGCTCAAGTCCTGGGTCGTACGTTTTCGTTTACCGGGAAGCAAAACTGCCACCCCGGCGACAATTGGTCACTACCCGGCCATGTCTCTCGCGGAAGCGCGGGTTAGGGCACTAGAAGCCGTGCGTGATGCGAAGGCGGGTATGGCTACGGCTGGTCTCCGCAAAGTAGTGCGGGAAGCCATTGAGGCAGACATAGCCAAGAACGATGAGCGGGCGTTGGCCGAAGCGCAGGCACGAGAGGCGCAGTTGAAGGCTGTCGCGACTAGGTGGCTTGCGGAGAATCGAAGTCGCTGGCGAAGCGAGACATTTCGGAAGGCGCGATTAGTCGTTGAGTCGTATTTCATTCCGCAGCTAGGCGACGCTGATTTGCGCACATTGCAGACCAAGGACGTCCGGCCGCTGCTGTTGGAGATGAGTAGCAAGGTGCCGCAGCTTGCAAGAAAGGCACGGCAGTATATGGGGCAGATCGTTGAGCACGCGATCAACGAGGGTTTGCGCTCTGAGGACAGCACCCTTCGTCTCGCTCGGATTTTGCCCAAGACAAAATTGGGGCACATGCCAGCAATCACGGAGAAGGAGGGCAGGCTCGGAGAGTTGATGCGCTCCATTAACGAGTACGAGAATCGTGTCGTCCGTGCTGCATTGACGTTAGTGACATTGACGGTCATGCGGCCAGGCGTGGTGGCGAGTGCGCGCTGGTCTGAGGTCGATCTTGAAAAGGCGGAGTGGGCGGTTCCTGGCATGGAGTCTGATGGAGTCACGAACCGAATGAAGACAGGCCAAGACTTCACCACTCCATTGCCAAGGCAGGCGGTTGAAGCCTTGAGGGAAATGCAGCAGCGAAGTGCGGGGACAGAGTATGTCTTCCCTCCGCAGGCGCGACAGCAGTCATCCCATTTATCGAGGGATGCTTTGAGCAAGGCCGTGCGCGAGATGGGGTTTAAGGGCGAGCACTCGCCCCACGGCTTCCGTGCCACTTGGCGCACGCTGGGGCGCGAGCGGCTGAAGATTGAAGTGGACGTGTTGGAATGTCAGCTCGCACACGCCCCCAAAAGCGAGACGGAAGCCGCGTACGCGCGTCTGAAATTTCTCGATGAGCGACGCAGAGTGCTTCAGGAATGGGCGGACTATCTCGATCGCCTGCGTGATGGTGCCGAGGTCGTGCCGTTGAAGAAATCGGCTTAGGTGAGCTGATGTTTCAACCCAGCCGGACTTGGTGTCTGAAAAATGTCCATGCGCAGCTGCAGAGTCATGGTTGTCGGTGGGGTGGGATCGTCACTACGGCAAGCATGACTACTTGGTGGAGAAGTGTGTGGTGCTGGAAAAGGTCCAACTATTAGCGAGCGGTGCAGGCGACGCAGTTGATCAATGTCATAACCGTGCCGGGTTGAAGTTTGTCGCGAGCGCCAGCTGAGCTACTTACAAGCGTATCGAGTGCGGATTGCATTTTTCCGTCGAATTAAGTGGCTGCTTACTATAATGAGACCATCTGCAACTGTCGCAGATGGTCTCAGCCTGACTGCTGGGGTCTCACACAATCAGGATCTGCTATGGCAACCACTACTGAGGCGCCGCCGAGCGCCACCCGCTTTCCCTTTCTCATGCGGATGACGGATGTAACCAAGTGCACCGGGTTGTCCCGCGCAACGATCTACCGGCTGATTAAAGACGGCCAGTTCCCGCAGAATTTTTTGATTGGCAAGTCCGCTAAGGCTTGGAAGGACGCGGATATCCGCTCCTGGATCGACGAGCGCGCGAACGCCCCTCGGATCCACTGATCCCGGCGATCTGCAGATCGTCGCCTAAATCCCCCTCCCACAACACGTGTTCGCAATCAGTGTCGTGCGCTAAGCACGGCAGCGGACTTCTGCTGTCCGAAGTTGGCGGCGGACGCGTGTTGGCGAGGGCAAACCAATACGGAGTCAGTAGTGCTTTCTGTCTCATTACCGCACTCGATGGCGAATGCGAGTGTTTTATCTAAACCGTTTTTTGTCAGTTTCTACCGTCAATCCGTTCGCACGCGGCAATCGGCGCAAGCCCTTGTCCTGATTGGGCTGAGTGACAGCCGAGTGGGTGCGCCTAGCACGCTCCCTTTAGTGTCGATAAGCAGTGAAACCGTCGAAGAACCAATGTCAGTTCCCGATACGAAGGGCTCACAAACAAGGGTGATTCGCCTGGATACCGGTAGTGTTGAACAGACGATTCGGCAGGTGCTTTTGCATAGGGATACCTATAGGCCTGACCCAGTCGTCTTCAATTACTCGTGTGTCGATATCCACGAGGGATACCTTCACTCGACTCTGTCCAGTTGGGATGGAAAGGCGGAATTGGACAAGGCGTTGATCGTTGCTAGTTCTATGTATAACAAGCACGCGATAGCTTTCAGTCTTCGCTTCAATGAAAGGAAAGGGCGCACCCTGGGTGGTGATCTGTCCAAGCTCTTCCGGACCCTTCGGAATGAGCTTGGTCCAGTGACTGACCTTGGTCCCACCATGATGACGGTCGAGCGCGATAAGAAGGGCGTGCCGCACATCCACGGAATCGTCCAGACGAACGCCGCACGCGATGATGTCCGGGCCGCCCTGAAGCCTGTCGGTGGAAAGCCGGGCAATCCTAGGTTCGTACCCCACCAGCTGAAATTGAAGTCGGTTGTGAACTCAGTGACGTGGGTGGCCTACATGACGAAGGATTTGTTGAAGCTCCAGGATCATGAGTCGGCCGAGCTGATTTATATGTCGCAGTCGGCAAGGCGGCGTGGGAAGGCGCACATCAGCGAGCTCAAGGCGCTGTCGAGGCAGAAGCTGGGGATCAACCCGGATTGGCGAGGTAAGGCCGCGTATTACGGCCAGCAGAGTGCATCGTCCATCACCGTGATGTCATCCAAGACATCCGGGATGACACGTCAGTGAGTGGCCGTCATTTTCAGGTTCCACTCGCGCAGCATGCGTTAGGTCGTCACCACTTCAGCGCCATGGTCTTGGTGATGACCTGGTGCAGTTCGGGTTGGTAGGCTTCCAGGCACATCCCCAGCAGCTGCTTCGGTTCTACGTCGATAGCTTTCGCCAGCTCCGGGATGCGTAGCAGCGGGATCTTTGTCTTTCCGGTCTTCAGCATGCTGACAATGTTGGGGGTCTCGAAGCCAACCTCGTCAGCGATTTCTCGGTGGGTTTTCCCACTGGTATGGATCTGCTTGGCGAGGAATTTGGCGACGTCCGTCATGGTTGTCATAGTGTGACTACTCTCTGTGATTTATATATCTAGATCATAGTCATCCATCTCACTAAACCCCGCCCCGGGATGAAGGACGGGTAGCACAACCTGGACATTTTGACGGGAGCGGGGAAGGGGGCGAGTTGCTGCTGAGACTCTCTGTGTGAGTCTGTGACGCTGACGAACATGCAAACTGCAAGGGGGTTGTTCGTCTGCTGTTGGATGCGCTCTGCGAGCGTTTCGTGCGTGCTGAAGCGATTGATAGCGTTCTGTCTATCAAGCGCAGTTCGTTGATCATGCCGGAAGTCGACTCTACATCGTGATCTACGAGTCAGTGCATTCCCGCATCCGTGCGCGGTGACTGCGATGCATGCTGCCCTCATGGGCGTGTGGCCGGATGGAAATGTGCGAGTTCCTCAAAGGCTCCTGCCAGCCCCTCTGCGTCTCTGGCTGGCTCCGGGGCATCATGCACTACGAGGGTATTCGCAGATCACCGGATCCGCTGAGGAGTTGCCCTGGACGCTTTGACGGGGCTCAAAAACAAAACCCCGCCGAAGCGGGGTTCGCTGTAACTGCCGCTCTGAACGGGCTCGCTACAGTCTCACGAGTCGATTGTTCCCGACATTAAGAAGGCACACTGTTCCCGTGTTCGCCTTGCTGCGTCTGCCACCCGTAGGTCTCGTCGCAGTCTCGTAGGTCCCTTGTTCCGGACGACGGGAGCATACCACTGGTGTGATTTGCGAGTCACTAACTGGGCACTATCCGATGTCAACATTGGTCGGGGTGTGCCAGGCAAGTTGGGCGAGTGCGCTGCTACTGGCTAGCGATGAACATGTCGACGAACGTGTCGTCGTTCATCGCGGCATGGGCTGCATCGTCCTCAACATCGACTTCTGGGTTTGGTTCCATGATGCCGGTTAGGTCGTAGACCGATAGTTCTAACCAGGACAGCTCATCGTCGAGCGGGGCGCCATTAGTGGCGCGATGAAAGGGGCCTAAATCCCCCCAGTGTGCTCTGTCCCTAGTAGCCCTCACACATGCATCCATCGGGTCATTGGCGTGGTCGAGATACACAATGAACCCGGTGCCGAGACAGATCACTCCATAGGTGCGCATGATGGTCGTCCTCTTCCTGTCATGAGTCGGGGTTGTGTGTGAGTAGGTGTAGATTGAACATACCGTCCCTCTGATCCCGCGTGCGTGTGACTGGCTCCGGGGCATCGAGTGCTATGAGGGTATTCGCAGCTTAAGCGCTCGCCCTATGAATGTCTGGCTTGCGCAGAACACTTCCGGTGAGGATCCAGCGCAGCAACCAGCTCAGCAAGAAGAAGATGGGCAAGAGGGCGAGTCCTATTCGCACAGCCGTAACCCCCTCATCTGCCAACCCTCGCCAGAAGGATGCCTCGTCTCGCACCCGGCGATCTTGAGCCTCCGCATTGACAGCCAACGAGACTTCCGATGAGCAGTAGTTCCGACTCCCTGTCCGCTCGACGCATTCTTTGAGCTTCGCGTCGGCAAAAGCACTGGAACGTCCGGTCTCCATCGCCTCGCTCTCTGATCTGCGTGCCCGCTCAACATTGGAAAAATACGCATAGCCACCCCACGCCACGAAGCCGATGGTGATGACGATGAGCAGCCGCCTGATGATCGCTTCCATGATCTCTCTCCTGTTCGTATCGCAAGAATATACGAATACATGGGTGCGGGTCATTTGAACTATGGAGACTCACTGGCCGATCCCCTGGTGGCCTCGTGCGCGGTCGAGACTCTCAATCACGTACTCATTGCACAGTCTGGATGCGTCCCTCGCTGGCCCAGTGAGCCCGTGGTTGGTCCCGGGGTGACGAGTGCTAGGGGTGTATTTGTGAGAGTGCGAAGCGGCCCAGGACGTATCCCAGTGGGTCGCTGACGAACGTCAGTTCTGATGCTTGCCCAGTGCATATGCACCTCAAACATCATTCGTCCGGGTCGTTCGCGTTGAGCTCCGCCATCAGCTCTGCGATGGTTCCGTGAAGCACGCTCCCGCCGCCTTCCTCCAGTTCGCGAATGGCAGCAAGCGTCTTCGCGTTGGGCGTGCGAGCACCGAATTCGCGGCACATAGGGCAGTCGAGGATGTTGGACTCGGGCTCGCAGGTGTTGGACATGGCGGTGTTGTCCGAGCGGTGCTCTGTGACTTCTTTGTATTCTTTGGTCATCGGTCGCCTCCTGCGCGTTGACGTTGTTGACGATAACACCGGAACGTAGGCGCACCATGCGTTTGCGGGCGGAAACCTCACAGAACGCTCATAGAAAACGCAATACGGAAACGCGATTTCCTCGACCGCCCCGGGAAAGCGCATTTACGACATGCCGCTTTCGGAGGGGCTTGAGGGTTATGTGTAAGGCAGAACCCGTAGTCGGCGCGTGCTGCTGCGCCAGATTAAATGTCGCGCAGGAATTTCCCGGGACGGAAACATCGAAGTCTTAGGAAAACCCTCGACCCGCCTTATGGGGAGCGCCGAAGTCAGCACTGTCCGAGCGAAGCTCCATAGAGGCGCCGGCCCCGGGCGCCGGCCTACTCCGGCGACTAGGCGTGATCTGACGAACGTCGGATGGCTGGCCGCCTGTTAGGATGAGACCAAGGCATCATTTGCAGGGGCGGACATGGAAGCACACGCGCGAGACCTCGAAAAGATTTTTGACAAGGCCATTCAGTATCAGATTCCGCTCTTCCAGCGCCCGTACGTGTGGACAGAGGACAAGGGTTGGGAGGAGCTCTGGGAGGACATCGAGGACCTGCTCAACAAGGAAATTGTGAAGGGCAAAGTTCACCCCCACTTCATGGGTGCGGTGGTGCTCGAACAGTTGGGGAATGCCACCGGTGCCGTGGAAGTGCGTCAGATCATCGACGGGCAGCAGCGTTTCACGACTCTGCAGATCGTCATGACCGTCTGCCGTGACCGGGCCCAGGCCTTGGATAGTGAAAAATACGGCGATCGCTTCGGCGACCTGGTAGGCAATCGCGCCAACCGCATCGACAGAGAGGAAGAGGCCTTCAAGGTTTGGCCGACGAACTCCGATCGCCCTGCCTATCGCCTGATCCAGGCCTGCGGCTCCGTCACCGAGCTCGAAAAGCAGTTGAAGTCCCAGCCGGCCCTGCGCAACTCCAACATCGTCGGCGCCTACGAATATTTCTCGAAGCGGTTGACCAAGTGGTTCGACAGTAAGATTGAAGGCGAGGACGGCCCGCTGGCTGATCAGCCTGACGTGGCCACGCGCCTGGAAGCCCTGTGGACCGTCATGCGTGGCAAGTTGCAGTTGGTGGTCATCGACCTCCATCAACAGGACGAAGCCCAAGTCATCTTCGAAACGATGAACAGCCTGGGTGAACCGCTGCTCCCGTCCGACCTGATTAAAAACTACCTCTTCCGCCTCGCGATGGCGGAGGACGCAGATGTTGAAAGGCTCTATGCGCAACATTGGGCTTTTTTCGACGAAAAGCCCTGGCGCGTTGAGGAGAAGCAAGGCCGCATCACCCGACCCCTGGTGGACATTTTTCTCAATCACTACCTGGCCCTGGTCACCCAGGACGACGTGAAATCCACGCATCTTTTCAATGCGTTCAAGGGCTACGTCCAGGATGAGGACAAGAAGGAGAACAAGCTCATTGGGGCCGCGAGTACGGCCGCTGAGCATATGGCTATGTTGGCGCGTTTCGGCCGCATCTACCGCGGTTGGAGCAATACCGGCGCGCATCCGCGTCTGGCTACGTTCCTCCGTCGCTTGGACGCGGTGGACACCACCACCGTTTTTCCGTTCCTGCTCATGGCGCACGATTACTTGATGCCGGAGAACCAAGATGAGTTCGACAAGGTGCTGACGGTGGTCGAATCATTCCTGGTGCGGCGGATGGTGTGTCAGTTGACGACCAAGAACTACAACAAGCTCTTTGTTGACCTGATCAAGGGCGTGGCCAAGTCTGGGGTACTCACCGCAGAGAGCGTGGGTGCGTGGTTGGCCAAGAGCAAGGCGGACAGCTTGAAGTTCCCAACCAACGAAGACTTCGGTAGCGCGATTGCTATTTATCCAATCTACAAGAACCTCAGCCAGAAGAAGGTGCGAGCGATCCTCGAAGCCGTGGATGCCTCTTTGCAAAACAAGAAATCCGAAGTTGTCCCGTTGCCAAGTGGGCTCACGATCGAGCATGTGATGCCGCAGGAGTGGGAGGAGAACTGGCCGATACCGGACAAGGTCGGCACCGACCCTGCCGTCGTGAAACTATGGAAGGAACGCCGGGAAGCCGTGCTGCAAACCCTGGGCAACCTCACCCTCATCACTGGTTCGCTGAACCCGTCCCTGAGCAATGGCCCCTGGTCCGAAAAGCGGCCGGAGCTCTTGAAGTTCAGCAAGCTCAACTTGACCCAGTATTTCCACGATGATGCGAAGGCGGCCACGTGGGATGAGGACGCCATCATCAAGCGTGGCATTGACCTAGTGGGCAAGATGCTGGACATCTGGCCGGACGTGAAACGCGCTCCCGAGCCGCAACCCGAAGCCGCTTGATCTGTAAGGGATAGGGCGGGGGCTCATCCAAACCGCCGATCTGGACTGTTGACCCTCAACTTTTTTTATCGACCCCGATTTATCTCTTACTTGGTGAACATGGGTGGGGTCTGAGGCGTCGTAATGTGGCTCCACTACCCTGACAGAGAAGTTACCCATGATTAAACGCGCCCCGGAATACTTTTCCATCTTCACCAAGAAGACACCTTGGTGGGATAAATGCCTGGACCTTCCGTCGTTCGTGCTCAACTCCTCACTCGCAGGATGCTTGGGCTACGCCGCCACCAAGCTCGGGAATGCGGCGTTCGAGCATCCCCAGTTGCAAGGCTCGTTCACTGTATCGCTCGTGGCCGGGGTTATGTTCATCCTGGCGACGTTTTGCGCAGCGATCGCTGGCAAGAAGGCGTGCCGCATCGCGGGAGACTAGTCGAGGGTTGACGCGGGGCGAGGCGGTCCTAAGGTCAGGTGAAGTCCAGACCTGATGCCGCCTATCCCTTGTTCCCGTGCTTCTGTCCTGCCGCTGCCTATCGTCCTTGGCGCCTATGCGATGCTGGTCGCCTTGATGATCTCTGCGTCCCGGAATGCACTGGGCTTGGAGCCTGGGCTCTTAGCTGGCGTCATCGCCCGCTCCTTCTGGAGATCCTTGCGGCCCCCCCCCTCGGCCCAACTGAGCCAACCCGGCCCAGGCTGCAACTGACGGGCGTCGGCCTGGCTGTGGGGCTCGCCCTGGTGCTGATCCCCAGACGGGACATCCCTGTGGCCGCTCCCTATGGGCTCCTGATCGCCGGGCCGGTGCCGTATTTTTGGATCGACGAGAGGGTAGTTGATCGCAATAATTGGGAAATGCTCGCCTGTTCGCGAGTCTCAGCCTATGGAGAGATGTGAGAAGGCATGAACGCGGTAGAGATTGAAGAAGCCCTCTCAGACCTGGCCGCTCAACCCTTTGATCCGGTTGAGTTCCCGTTTTCCTTTCTAGCGGCCCTGGGCAACAAGGAGCTGACCCTTAAACGTCTGCGCAAGGGTGATACCAACGCTTCGGATGTTCCGGGTGGCTTGTTGCAGCGCAGCAACATTCATCTGGCGGTTTGTGCCGAGGGTGACGTTCCGCTGACCCTTCGCTTGCTTCGAAACAGCGCTAAGACTGGTCAGGCCAAGGCAAAGTTCATTTTGGCCACCGATGGAGTGACACTCGAAGCCCAAGATCTGGGCAGCGACGAGGTTCTGGCCTGCGACTACCCACGTTTTGCCGATCACTTTGCGTTTTTCCTGAGTCTGGCGGGCATCTCGACCGTCAAGGAAATCAAGGAAAACCCCATCGACGTGAAGGCCACGGGGCGCCTCAACAAACTCTATGTCGAATTGCTGAAAAACAACCCCGAGTGGGCGACGGATGCGCGCCGGCCCGACATGAACCACTACATGGCGCGCCTGGTGTTTTGCTACTTCGCCGAGGACACCGACATTTTCCACGGCAGCAGCGTTTTCACGCACACCCTGGAACAGGTCACGGAGCCCGATGGCTCGAACACCCACACGGTGCTCGAAACCATCTTCAAGGCCATGAACATCCCCGCCTCCGAACGGACGGCGGCCAAGTTGCCGGCGTGGGCGGAGCGGTTCCCTTACGTCAACGGTGGCCTCTTTTCCGGGGACACCGCGGTGCCGACCTTCACCCGCACCGCGCGTTCCTATTTGCTGCGGGCCGGTGAGCTGAATTGGTCCCAGATCAATCCGGACATCTTCGGGTCAATGATCCAGGCCGTGGCCGACGACGAAGAGCGTGGCTCCCTGGGCATGCACTACACCAGCGTGCCGAACATCTTGAAAGTCTTGAATCCACTGTTCCTTGATGACCTGCGCGCGCAGTTGGAAGCAGCCGGGGACAACAAGGCCAAGCTCCTGAATTTGCGCAAGCGAATGTCGCGGATCCGAGTGTTCGACCCGGCGTGTGGCAGTGGCAATTTCCTGGTGATCGCTTACAAGCAGATGCGCGCGATCGAGGCGGAGATCAACCGTCGCCGTGGTGAACCGGATCTGCGCACGGAAATCCCTCTCACTAATTTCCGCGGCATCGAACTTCGGAACTTCCCAGCGGAGATTGCCCGTCTGGCGCTGGTCATCGCGGAGTTCCAGTGTGATGTGCTGCATCGAGGTCAGAAGGAGGCGCTCGCGGACGTTCTGCCGCTTGACTCGGAAAGTTGGATCACGTGCGGCAATGCTTTGCGGGTGGACTGGCTCAACTTGTTTCAGCCATCTGGAAGGCGTGTGCGCGTCGTCGGAGACGACCTCCTGAGTGCGCCCATGGATCAAGCCGAAGTGGACTTCGAGAACGAGGGTGGAGAGACCTACATTTGCGGAAATCCTCCCTACAAGGGGAGCAAATGGCAAACCAATGAACAGAAGGCGGATCTCGCCAACGCTTGGTGGAAGCACCCCAAGCTGGCAAAGACCACAGACTTCGTGACCGGCTGGTTTGCTCGGTTTTTCGACTATGTGGATCAAGTGCCTGAGGCAGTATGTGCGTTTGTGGCGACGAACAGTGTTTGCCAAGGCCAACAGGCCACCGAGGTATGGCCAGCGGCTTTTGAGCGAAATTGCGAAATTCGTTTCGCCCACACTTCTTTTGAATGGTCAAACCTCGCGAGCAATAACGCAGGTGTGACAGTGGTAATCGTTGGTCTTGGCAGGAAATCCAATGCCCCAAAGATGTTGTTCCAGAATGACCTTGTAAAACAATGTTCGGTGATCGGCCCTTATCTGGTTCCAGATAGTTTGGCTTACGTGCAGAAGGCAAATGCGCCGCTCGGTGAACAGTCCGTGATGTTGTTCGGAAACATGCCGCGTGATGGTGGTCATCTCTTTTTGGACAGCGATTTGGCGGCAAGGGTTGTCAATGAGGATGCGCTGGCTAGACCCTACATCAAGCACTTTGTTGGCTCCGATGAACTTATCAACGGCAGACAGCGATATTGCATTTGGATAAAAGACCATGAAGTTGAGCATGCCAAGGAAAGCGAATTTATCGCTCATCGCCTGAAGCTGGTTTCGGAAAACAGGAAGCAATCCGATGCCGAGTCAACGCGCTCATTTGCCAAACAACCGCATCGTTTCGTGCAAATTGCGGGTGAGGCGAAACAAACAGTCATCGTGGTTCCGCGGGTCTCGTCAGAAAATAGGCCCTATCTTCCCGTGGGTTATCTAACCTCCAATTTCGTCGTGGGCGATCGAAATTTTGCTCTTTATGATGCTCCCCTGTGGAACCTCGCGCTTATTGCTTCACGATTGCACTGGGTTTGGATTGGCACTGTTTGTGTTCGAATGAGGAACGACTTCTCCTACTCGAATACCCTGGGCTGGAACACCTTTCCGGTGCCCGCCCTCACGGACCAGCAAAAAGCCGATCTGACCGAGTGTGCCCAGGACATCCTCCTGGCGCGCGAGGCGCACTTCCCCAAGACGATTGCGGACCTCTACGACCCGGAGGATATGCCTCTGGATCTGAGACGGGCCCATGAGAAAAATGACGAGGTTTTGGAGCGCATCTACATCGGCCGCCGGTTCCGCAACGACACAGAGCGGCTGGAAAAACTCTTTGACCTCTACACCAAGTTGACCACGGACCAGGACAAAACCAAAAAGAAGGGGGCGAAAGTCAAATGAGCACGGACAGCAATCCGACCAACCAGCGCACGGTCCCGTCGGTTTCCATCACTACGGCGCGCACGGGTGCGTCGAGCAAAGTGGACCACTATGGGATGCGCCCTATGCAGGCGCGCGCCTTTGCTAAACGTGGCGAGCAATACCTCCTGATCAAGTCGCCGCCGGCCTCCGGCAAGTCTCGCGCTTTGATGTTCATTGCCTTGGACAAGGTCCAGAACCAAGGGCTGAAACAGGCGATCATCGTGGTGCCTGAACGCTCGATTGGCGGCAGCTTCGCGGATGAGCCGCTCACCAAGTTCGGCTTTTGGGCGGACTGGGTGGTTCGCCCTCAGTGGAATCTGTGCAACGCTCCCGGCGAGGACAACGGCAAGGTCGCCAAGTCCAAGATCAAGGCTGTGGGCGAGTTCCTCGCGAGCTCAGACACAGTTCTGGTTTGCACCCATGCCACCTTCCGCTTCGCCGTGGAGGAATACGGCATTGAAGCCTTCGATCAGCGTTTGATCGCCATTGACGAGTTCCATCACGTCAGCAGCAACCCCGATAACAAGCTGGGCAGCCAGCTGACGCAGTTGATTGAGAAGGGATTGGCCCATGTCGTGGCCATGACCGGTTCCTATTTCCGCGGCGACACGGTTGCGGTGTTGTCGCCCACTGATGAAGAACGGTTCGAAACGGTCACCTACACCTATTACGAGCAGCTTAACGGCTACACGTATTTGAAATCCCTGGACATCGGCTACTTCTTCTACACGGGTCGTTACATCGACGCGGTGATGAAAGTTCTGGATCCGGCCCTCAAAACCATCATCCACATCCCCAACGTCAATGCGCGCGAGAGTTTGAAAGATAAGCACCGCGAAGTGGAAGACATCATGGGCCTCATGGGCACCTGGGTTGGGCAGGATGAGGTCACCGGATTCCACCGCATCCAGTTGCAGGACGGTCGCATTCTGAAAGTGGCCGACCTGGTGGATGACAGCGATGCGGGGCACCGCTCCAAGGTCCTCAACGCCTTGAAAGATCCCACGCAGAAGGACAACCGGGATCACGTGGACGTGATCATTGCGCTGGGCATGGCGAAGGAAGGGTTTGACTGGATTTGGTGCGAACACGCGCTGACCATCGGCTATCGCAGCAGCCTCACCGAGATTGTGCAAATCATCGGCCGTGCCACGCGCGATGCGCCAGGCAAGGAGCGTTCGCGCTTCACCAACTTGATTGCGGAGCCCACCGCCGACGAAGCCACGGTGGTGGATGCGGTGAACGACACCCTCAAAGCCATCGCAGCCAGCTTGCTCATGGAGCAGGTCCTGGCGCCGCGCTTCGAATTCACCCCGAAGAACCAAGGTCCCAAGGAAGGGTTTGAATACGGGGAGGGCGGTTACCAGGACGGGAAAATCAACGTCGGCGTAAACAACAGGACCGGCGAGGTCCACGTTGAGATTAACGGCTTGGTCACCCCTAAGACCCCCGAAGCGCAGCGCATCTGCAAAGAGGATTTAAACGAGGTGATCACCACGTTCATTCAGGACAAGAGCGCCCTGGAACGCGGCCTTTTCGACAAGGAAAACACCTTGCCGGAAGAGATCACCCAGGTGGCGATGGGGAAGATCGTGCGCGATCGTTACCCCAACCTCAGCGACGAAGACCAGGAGGCCGTGCGCCAACACGCCATCGCGGTGCTGAATGTCACCCAGCAGGCGAAGCAGCAGCTGGCCGAAGGGGATGCCAAGGGTGAGCAAGGCAACACGTCGCTGATTGAAGGGGTGAGGAAGTTCGTCAACGTGCGCGACCTGGACATCGACCTCATTGACCGCATCAACCCCTTCGATGCCGCCTATGCCGTCTTGGCGAAAGCGATGGATGAAAAGATCCTGCGTCAGGTGCAGGCGAGCATCGCCGGCAAGCGCGTGGCCATTTCGTTTGAAGACGCCCGTGACCTGACAAAGCGCGCCGCGCTGTTTAAGAGCGAAAAGGGGCGCCTGCCGGACATCAACTCCCCCGACGCCTGGGAACGGAAGATGGCAGAGGGCGTCGCCGCCTTTCTTCGTTACAAGGCACAAGAGAAGGCCGCAGAGGCCAAGGTAGGGGCGAATGGCTAATCAGGAAGACGATGACCTCCTGGCCGAGCTGGGCCTAGAAATCACGCCGATCAAGGCCAGTGCGCACACACCGCAGGAGGAGCGCATCCTGGCGGGTTTCGAGGACATCCTTCGTTTTGTCGAAACCCACGGCCGTGCGCCCGAACATGGCGAGGGTCGGGACATTTTCGAACGACTCTATGCCGTGCGCCTTGATCGCTTGCGCGCCATGACCCAGGTGCACGCATTGTTGGCGCCCCTCGATACTCTGGGCCTCCTTTCCGAGGCTCCGCATGTATTGGCCCCCGAGCAAGTAGAGGCGCTGGACGATGACTCATTGCTGGCTGAACTCGGGATCGGGGGAGGGGATGACATCACCCAACTCCGCAACGTGCGGACCTTCGAGGAGCGCAAGGTCGCCGAGGACATCGCGAACCGCACCCGGTGCGAAGACTTCGATCAGTTCCAGCCCCTTTTCGAACAGGCCGAGCGTGAATTGAAATCAGGCGCACGCAAAACGATCAGGTTCCGCAAGGACGCCAGCGTTGAAGTGGGCAACTTTTTCATCCTGGGTGGGCAAACTGTTTATGTCGCCGCAATGGACGAAGGTTTCCGCACGCCCAACGGAACCCCCGATGCACGGATGCGGGTGATCTATTCCAACGGCACCGAAAGTGACCTGTTGCAGCGCTCCCTGCAACGCGCGCTCTACAAAGACAACACCGGCCGGCGCATCACTGATGCGGACATGGACGCCGGTCCCCTGTTTGGCGATGCAGAGGAATCGGAGGACAACGCCAGCGGCACCATTTATGTGTTGCGGAGCCTGTCGGATGATCCCTTCATTGCCGAGCACCGCAAGACGATCCACAAAATCGGCATCACGGGAGGTAAGGTCGAAACGCGCATCGCCAACGCGGTGAACGATGCCACTTACCTCCTGGCCAAGGTCGAAGTGGTGGCCACCTACAAGTTGTCGAACATCAACCGCGTGAAGATGGAAAACTTGTTCCACAAACTCTTCGCCGCGGCCCAGCTCGACATCACCCTCCCGGACCGTTTCGGCAAACCATTTCGTCCGAGGGAATGGTTCGTCGTGCCCCTCCCGGTCATTGATGAAGCGGTCCAGCGGATCCGCGATGGCTCGATCACCCGGGTGGTGTATGACCCACAAACCGCGAGCCTGAATCCGATCTAAGGGGCGCTGAGATGTCCGATCTGACTGCAAAGGAACGCAGAGCGCTCGAAGCTTTTCTGGGCATGAGCGGGGGTTATGTACTGAATTTCAGCGATCGGACCTTCGCACGGTTTTTCGCCGAAGAAGTGGATCGTGACATTGACGATCCACGCTTCCGAATCCAGAGCGGTTCCAAGGCTTGGCGGATGCGCGCCTTTTGGGATCAAGAAGACAACTGGGTGGTGGCCAAGTGCCTTGCCGGGTTGCTCCAAGTGGCCAGAGATGAGAGCTGGCCAACGGTGAGCGACGAAATGATGGTCACGAGATACCAGACGGTGCTCACCCGGCTTTCCGCTGATCAGCCCGTTGCCGATCTAGCTGCCATCGCGGCCGAACCCGATGACCGTGATTTCGAAGCCGTGGCCAAGGCCGCGCGCGAGGCAATCGAGAAGAACCAGCCCGAAGCGGGCCTCGATCGCCTGCACACCTTCGTCGTGAAATTCTTCCGGAAGCTGTGCGATGACCATGATTTGAAGTTGGATCGCAACGTCCCGTTGAATGGCCTGGTCGGCGCTTACGTGAAGGTCCTGAAAGAGCAGGGCAAGATCGGCTCCGACATGGCCGAGCGCATCCTGAAATCGAGCATCGCTCACTTCGAAGCCTTCAATCACGTCCGCAACAATCACTCGATGGCCCACGACAACACCATCCTGGGCTACGACGAGGCACTGCTGATTTTCAGCCACGTTGCCAGCACGGTGCGTTTCATCAAGGCCTTGGAAGCGCGATGGGCGCCTGGGCCGGACACCGTTTCTCCGGTGAACCGGGCGCGCTTCTGATGGCCTGCCGAAAAGTCTCAGCCTCTGAGAGCTGGCCTTCGTAGCCTCTGATTGAACGGCGCCCACAGGGGGCGCCGGATCATCAGGAGCTCGACATGTTCAAGGTCATTGGTGCGGTGGTGGTTTACGGTTTTGCGTTGCTGGGCCTGGCTAAATACCTGGAAAGCACCCATTCGAACGCGTGATGGGGGTTGGGCGAACCAGGGGAACGAAGGCAGTCAGGCATGAAGCCCAACCGGATTTTCAAGACTACCGAAACACCGTTTCCCGCCGTGGATGCGGTGTTGAATCATGGCTTCGCAGCCATCGATCACGACACCAGCCTCGCGCTTCCCTTCGGCAAGCGGGTGGTCGAGGCGTTGAAGCCCTACGACATCGAGCCCCACCTGGACTTCGTGGCGGATTTCTATGTCGTGGTGGATCTCTGCCGGTTTCCGCTCAGTGAGCGGAAGGGGCGGCTGACCGAGGCCATCCAGGCCCTGACTTAGATGCCCACCGTGGGTGAAAGCGGCGACGTTCTTGACGATAATGGCTGTGCAACATCACATGGACCGTCAATCCCACAGGGGGGGATGCATGTTGATCCAACCAGTTCTTGAAGCCGCGGTGCCCGCCGCGGCCGTCGCGCTCATTGGTGGCATTTGGTGGTTGCGACGCCAAAAGGGCGCCAACCGGATCGAGCCCGAGGCGACTCGAGAGGTCCAAGCCATTGCGGTGGTGCTGCCGGATCCAGAGATGGCGTCCCGCATCATCGTGGGTGTCAGTCCCGACCAGCCCGCCTTCGAGCTGGCCCTTTCCCAGGACGACGAGGCCTTCGAGCGGGCGACGCCAATGCCCACCCAAGGTGGCCTTGGCTTGATGAGCCGCATGAGCGCGTGCTTGCAGGCAGTGCCTTCCCTCCTGGTGCAGCAGGCACACCAGGGGCGGCACCTGATGGAGGTCGCTATCAACAGCCCTTTGGCCAATGCGGCGAACGGCAATCACTTCCTGCCGTTTGCCCAGGGTGCGAATGGCAAGATCATTGAACAGGCCAAGCTCTTCAAGCCCGAAGGTCTGAGCTCGCTGGTCAATGCCTCCGCGGTCTGGCAGGTCGCGTCCGTGGTGGTCGCCCAGAAACACCTGGCCGACATCTCCGCCAAGCTCGATGAGATCAAGCAGGGCATCGAAGACATCAAGGGCCTGTTCCAGGACACGCTGGACGGTGACATTGCGGGAACCCACACCTACTTACGCGCGGTCGCCCGAGCCTTTGAATTAGGTGACGTCCCCAAGTTTGCACGTATCGAGCTGGAAACCTGCCGACGGGATTTGCTGAAAAGCGAAAAAGCGTTGATGAAGATGTTCGAGCACAGGCTCGAACAGGTGGTCGAGCACAAGGAAGCCCTTGGCACCGAGGATTTGCTCAACGACACGGTGCGCCGTTACAGCGAGCTCGACAAGATCACCGCCAGCCTCGTGACGTGCTTCAAGACCGAAGCCTTGGCCTGGCATGTGCTGTCCCTGTTTCCGGACGAAGAAATCACTGCGCAGGTGTGGAAAGAACAGACTCTGGAGAGCATGGCGACGTTCTCGCGCATGCAGGACAAGATCAAAGCCACCGCCAACACCGACGTGGGCCGCTTCAAGTCGTGGTTCAACTGGGAATCGACCTTGGAAGCGCGGCGCGGTGCCGTTCTGATTGTGGCCGAGAAATCATCGAAGGCCGTCGCCCATGCCACGTCTCTGGTCAAATCCGGAATGGAGCAGGCAACGCTGATGCTGGAACACAACAATGACCCCATCCGCCTGGGCATTGAAATCATCAACGGCCAGATCCAACAGGTTCGCGTGATGGCTTTACCGCTATGACCTCACTGTGCTGAAAAGCGTGCCCATGCCAACCTTCTACCGCCGCTTCTCGGTGCGTGGGCTTGAATCATGCGTGACACACTTGGTACGAGATCCGGACGCTTCCTGGGCTTCCTGAACTTCCAGGCCGACAGCGATGCGATCTCGCTTTAGCTTTGAGTGAACTTCAACTCATTGCTGCGAGGTGTGAATGGCTGTGCATCACTTGATTTCAATCAACGAAGACCAGCTCCGGAATTGGCGCGGTGATCATGACGAGCTTCTCCGCAATGTCGGGTCGGCAGTCGTTCTGGCTTGCTTGGATCCCTCATCGCAGCACGTGACCATTCGTGACGCCACATTGGATTCGACAAGCGGGGGCGAAGGCTCGTCCATCAGCGTCAGTCATATCGATGAGCATGAAGGGGCAGACTTCGCCGTCTGGGCGTGGGCTGCTGGCGATGAGGTTGGCCTGGCGAACCTGGCTGATGGAGATCTTGAGACGCTGGGCAAGCTGGTGGCGGCTGTCCGGCGGAGCAGGGCGGAGATTGGGTGATGAGGTTGCCCGTGTCCAGGGTCGCTTGATGCCGATTGCGGAGCTTGATGACTGGCGGCGGGAAGATGGCATCCAAGTACATGAGATGCATGGCGACGCAGCGCGGATGAGGATCGTCCACAGATGGGCGGTTCGATATGATGCCCGCATAGGGACTCGAATAGTCACCGCGCCCTCTGCTTTACGTGAGTGGCGCGAACGGCAAGTGCGCCAGCTTGTGCATGTATATGTGCATGAAGCTAGTGATCCCTAAATGGAATGTCTTATTTATCAACGAATTAGAATTTCTATTGGGTCTCCCCTTGGCACCAATAACGAGTTTCAGCGAGTCTCACTGGAATTCAAAAGATCAAAGAAACCCGCTATTTAGCGGGTTTTTTTGTGTCTTTTCTATTCCTAGGCGTCCCAGGATGGCTCCCTAGAGCCGACGGTATCAGGCGGCATTTTTGTCGGTATGTGCGTAAGATATTGCGCCATACCCAGGGAAGATACCGTCACTGCTGACCGACACAGCCATCCGCAAAGCTAAACCCGCAGACAAGCCTTTCAAGCTGACAGATGCCGGTGGCATATGTGCTCGTGAAGCCGGGCGGTAGCTGCTATTGGCGACTCGGCTATCGGCATGCGGGTAAGCGAAAGACGCTGGCGCTCGGGGTCTACCCAATCGTCACGCTAGCCGATGCAAGGCAGCGCCGGGATGATGCCAAGCGGCTGTTGTCGCAAGGCCTAGATCCGGGTGCGCAGCGCAAGGAGAGCAAGCTAGCCCAGGCTGCTGCAGCGGCCCTTAAGGTCGACACCTTCGAAGCCGTGGCGAAGGCATGGATGGCGAGGCAAGAGGTTGCTGAAGTCACCGCGAACAAGACTCGATGGATCATGGAGACGTTTTTGTTCGGAGATCGTGCCCGTCGGGAACTGAAGTTGATGGGGATCGAGTAGCTCCCTTTGGCGTTCGCAATAGAAGCCGATCCTGATGGCCGCTTGCGTATGCATGGGTGCCTTGCCTGTCCGACCAGCGATATGAAAGGAATGCAGCCAAATGAGGTTGTAAGGCTGGCTCCGAGGCGAGCCGGAGGCGAGTGGGGCGATGGGTCAAGGTATGCGGGCTGTGGTCATCAACTTGATATGCGCCCATTGACCGACGCGTCAGGCTGGGCCGCTTATATGCTCAAGACCTACGGCGCGCAGGACGCCGGCTGTATATATCGGTCGACTCGCAGAGCGATTGGGTAACGATGCGCTCATTAGGCTCGGGCGCTCTGCCAATAGCGCCGGCCTTACCTTGGCGCCGAGAGATCCCGAAAGCCTTCGTGCCAGTTGGTTGGCAACGCCCCCACATGGGGTTGGACTGATCGATCCCTATGATCGCGATCCTCAGAATCATTTTGCGTTTGCTGGACCATTGATGTTCGGTTTGCCCGGTGACGACGACGCACGGATCACTGAAGAGATATTGAAGCTCAATCGCGCGGCCTTGGTTGAGCGTCGCGCAGAAAAGCTTAGGTTGCTGCGAGATCAGGTCGAAGTGGCTTTTCGTGCGCCGGAAGCGCTTCGCGAGGTCCTGACGCAGGGGCTGAGAGCGGAGATTGCGAGGGACGTGGAATTTTCGGCAATGGCTTCAGCTTTTCTCCAGCAATGGCTGGGGCAGGCCGAGGCGCTAGCGGGCAGGTTGCCGCTGGAGTTTGGGCAAGGCATGCGACACAGCGCCAAATAGGGCGTATGGTGGATCTTCCGCCCCAAACAAAGCAGGCCATTCCATGAAGGGTCCGAACGAGCCGCTGTCGGCCGAGGCGATTCACTCGCTCTATGCAGGCAAGAAGGCGCAAGTCTTTGTAAGAGACGACAAAAAGTTCAAGTCCACCAGTCAGTTCGACCGCGATCCCGCCCACACGGGGCAAGCCCCGGCTGCGCCCAAGGCGGAGAAAGGGCCGTTTCGGCGTTGAGACTTTTTCCTAGTCGGTGTGCGTGGATGCTCGGTACACCGGCACAAATGGCAAGCTCACTCGGTTGAATGCGCTCGGTGAGCTGCCCCTTGCGGGCGTGTCACCCGGACGCGCGCCGCCATGCACAAGAAGGCCGCCGAAAGGCGGCTTTTTTGTGAGCGGCATGCCATGTTTCAACTGGCCGCGCGCCGCCACTCCGTTGCGATGGCGCGGGGCAGGTGTGAGATTGTGCGCCGAGTTGCTGCTATCTGAGGTTGCACTGCGCGCGTACCGCGTTCGGTGGCATCAACGCGGTTCGTTACCAATGGGCGATGGACTGCAACGTATGGTTGAGTCGGCTAGGTTAGTTCTTCTGGTGGCGTTGCTGTCGGGCTGTGCGACACATGGTGGTGCGGCCCCTGGTCCCATCGCAAAACGTGTGGCTAGTTTGGTTGACGCTACCACTCGCAGCGGCAGCGAGGCCCGAGCCTTCACGGAGCTGGAATCCATGGGTGATTCCGCCGTTCCTTATCTCATTGGTCATTTGGGCGACGCTCGGCCTTTGCCGGTGGGGCAGATTAGCCTTGCCAATAGGTCGCCCGATGCTTTCGAGGGTGTGAGGCATTACAGCCCCAAAGTCGTTCACGATGCGCTATCTGCCATCTTGAATCAGCTCACCGGGCGCAGCTTTGTGTTTGTGTACAACGGCTCAGATGCAGCGGAGCGCGAGACGGACCGAAAGCAATGGCAAGCGTGGTGCATCGAGGCCTTTCCGGAGAAAGCTGCGATTTGTCGTGGCGCGTTGTGACTCGGCATCTAGTTGACGTGGAGTGCGTGCGCGTGGCGGTGTGTAGCCCACGCCCCCGCATTCAGTAGCGCAGGTGTCGAAGCAGGGCGGTTTCCCCGGTGGTGCGACTGTGGAACAGTCAGTTTTTGGTATCCATGTACAAGAAGGCCGCTGAAGAGCGGCCTTTTTCTTACGTCCGCTTTGCGGTTGGCCGAATCAACTCGCGCCGCGAATGCGCTGCACAGCATGGAATGCGAAGAGCCCACCAATCGCCGGAGTGTGGCTGACGCGTGATCGGTCGTACCAAGGCGTTGTGTTAGCGGCGTCGGCCCACGTTTGGGCGTGTCAGATTCCATGCTCTGTACAGCATACTTGGCGGTGGTCACGGCGACCCGGTCGGCCTGTTGATGGCATCGGGCATTCCACTCAAGAAGATATCCAGAAGCTGCCCTGACTTGCTCAGCCATTGCCATGTGACTTTTGCGATGGCACTAAGCTTGGGTCGCGCTTCGTGGGGACATTAAGGAACAACGTTGCAAATCACTGGGTTCTACGTCGCTTTAGCGCTGCTGTTGGTCATTGTGCTGTCGTTCCGCGTGGTGCTTCGGCGTTGGAAGGTGCGGGTCGGCCTTGGTGATGGCGAAGACATGGAGTTGCGTAAGCGCATTCGCGCTCATGGCAATGCGGTCGAATACCTTCCGCTGGGCCTTTTGGGGTTGCTGGCCTTGGAGCTTGGGGGCAGCGATGCCGCCGTGTTGCATGCCTGCGGTGGAACCTTCATTTTTTCGCGCGTAGTGCACGCCATGGGTCTGTCGAGAAAAAGCGGCGTGTCCGTTGGGCGCGAGCTTGGCATGCCCTTAACGTGGCTCGTCATGATGGTTATGGCCTATTTCCTTATAGCCATGCCGCGACATAGTTAAGCTGGCCTCGTTGCAAGTTGCCAGCGTATGTGCGGCCACTCTTGCTCTGCGTTAACTGCATTCCATAGCGAGGCAATGTGGAGCCTTTGAAAGGCGCTGGCTCACCAACGATCCGGTGAGCGGCGGCTATGGCGCCCGGCGTGTTGCTTGACGCTCATGTATCGAAGCGTGGTAGCGGCGGCGACGATGCCTATCGAGCTTGCTGCGATGGCGAGAGCGGTGTGTATATAAAGCAGGTTCGCAAAGAGGATGCCTGCGGCAGCGAGTATGGCGAACGCTGCGAGAAGGGACTTGATCATGGCTACGCTTCCGCTTGTTCTCGTTACGTTGATCGGCCATGTCTACGGCCAAGCCCATAGGAGGCGATCAGCGCGCACAGCGTGCCCGTGATGGAGGATGTGAGCAGCGAAAGAAGCAGCGTTTCGCGGCTCGTCGTGCCGTCGTCAAGAACGTAGATCGCGTAATGGAGGCCGCACATGGCCGGCACGATGGCGGCTGTTATTAACGCGAATATCTGTTGCACAGATGCCTTCTTGCGGGGTCGGTTCATGGCTCGTCCTTGGTGGGGAGAGTTGAAGGGCGGGGCGCTTTTGGTGCTTTGCGTGTTCGCTCGCGCCTTCTCGAAGAGAGGGCGCGGTCGGCGGTGTCAGCGAACGTGTCGAGCCGTGTTAGTGGCTCGTGGTTTGGGGGTATTTCGTGGGGGTTTCTTGCGATGCGGGAGGCAGTTGCAACATAACCATCGCGGGCTTTGAGCAGCATCGGACGATGCCCAAATCGAACGTGGTCGGCGCGTTGGTAAAGGTTTTCATCTTCATGGAGCACCCGGGCGAACGGTCTATGGCCCGTTGGTTTGGCGCTTGCGGTAATTCGCCCTCAGTGCGCGGGGCTGGCCCAAGCTACGGCTGGACGCGTGTTGGTTGTCGCCGTGCTTTGGTCAGCCGCATCTCGTCAATGTGCAGCGCGGCTGCACTTGTTACGGGGCTGCTTGGGTCGACTGATCTGAGGCTTGCGCGCCGTGCGGTACGGGTTGCCGGTGGCCTTGGGCGCGCAGATTGTTCGTGTGACGGTGCGGGCGCCGCCTGGTGTAGATCCCAGGCTGGCTAACCATCAAACCCCGCTCGCGTTGAACACTCCCCCTGATACTCACAAAGTGCAGCCAATCATGATTGGCCAGGAGCGTCCGTCGAGCCTTCTCAATTGGGCGGGTTCAGATCCGAGGCAGGCGGTGGGGCGCTGAAATGTTGTGACCCATGCCAGGATCGCGCTGGCACCTTTGGCGAGCGGATTGGCGCCATCCGCTAGTTACGTGGCGCGTGATGCGGCCCAAAGTGGCATCACATTCCCAACGGGCGCAGCCCAAGGTTTCAACCATGAGCATCATCCTCGTCACTGGTGCGTCGTCCGGCATTGGCAAAGCCACTGCGCGTAGCCTGCTGATGCAAGGGCATACGGTTTACGTCGCGGCGCGACGCGTGGAGGCCATGCAAGATCTGGAGGCACTAGGTGCTATTCCGCTTCGCATGGACATCACCAAGGAGGCCGATATTGCAGCCGTGGTGGAACGTATCCAACAGAAGCATGGTGCGTTGGACGTACTGGTGAATAACGCCGGCTATGCCATCTACGGTTCGGTCGAGGAGACCGTCCTGGACGACGCGCGGGCGCAATTTGAGGTCAATCCGTTCGGCCTGGCCCGCCTGACCCAACTGCTGATTCCGGCCATGCGAGAGCGGGGGCGTGGCGCCATCGTCAACGTCTCGTCGATGGGCGGCAAGATCTACACCCCGCTGGGTGCCTGGTACCACGCAACCAAGCACGCGCTGGAGGGCTGGAGCGATGCGCTGCGGATCGAGCTGAAGCCGTTCGGCATTGACGTGGTGGTGATTGAGCCGGGCATTATCGCCACGGAGTTTGGTGACGTGATGACCCAGCCGATGCTGGACCGCTCCGGCCATGGCCCCTACGGCAAGCTGGCGCACGCCATCGCAGGAGCCAAGGCGCCGATGTCGCAGCCAACCGTGGTGGCAGAGGCCATTGCCCGCGCCGTGCGGGCGCGTCGCCCAAAGACACGCTACGTGGTCGGCAACTTGGCGAGGCCTTTGATGTTCGTGCGCAAATTCTTCGGCGATCGCGTCTATGATCGCCTGATCATGAGCCAGCTCAGCTGACATGGCGCGCAACAGCACCTTTCCGGTCGATCCTGGATGGCGTCCGCTACTGAAGGACTTGGGTATCCGAAGCGACACCCTGTTGCGCCGCGCCGGCTTGCCGGAGGAATTACTGGCACGCCCCGGCAACGGCCTGACGACGGCGGAATATTTCCGCTTCTGGGAGAGCCTGCAGGTGGAAGCAGGTGATCCATTGCTGCCGTTGCACCTGGTGGAGGCGATTCGGGCTGAGTCGTTCAACCCGCCGATATTCGCAGCGCTGTGCAGTGCGAACCTGCTGCAGGCGGGGCAACGGCTGTCGTCGTACAAGAGGCTGATGGCGCCGATGAGCCTTGCGGTGAGCGTGGCCCGCGATGGCACGTTGACCCTCGCGCCGCACTGGCTGGAGGCGCAGTCGCAGGCGCCATTCGTGCTGGTGGCCAGCGAGCTTGCGTTCCTGCTGCGGCTTGCGCGTCTAGCTACGCGTGAACCCATGGCGGCACTGCGTGTGACCATGTCGCAACTTCCGGCCGGCGCGCAGGCCAAAGCCTTTGCCAAGTTCTTTGGCGTGGCCCCGCTACAAGGCGATGCCGCGAGCATCGCATTCACGGCTGCCGACGCGAAGCGGCCGTTTCTCACCGCCAACGATGCCATGTGGCAGGTGTTCGAGCCCGACCTCCGCAAGCGCTTGGGCCAACTCGGTGGCCATGCCAGCACCGTGGAGCGCGTTCGCTCCGCCTTGCTTGAATTGCTGCCGGGCGGGCAATCGGGCATCGAGGCGGTTGCTGTACGCCTTTCGATGAGCAAGCGAACACTGCAGCGACGGCTGGAGGAAGAGGGCGGAAACTACCGATCCTTGGTCAACGACACTCGCGAGGCGCTCGCCCGGCACTACCTGACGCAAACCGAGCTTTCTGCCGGCGAGATTGGGTTTCTGTTCGGCTTCGAAGATCCCAACTCGTTCTTCCGCGCTTTCCACGACTGGACGGGGACAACCCCCGAAGCCTTGCGAAGGCTTGCTCTTTGATGGGGCGTCACTCGGGCTTTCCACGAATGTTGCGTTGCTAGCAACGTTAGCTTCGGGCCGGTTCCGGTCGGACGTCTCTCGCCGATGGCCTTGCCGCCGTGCTGCGTCTGTTAACCAGCACCTGCGCGTTGGCGGGTGGTTACGGAAGCGCGATGGTAAGTCATCGCCGGATTCCATGGCCCGACTCACTGACAGCGCATGCCGCCGAGTGCGCGCGCTGCGGTCGCATGGTGCGGCGGGAGATAGCCTGACAGGGTGGGAGGCGGCGCTCTGCTACCTTCGTTTCGCTGCGCGCGGGGGCTCAAAATTCGTCGCGCGCAGCCATGGCCCCTCCGGGTCATGAGGCGCGGGCCGTGGGAGTAGCAGCTCACACGACCCGCTAACCATCACCAACTAAGGAAGAGTTGATCATGGCTACCCACGATCATACGGCACGCGCACGCCCGTCTTTCCCACCAGAGGCTACGCACGCGACCTCCGCCGACACGCTGGCTCCCCCAGCTGAGGCGCAGGAAGCAGAGCAGCGGTTGTTAACGCTGATCGGTATTGCCCGCTCCGCAGACGCCTTGCTGGGTCTGCTGATGGATAGCGAGGAGGCTTTCCTCGCCCCGCCGCGCCGAGGTTCCCGCCCGGTACGCCAGCTAGCCCTAACCCCGTTGGAATCCGCGGGGTTATCGACAGCCGTGCATTACCTGCACACCTACGCGCGCTTGTTGGGCCAAAAACCCGCCGCCAGCACCTGACCCGTCCGTTGATCGCCCCCGCGGCGCACCGGGCGTGTTGCCGGTGTGCCGCACCTTGGCGATCACTTACGACTAAACAGGGCAGTTGCCTACATCTATCGCTGCGCTCGCGCCGGCGTGTTTAAGCGTGCGCGCACATCAACTAAGGACAGTGATGAGTCGGATTCCCCTTTCGCCGCGCATGTACATCAGCCGAGGGCTGCCCGTGCGCTCACCCGCGCAGGTGCTGCTGCACGATTACATGGTGCCGGATGACCTCACCTTTGCGCAGACAGCGCGGCGCATCGGCATCACCAGCGCACAGTTAAAGGATTGGATGATGGAGGGCAGGCCAATGACGCTGGATCTCGCCCGTTTATTCGCGCGCGCGTTCAACACCACGGCGTTGTATTGGATGGTGTTGGAGGCGCGGTTTGAGTTGAGTGAGGTGGACGCGGTTTAGGCGAGTGGCAAGGTGCGTTGATCCTCGCGCGACGGTTCGCGGCCGTGCTTGGGGCAACACAAATGGGGCGCCCGTCGATGCCATGTGCGTTGAGGGCCACCCAAGGTTGATGCGGGGCGGCGCGGGCAGGGCGCATCGGGCGGCAGGGCGGGGCTTTGAATGCCCGGTGCGCATAAGGGTGCACGTGTCACGTTGTGTCAACGTATTCGCCGGTTGCGCGCTTATGCCGGTATGCGTCACGTCACGTGGCCCGCGATGCGGCACAAAGGTCATATTGCGGGTCAACGTGTTCGCGCCGAGGATGCTTGTGCACATGGGGGGGAGTGAGCAGTGTCTACCGTTTTTAGCGTGCGCAATACACGTGGCGATGCCTTGGAAGTGGAAGTGGATTGGGATTGGGTGGGGCACCTCGTGCACTGGCGAGCTTTGGTGTGGTCGGAGCGCGGCATCGAGCGGCGCTTTGTAGGTACGGCCGAAACCAGCGAGTCGCTGGAGTTTGTGGTGCGTAAGGCGGTGCAGGAGTGGCTGACACGCGCTGCGCGGAGCGAGGCTGAATAGGTTTGCTGTGTAGGGGCTGGCTTTCAGTTGTAGGGGGCGTTAGCTGGCACGCTCCTTGATTGCCTCTTGTCACCGAGAGCAAATCGCCCCGCTATTTCGCCCTCACGGTTCGCAGCGTCGCCCCTCCCCAGGGCGCGGCGTCGGGTAGGCCTTTGCCAGGAGCCGACTCCATGGACATGAACTTCACGCTCATTGACCTGTACGGCGAGTCCATCGACGTGTTCTGCGAGGTATTTGATCGTGGAGAGTCGGTGTACTGGCGCGCCTGGCTGTACGGCTACGCCACCTTGCTGGACACGATGGAGGGGCGGGCCTTTCGAGAAACGGCCATCCCGGGTCAGATCCAGGCTGAAATCATGCTGCATGGCATTCGCGCCCAGCCCGATGGGACCAAGCATTGAGGGCGACGGGCTGAGGCTAACGCGACAAACAGTATGGCGCGCCAGGCAGGGCGGCTCATGCGTGTTGGACCTGGCGACCGCGGCAGGGGTGTGGCTGCCTGGGTAACGAGCATGGGTTTGACGGTGGCGTGCCGAAAGGGGCGCTTTGCGTCACCGCTTAAAAAACAAACCCCGCGCCAGGCGGGGTTTGTTGTATCAGGCGTGGCCCGGGTGGGCGCGCAATCGATCCTGATAGGTCTGTAGCGATTCCTGATAGAGCCCCGACCAGGGGTTCAATACGTAACCGTCGAGCGGTTCGGGCGACACCCGCGGGGCGTCAGGCTGCGTGGCCGTAGCGGCAAGCGGTGCATCTAGGGTCATGGGATCCATATGCATCCTCGGTGGGTTACGGGAGGGGTCAGGCTAACGACGAGGATGTTCGCGGCCGGTTAAGCGTGCGGCGCGTTTGAGCGAACGCAAAACTTATGACGTTGACAGTCTCGTGACATGGCTGGATGCACGTATCCGGCAGCGAAGTGTCACTGCGGGGCACATGTGGCGCGGTTGTGCGCGATGTGTCGAGGTGCGTCATGACGCCTCGGTAACGCGCCCTTTGCGATACATCGAGCAGCAAAGGAGGGTTGTGGCCATGATCGAGCTGATTCAGGGTTTGCCGCCGGGTGCGCTGGGGTTTCGCGCGAGCGGGCAGGTGAGTGCGGAGGATTACCAGCGGGTGATCGTGCCCGATGTGGAGGCGGCGTTTGCCATTACCCGCAAGCTGCGCCTGCTCTATCACGTGGGCCCGGAGTTCACAGGCTTTGCGCCGGGCGCCATGTGGGAGGACGTGATGCTGGGCTTTCGCCATTTGAGTGGCTGGGACAGAGTGGCCCTGGTGACCGATGTGCCCTGGTTGCGCGCCGGGGCCATGGCGATGGGCTTTGCAGTGCCTGCGCAATTTCACGTGTTTCGCAACGACGAGTTCGAGGCGGCCCGCCGTTGGATCAGCGAGCCGCGCCCGGCGAGCGAAAATGGGAACACTTGAAACGTTTCACGGCGCTTGCCAGTGCGCCCGCGCTGTGGTTTAGTCAGGGCCATGACTGCTCTTCACGCCCGCTTTGTCGCCATGAACGCCGCTATCGCGGCGGCGACCGAGTGCATGCGCGCGCTGAATACCAATAACGCCAATAACAATACCCGCAACCACGGGTGGGCCAGCGTGTAAGCAGCAATCTCGATTTCACACGCAAAAAGGCCCGCTCCCAGCGGGCCTTTTTGTTTTTCCACGCCATGAAAAACAACCCAAGGAAACTGTGTCATGTGTTCGATCTTCGGCATGTTCGACCTGCAGCCCGGTGATGATTTGGCTGCGTTGCGCCAGCAGGCGTTGGAGCTGTCGCAAGGCCAGCGTCATCGCGGCCCCGATTGGAGTGGTGTGTTTGTGGATGCCGGTGTGATCTTGGTGCACGAGCGCCTGGCCATCGTGGACCCGGCCAGCGGCGCCCAGCCGCTGCATTCGCGCGATGGTGCGCTGGCCTTGGCAGTGAACGGCGAGATCTATAACCACCGCGAGTTGCGCGCGGCCAGCCAGTACGACTTCACCACGGGCTCCGATTGCGAGGTGATCAACGCGCTGTATCGCGAACATGCCGCGCCGCTGGAGTGGCTCACCCAGCTCAACGGCATTTTTGCGTTTGCCCTGTGGGACAGCGCCGCCGCGCGCTACGTGATTGCGCGCGACCCCATCGGTGTGTGTCCGCTGTATTGGGGGCACGATGCGGAAGGGCGCTTGTGCGTGGCTTCGGAAATGAAGGCCCTGGCAGGCGTGTGCGCCGATGTGGCGCCATTCCCACCGGGGCATGTGTATGACAGTGCGGATGGTGAGTTGCGCCGCTATTACCACAAGCCCTGGCGCGATTATGCGCATACGCAGGGGCACGATGTGTCGCCCGCTGCGCTGCGCGGTGCGTTCGAGCAGGCGGTGCATCGTCAGTTGATGACGGACGTGCCTTACGGTGTGCTGCTTTCCGGCGGGCTGGATTCGTCGCTGGTGGCGGCGTGTGCGGCGCGCTTCGCGCGTCATCGCGTGGAAGAGGGTGACCGCACGGAGGCTTGGTGGCCGCGCCTGCACTCGTTTGCCATCGGCCTGGAGGGTTCGCCTGA
This sequence comes from Frateuria sp. sgz306004, assembly GCF_057750885.1. Lineage (NCBI taxonomy): Bacteria > Pseudomonadati > Pseudomonadota > Gammaproteobacteria > Lysobacterales > Rhodanobacteraceae > Frateuria > Frateuria sp. sgz306004. Next base: position 115,640 of record NZ_JBYLFE010000004.1, read on the forward strand.
TCTCGCGGCGGCACAAGTGGCGGCCGATGCACTGGGCACGGTGCATCACGGTTTTGTCTACACGTTCTGGGAGGGCTTGGATGCGCTGCCGGAGGTGATTCGCCACATCGAAACCTACGATGTCACCACCATTCGCGCCTCCACGCCGATGTTTCTGCTCGCGCGTCGCATCAAGGCGATGGGGGTGAAGATGGTGCTGTCGGGCGAGGGTTCCGATGAAATCTTTGGCGGTTACCTGTACTTCCACAAGGCGCCGTCGGCAGAGGCGTTCCACGAAGAAACCGTGCGCAAGCTCGATGCGCTGCATAGCTACGACTGCCTGCGCGCGAACAAGGCGATGATGGCGTGGGGCGTGGAGGCGCGCGTACCGTTTCTCGACCTGGATTTTCTCGACGTGGCGATGGGCATGGATGCGCGGCACAAGATGGCCGGGCAGGGGCGCATTGAAAAAGCCGTGCTGCGCGAGGCGTTTCAGGGCGTGTTGCCTGATGAGATTCTGTGGCGGCAGAAAGAACAGTTCAGCGATGGCGTGGGCTATGGCTGGATCGATGGGCTCAAGGCGCATGCCGAGCAGGCGGTGAGCGATCGCGAGCTCGCTGCGGCGGCCACGCGCTTTCCGCATAATCCGCCGGCCACCAAGGAGGCGTACCTGTATCGCCGTATCTTCGAGAAGTTCTACCCGGGGCAGGCGTGCGCGGCCACGGTGCCGGGTGGCAAATCCATCGCCTGCTCGTCACCCGCCGCCTTGGCGTGGGACCCGACTTTTGCGGGCGCGGCGGATCCGTCGGGCCGTGCGGTGAAGGGGGTGCATCAGCAGGCGTTGGCGTGAGGTTGATGCGCGGCGTGGGCGTTCGGTGGGTGTGGTTTGTGGGGTCGGTTTTGGGCGGTTAAACGTTGGGCGGGTGTGATCGTAAAGGCGCTGAATGACAAGCCCTTCGGCTGTTTGTAAAGCGCCTCCCGCTTTCGCGGGGCGCCGGTGCTTGGGGTGCTTCGCCAGCCATGAAATAGGCATGAGGTGCGCAAAACGTTCATCCATGAAAGGTCTGATGAATCGACTTATTGTTCGTCATTCCTACGGATGCAGGCAGGAGGCGCCTTTCAATAGCCGAAGGCTGGTCATGCAGCGCCTGTAGATCGTTGAGCTTAAAGTCGCTGGATTCCTGCGTTCGCAGGAATGACGGTCAAATCGGGGCGCGCCTAGAAGGGCTCGGCTTGGCTGTGCCACGTCTGGAGCCGCGCGCTCGAGACTGGCGATTAATCCCAACGTGCCGTTATCCCCGCGAAAGCGGGAAGTGCTTTTCAACAGACGAAGGCTGGTCATGCAGCGCCTGTAGATCGTTGAGCGTAAAGTCGCTGGATTCCTGCGTTCGCAGGAATGACGATCAAATCGGGGCGTGCCTAGAAGGGCTCGGCTTGGCTGTGCTACATCTGGAGCCGCGCGCTCGAGACTGGCGATTGATCCCAACGTGCCGTTATCCCCGCGAAAGCGGGAAGTGCTTTTCAACCGCTGCAAGCTGGTCATGCAGTGCGTGTAGATCGTTGAGCGTAAAGTCGCTGGATTCCTGCGTTCGCAGGAATGACGGTCAAGTCAGAGCATGCCTAGAAGGGCTTGGCTTGGCTGTGCTACATCTGGAGCCGCGCGCTCGAGACTGGCGATTAATCCCAGCGTGCCGTCATCGCCGCAAAAGCGGGAAGTGCTTTTCAACGGTCGAAGGCTGGTCATCCATCGCCCTGTTACCACTCACCGGCGCCCAGCCGGCTTAGGGAAACTCTAATTTTGATCGTCATCCCAGCGAATGCTGGAAGCGCCTTTCAACAGCCGAAGGGCTGGTGATCCCGTGCCTGTCACTCTCTGAATGTAAAGGCGCTGGATCACCAGCCCTTCGGCTGTTAGAAAGCGGCGCCGGCTCTTGCCCCCCTTCTCGGGTTCCGCAGGAATGACGGACAAGAAGTCGATTTATCAGACTTTCCTTAGCGCAGAAAACCCTCAACGCAAATTCGGATGCAACAAGAAGCACTGCCGCTGGTGCCGGTAATCCAGCAGGAAATCCATGTCGCGCAGCGCGCCCGCACCCAAGGTGATCGGGTGCTTTACCTGGGTGGCGTCGGTGTAGACCTCGAACAGCATGTCGAAGGGCTGACCGGCGATGGTGAGCTGCACCTTCGCTGCATCCGTGTGCACCATGGCGTGGTTACCGCCAATGTCGCGCAGCGAGGTGGTGCGTCGGTGCAGGGCGGTGGCCTCTTCCAGCGCGGCCTGGGTGCCGAGCAGGTATTTGGAGGCGCCGGTATCCAGCAGCACCGATTGCGGCTGTCCGTTGATCGCCAGGCGAGGCAGCAGGCGCATCTCGTCGCCCCACATGCCCGAGCGCACCAGCATGGGCGTGTCGCAGGCGGGGGCCTGGGTTTCCGCGCCCAGCACCTGCACGGCCTGGTTGCTTATGCGCACGGTGCCCAGCGCGGCGAGCAGGTTGCCGCCCAGCAGTTGGATGGGGTGGGGCACGATGGTTACGGGCACGTGGTGCAGGGTGATATCGCCCAGTTGCAGGGTGTCGAGCACGCCGGCCTGGGTGGTAATGCCCTTGCTGATCCAGCCGCTGATCTTGCCGTGCTCGTCCAGCGGCGTTACGCCGTACTGGCGAGCGTTCTCCTCGCCCAGCACCAGGTTGGAGGCGCCGGTGTCGAGCATGAACTCCGCCTCGTGGCCATTGGCCTGGGCGGTGACGGTGGGCACGATGACGTTGCGCTTGGTGGGTAGGGTGACGTCGCCCTTGGGCAGATCCACGCGCATGGGTGGTACGCCGTCCTGGCGGGCCAGGAAAGCGCGCATGGCCTCCACCCGCTTGGGCAGGCCGTGATTCTCATAGCGCGTTACCAGCGCGCGCTCGGCCTCGCGTGCTTCGGCGGCGCGACCGGCCATCTGCAGGTTGCCCACGCGGAACTGGCCGCAGAGCAGGGCAATGCCCGGGTGGTTATCGAACAGGGCTTGTTCGCACTGTTCGGCGTCCGCGCTGGCCGCATCCAGGTTGAAGTGCACCCGCTCCAGCGCCATAGCGGCCCACACGTGCACGATGGGGTCGGTGGCTTGCTGGTAGTGCTGCTGCAGTGCCGGCTCGTCGGCTGTCTGCATGGCCTTGAGGATGGCGGTGAGGTCCGCGCCTTCGGTGGCCGGGCTTTCCAGGCCGGGGCTGGCGGGGGTGTCCTCGCTGGCCTGCGCGCCGCCAAGGGCGCCAAGGCCGGTCGTCAGTAGCAGGGCGCATGCCCATGCATTTCCTTGCTTGCTCCAAAATGGCACCTGCCGCTCCTTGGGTTCCCTGTGTCGATGCGATGACGGCCGCTCAGCGGGCCGCCGACGCCCTATCAACGCGCACACGGCGTTACGGTTGTCACCCCGGTGTTTTGGCAGGCTGGCGGGGTCCTCTGGTATCCTAGAGGGCTTAAGCTTTGGAACCAAACCACGATGATCGAGATCAATCCGATCCTTGCGCAGATCGCGGACCTCAAGGGCCGCGTCGAGTCGCTTAGGGGGTATCTTTGACTACGCCACCAAGCGTGAGCGTCTCGAAGAAGTAAGCCGCGAACTGGAGAGCCCCACCGTGTGGGACGATCCGCCGCGCGCGCAGGAGCTGGGCCGCGAACGCGCCCGCCTCGACACCGTGGTCAGTGGCATCGATACGCTGAGCGCCGGCCTCGCGGATGCCAGCGAGCTGGTGGAGATGGCCGCCGCCGATCAAGACGAAGGCACCCTGCAGTCGGTGATCGACGATCTGGGCAGCCTGGAAGCCAAGGTGGCCAAGCTGGAATTCCAGCGCATGTTCTCCGGCAAGATGGACGCCAACAACGCCTTCGTGGACATCCAGGCCGGCGCCGGTGGCACCGAGGCGCAGGACTGGGCGGAAATCCTGCTGCGCATGTACCTGCGCTGGTGCGAGTCGCGCGGCTGGAAAACCGAGCTGCTGGAAGTGTCCGGTGGCGATGTGGCCGGCATCAAGTCCGCCACCTTCCGCGTGGAAGGCGATTACGCCTACGGCTGGCTGAAGACCGAGATCGGCGTGCACCGCCTGGTGCGCAAGAGCCCGTTCGATTCGGACAACCGCCGCCACACCAGCTTCACCTCGGTGTTCGTGTCGCCGGAAGTGGACGACAACATCGACATCGACATCAACCCGGCCGACCTGCGTACCGACGTGTACCGCTCCTCGGGCGCCGGTGGTCAGCACGTGAACAAGACCGAGTCGGCGGTGCGTATTACGCACGTGCCCTCGGGCGTGGTGGTGGCCTGCCAGACCGAGCGCAGCCAGCACGCCAACCGCGACCGCGCCATGAAAATGCTGGCCGCCAAGCTGTACGAAATCGAGATCCAGAAGCGCAACGCGGAAAAGAACGCGCTGGAAGCGTCCAAGTCCGATATCGGCTGGGGCAGCCAGATCCGCAACTACGTGCTGGACCAGAGCCGCATCAAGGATCTGCGTACCGGTATCGAGCGTTCGGACACGCAGAAGGTGCTCGACGGCGACCTCGACGAATTCGTCGAAGCCAGCCTCAAGTCGGGCCTGGATGCGGGCGCCAAGCGCGTGGATGCATAAAGCTCACGCGCGTTTGGTTTAGATGGTGCTTTGCCGGTTATTCCAGCGAAAGTAGGGCCCCGCGTTTTTCGGGGCGATCGGCAAAGGCACTGTCCCGGCGAGCGCCGGGACGACGTTTAACAACGTGGGCGCATGCATCGTGCATGCGCCGCCACGATCGGCAAAACAACAACACACCGGAACCCCCGCATGACCAGCGACAACGTTTCTCCCGCCAGCGCTCCCGAGTCCGTCCCGCAGGACGAGAACAAACTCATCGCCGAGCGCCGCGAGAAACTGAAAGCGCTGCGCGAGCATGGCGTGGCGTTTCCGAACGACTTCAAGATGGACGCCTTTGCGGGCGATTTGCAGGCCGAATTCGCCGATGCGGACAAGTGGACCGCCGAGGCCATCGAGGCGCTGGCTCGCAAGGTGAAGGTGGCTGGCCGCATCCTGCTCAAGCGTGACCAGGGCAAGGTCGCCTTTGTGCAGATGCAGGATTTCAACGGCCGCATCCAGCTGTTCATCCATCAGGGCACGGTGGGCGAAGAGACGTACAAGGCCTTCAAGGGCTGGGACATGGGTGACATCGTCGGCGCCGAGGGCACGCTTATGCGCACCCGCACCGGCGAGCTGTCGGTGAAGGTGGAAAAGCTGCGCCTGCTCACCAAGAGCCTGCGACCGCTGCCGGACAAGCATCACGGCATGGCCGACGTGGAGCAGCGCTATCGCCAGCGCTACGTGGACCTGATCGTTACCGAGGAAGCGCGCCGTACGTTTGCGCAGCGCTCCAAGATCATCGGCTATATCCGCAAGTGGCTGGAGGCCGAGCCGCGCCGCTTCATGGAAGTGGAAACGCCGATGATGCACGTGATCCCGGGCGGCGCCACGGCGCGTCCGTTCGTTACGCACCACAACGCGCTGGACATGGACCTCTACCTGCGCGTGGCGCCGGAGCTGTACCTCAAGCGCCTGGTGGTGGGTGGCTTTGATCGCGTGTACGAGATCAACCGCAATTTCCGTAACGAGGGCGTGTCCACCCGACACAACCCCGAGTTCACCATGCTCGAGCTGTACCAGGCGTACGCCACGTACACCGAGATCATGGACCTCACCGAGGCGGTGATCCGCGATACGGCCAAACACGTGATCGGCACCACCGAGCTGAGCTGGGAAGGCACGGCCATCGATGTGGGCCCGGCGTTCCGCCGCTGGAGCATGGAAGACGCCGTGCTCGAACATAACCCCGAGATTCGCCGCGACGAGCTGCGCAACCGCGACGCCATGGCCGCGCACGCCAAGCGCCTGGGTTGCCAGGTGAAGAACGAGTTCGGCTGGGGTCGCCTGCTGCTGGAGATCTTCGAGAAGACGGTGGAGCACACGCTGATCCAGCCGACCTTCATCACGCAGCATCCGGTGGAGGTGTCTCCGCTGGCACGCGAGAGCGATACCGATCCGGGCATCACCGATCGCTTCGAACTGTTCGTCAACGGTAAGGAAATCGCCAACGGCTTCTCCGAGTTGAACGACCCGGAAGACCAGGCCGCGCGCTTCCAGGCACAGGTGGCCGCCAAGGCCTCCGGCGATGATGAAGCCATGCACTTCGACGCCGATTACATCCGTGCGCTGGAAGTGGGCCTGCCGCCCACCGGCGGCCTGGGTATCGGCATCGACCGCCTGGTGATGCTGCTGACCAATGCCTCGTCAATCCGCGACGTGCTGTTGTTCCCGTACATGCGCCCGGAGGCGTAATACCGTGACGCGCCGCTGGAGGCTGTCATGGACGATGGCGTGCGGTGCGCTGGGTGCTGCCTGCGCATTGCTGTTGATGGCCGCGTGCTCCCCTTCGGCGCCACCGGCAGGCCAGGCCGTTCCTGCGGCGCCGGCAGCCGCCTCGACGGCCCCGGCGTCGTCGGTGGCGGTGGCGGCGCAAGAGCCTGCCAAGAGCGATGAAGCTGCCTCCGCCGAGGGCGATGGCGATAGCGCGGTGATCCAGCGTGTGGACGCCGTGATACGCAAGCATCACCTGACCACCCTGGCGGATACCTGTCTGGATTACATGGTCGACGATTCCGACGGCGCCACCGTCGACATCGACGTGCACGAAAAGCACGACACGCGGTGTGGCGGCGACCCGGAAACGTCGCCTCGTCTGTTCTCGTTCAAGCTGGATCGCGCCAGCGGTCAACTCAGTACCGATGCGCTGGACCTGGCCGACGGCGATTTCCAGCCCATCGAATAGCCATCGTGCGCTCGCGCACTGACCTGTGGCCGATAGGGCGATGGGGCTGACCGCGTTAGAATGCGCAGCTCACTCATCAGGAGTTGTCCCATGTGGTATGCCATCGTCGGTACGGACGTGCCGGACTCGCTGGAAAAGCGCAAGGCCGCGCGCCCCGCGCATATCGCGCGCCTGGAAAAGCTCATGGACGAAGGCCGCCTGCTGGTGGCGGGTGCGTTCCCGGCGATCGAGTCGGAGGATCCGGGCCCGGCGGGCTTTACGGGTAGCCTGATCCTGGCGCAGTTCGCCTCGCAGGCCGAGGCGGAAGCCTGGGCCAAGGACGACCCGTACGTGGCCGCTGGCGTGTACGCCAACGTCAGCATCAAGCCGTTCCGCAAGGCGCTGCCGCCGGCATGAGCGCGACCATGGTGGAGCAGATTCGCGAGCGCCTGCAGCAGGCGCTTGCCCCGGTGGAGCTGGACGTGCTGGACGAGGGTCACAAGCACGCCGGTCACGCCAATGCGGGCAAGGGCCATTTCCACGTACGTATCGTGAGCGCGGCCTTTGCGGGGCAGTTGCCGATCAAGCGGCACCGGATGATCTATGCGGCGCTGCAAGGGCTGATGGATAACGGTATCCACGCGCTGTCCATCGACGCCAAGGCGCCTACCGAATAGCCGGAGGCTCGCCTGGGTGCCGTCCAAGGGGTGCCTGGGCCGCGTATCCGCAAGCGATTCCCTGGGTGCGAGAAAGGCAGGGGCTCAGCAGCCGGCCAGCGGCCGCCGCCCCGCGCCCGTTCCCTCGCGCCCGTTCCGGATCGGCATGTGATGGCGCCGGCCAGGTGCTCCACGATGCCTCGAAGAATAAATGCTTTTGTAACATCAACTTGGGTTTCAGTGTTAAAGTGAAACCTATCTGCCATGCGCATTGCGGCTGGGGCCCGCGTTTGGCACAGTGACCCATCGCCCGGGCAGCCGGGCCTCCTTCCTTTGCCGCTGATGCCCGCATGCGCCTGACCACGATCAAACTCGCCGGCTTCAAGTCCTTCGTGGACCCCACCACCTTGCATCTGCCGACCAATATGACCGGCGTGGTGGGGCCCAACGGTTGCGGCAAGTCCAACATCATCGACGCCATCCGCTGGGTGATGGGCGAAAGCGCGGCCAGTCGTCTGCGCGGCGACTCGCTCACTGACGTGATCTTCTCCGGCTCCAATGCCCGCAAACCGGTGGGCCAGGCGACGGTGGAGCTGATCTTCGACAACTCCGACGGCACTATCCAGGGCGAGTACGGCCAGTACGCGGAAATCTCGGTCAAGCGCCAGGTGACGCGCGACGGTCAGTCGGCTTACTTCCTCAACGGTGCGCGTTGCCGCCGTCGCGACATCACGGACTTGTTCCTCGGTACGGGCCTGGGGCCGCGCAGCTACTCGATTATCGAGCAGGGCATGATCAGCCAGATCGTGGAGGCTGCGCCGGAAGAGCTGCGCACCCATCTGGAAGAGGCCGCCGGCATCTCCAAGTACAAGGAGCGCCGCAAGGAGACCGAGAGCCGCATCAAGTCCACCCGCGAAAACCTCGACCGCGTGCGTGACGTGCGCGACGAGGTGGACAAGCAGCTCGAACACCTCAATCGCCAGGCCCGCGCCGCCGAGCGCTGGAAAGCCTTGAAGGAAGAGCAGGTACGCAAGGAGGCCGAGCTGCGCGCCCTGGAATACCGCGCACTCAAGGGTCAGCACGACAACGAAGGCTCCGGGCTCAGCGCCGCCGAAATCGAAATCGAAAAGCAGGTAGCCGGCCAGCGCCATGTGGAGGCGCAACTGGAAAGCGTGCGCGAACGCCACGTGGGCGCCACCGAGCACCTCAACGCGGTACAGGCCGAGGTGTACAAGGTGGGCGCGGAAATCGCCCGCGTGGAACAGCAGGTGCGCTTTAACCGCGAAACCGCCGACCGCTTGCAGCGCGCCCAGATCGATACCGAGCGCGAACACGCCGAGCTGGCCGAGCACATCGCCAATGACCGAGCGCAGGTGGAAAGCCTGCGCATGGCACTGGCCGAAGGCGAACCCAAGCTCGAAGCCCTGCAGCAGATGCAGGACGACACCAGCGAGGCCTTGCGCGACAGCGAAATCAAGCTGGCCGACTGGCAGCAACGCTGGGACACGCACACTCGCACCGCCGGCGAATCCAGCCGCGCTGCCGAGGTGGAGCGCACCAAGCTCAATTACCTCGACCGCCAGGCCGTGGACCTCGCCCGCCGCCGCGAAACACTGGAAGCCGAGCAGAAGGCCACCGACGTAGCGGCATTGGATGCGGCGGCCGAACAACTGGAACTGGAGCACGACACGCAGCGCGAGCGCGTCGAGTCGTTGGGTAGCCTGCTCGACCAGCACAAGCTGGCCTACGAAAAGGTGCTGGACGAAGAGCGACAGGTGCAGTCTGCGCTCAACGAAGCGCGCCAGCAGTTGCAGACGGCGCGCGGTCGCCAGGCCTCCCTGGAAGCCTTGCAGCATGCCGCGCTGGGCCAGGACGAAAGCGCCGCCAGTGCTTGGCTGGCGCGTCTTGGCCTGGACAAGTCGCGTCGCCTGGGCGAATCGCTACAGGTGGAAGCGGGCTGGGAAACGGCCGTGGAAACCGCGCTGGCCGGCTATCTGGACGCCGTGCTGGTGGATGGCGCACACGGGCTGGCTGCCGAGTTCGCCTCGCTGGAGAACGCCGACGTGGCGCTGGTCGATGGCGCCGAAGGCGGCGCGCAGACCGCCGGCACGCTCGCCGCGCATGTGCGTGGCCCGGCGGCGGCCGTGACCATTCTCAATCATGTGCTCACCGCCGATTCCATCGAGCACGCGCACCAGTTGGTTACCGGCCTCTCGGCGCTGGCGCCGTATCAGTCGGTGATGACGCGCCAGGGCGAGTGGCTGGGGCCGGGCTGGGCGCGCGTGCGCCGGGCGCAGGGCAACCAGGTGGGCGTGCTGGCGCGCGAGCGCGAAATGCGCACGCTGGCTGAGCAGATCTTGGCGCTGGAAGAGCGCATCGAGGAAGCCACCAACACCCTGGAAGACCTGCGCACCGGCAAGTTCGAAACCGAGCGCGCGCGCGACGACGCGCAGCGCGAGTTGTACAACGCGCACCGCCGCCAGTCCGAATTGGCCGGTCAGTTGCAGAGCCAGCGCGGCAAGATGGAAACAGCGCGCGCCCGTGCCGAAAAGGTGGCCGGCGAACTTAGCGATCTGATCCAGCAGCTCGACGAACTGCAAACGCAGACCCGCGAGGCGCGTGCGCGCCTGGACGAGTCGGTGGGTCACATGGGTGACCTGGAAGACCTGCGCCGCGAGCTGGAAAACGAGCGCCGCGCCCTGCTGGAAACGCGCGAAGAAGCCCGCATGAACGCCCGCGAGGCAGCCGACCAGGCGCATGCGCTGGCGCTGTCCATGGAGTCCAAGCGCTCGGCGCTCACGTCGCTGGAGCAAGCGCTGGCGCGCATGGAAACCCAGCTTCGCCAGATCGACGCGCGCCGCACCGAGATCGCCGAGCAATTGGCGGCGGGTTCCGACCCGATTGCCGAGTTGGAGGCCGAGCGTCAGACCTACCTCGACCAGCGCCTGCTGGTAGACAAGCAATTGGTCGACGCGCGCCGCGCGGTAGAAGATTGCGACGGCGAGTTCCGCCGCCTGGAACAGGAGCGCCAGCGCATCGAGCAGGGCTTGCAGACGCTACGCGAGAGCCTGTCGCAGAAGCGATTGGCCGCGCAGGCGCTGCAATTGCGCGCCGAGCAATTGGCCGAAGCCATCGTGGCCTCCGGCCTGGAGCTGGAGCCACTGTTGGCCGAGCTGCCCGAGAATGCCGACGCCAGCCAGTGGCGCAGTCAGCTCACCGATATTGGTCAGAAGATCACGCGCCTGGAGCCGGTGAATCTGGCGGCCATCCAGGAGCACGCCGAACAGAGCGAGCGCAAAACGTACCTGGACAACCAGCTGACCGATCTGGTCAGCGCCATGGAAACGCTGGAGGCGGCGATCAAGAAGATCGACCGCGAAACGCGCCAGCGCTTCAAGGAAACCTTCGACCGCGTCAACGCCGGCGTGCAGGAGCTGTTTCCGCGCCTGTTCGGTGGCGGCCATGCTTACCTGGAACTTACCGGCGACGATCTGCTCGATACCGGCGTGGCCATCATGGCGCGTCCGCCGGGCAAGCGCGTGTCCAACATCACGCTGCTCTCCGGTGGCGAGAAGGCGCTTACCGCGGTGTCGCTGGTGTTCGCCATCTTCGGCCTCAACCCCGCGCCGTTCTGCTTGCTGGACGAGGTGGACGCGCCGCTGGACGAGGCCAACGTGGGTCGCTTCTCCAACATGGTGAAGGAGATGAGCGAGAAGGTGCAGTTCATTTTCGTGAGCCACAACAAGGCCACCATGGAGGCCGCCTCGCAGTTGTGCGGCGTGACCATGCGCGAAGCGGGCGTGTCGCGACTGGTGCAGGTGGATCTTGCAGAAGCAGCTAAACTTGCGGGCGCAGCTTGAGGAATAGGATATGACCGCGCAACCCGTACTCGCTTTTGCCTGGAACCCCTCCGTGGGTTTTCCGATGTTGGTCGTTGGCCTGATCGTGCTCGCCTTGATCTGGCTGTTCGGTCAGCCCAAGAAAGAGCAGGGCAAGCGGCGCGTGGTGCCCAACACCGGCGGCGAGCGGCGCGAGCCGACCTTTGGCGGTGCAGGCGAGGGCGAGGCGATGGACGAACCCTCCTTCAGCGCCCGTGACGATTTCGAGCTGGACCCGCCGGGCCATCACGCGCCCCAGCAGGGCGAACTGGATATGGGCCTGCGCGAAGAGCTGGAACGCCTGGGTGCCACGCTTTCGGGCAAGGACAAGGTTGAGCCGGCCCCGGTGAACAAGCCGCAGGGTATCGCTGCCTCCATCGTGGATGCGCTGCGCGCACCGCCGGAGCGTTTCGAAGAGAGCTTGGCGCAGGCCACCCAGCCCGAACACGTAACTGCACGGGCGCCGGTGGAGCCCGCCCCGGTGCCGGCGCCCGTACACGCGCCCGCATCCGCATCCGCATCAGAAACACCGCGTACGCCCGTGCGCTCGGAAGTCGGACGTCGCCCGGAGCAGTTGCCGGTGGAGCGCATCGTCACCCTGTTCGTGGTGGCCCGCGAGGGTAGCGTGTTCAATGGCGCCGACCTGATCGTGGCGGCGGAAAAGGCCGGCCTGGAATATGGCGACATGGGCATCTATCACCGCCTGGTGGATGGCAAGCGCGAGCTGGGGCCGGTGTTCAGCGTGGCCAACATGCTCAAGCCGGGCAATTTCGACCTGAGCCGACTGGATGCCCTGCGCACGCCGGGCCTGAGCTTCTTCATGACCTTGCCGGCGCCCATTCCCGCCCTGGATGCATGGGACACCATGCTGCCCACCGCACAGCGACTGGCCGAGCTGCTGGATGGTCAGGTGCTGGACGAAGAGCGCAATGCGCTCGGTCGCCAGCGTGTGGCGCACATCCGCGACGAGCTGCGCGGCTGGGATCGCGACCACGAAGGCAAGGAAATCACCTTCGGGCGTTGATGCTCGATGCCTGGGCGCCCGTGCCGGGCGCCTCGTCCCATGACTGGCCCGGGCTTGCCTGCCAACGCAGGCTCGGACACAGTGCGCTTCCAAGGAGGGACGCATGATTGGCTCATTGTTTCGCCGCCTTGCCTGTCTGGGCTTGCTGGCGCTCGCTGCCTGCACCCACTCGGACCTGCGTCCCGACTATCCGCGCACCCCGAGCACCATGTTGCCGGTGCGTGCCGACGCCCCCTTGGTGGACTACGCGCGACGCATGACCGCGCAACATGGCGGCACCGATTCGGGCGTGCGCCTGATCAGCGACTCCGGCGATGCGTTGCTCGCACGTATTGCGCTGGCCGATCGAGCCAAGCAGTCGCTGGATCTGCAGTACTACATGTTCCACAGCGACGCCACGGGCGAACTGCTGGCCCAGCGCCTGCTCGCCGCCGCTGATCGCGGCGTGCGCGTGCGCCTGCTGCTGGACGACTTGCACGTGGCGGGCAACGACGACGTGCTGCGTATTCTCGATGGCCATCGCAATATCGAAATACGCCTGTTCAACCCGTTCCTGGAGCGCGACGGTTCGCTGTGGGGCATGGGCAAGCAGTTTGCCGGCGACTTTTCGCGGCTCAACCGGCGCATGCACAACAAGGCGTTCATTGCTGATGGCGCCATGGCCATCGTGGGGGGACGCAATATTGGTGACGAGTATTTCGACGCCAACAGCGATCTCAATTTCCGCGACCTCGACGTGCTGGTGATGGGGCCGGTGCTGGCCGAAGTGGGCCAAGCTTTCGATCGTTATTGGAACAGCGAGCAGTCGTATCCCATTGGCGCTTTTCATCGTCATGGCACCACACCGGCGCAGTTGGACGAGTTGCGCAAAGCCATGGTGGCCCATGCGCGCAAGTTCAGCGAAAGCAACTACGCGCAGAACCTGGTGAGTCGCGTGGGCGACGAATCCCGCGAGGTACCCTCCGGTGGCTGGGCCTGGGGCCAGGCCACGTACCTGGCGGATGATCCGGACAAGGGCAACCCGGAGACGAACAACAAAGACCTGCACATGGCGCCGGCCATTCGTGCCTGGACCGATAGCGCGCAGCATCGGCTCACCCTGATCTCGCCTTACTTCGTGCCAGGCACCAAGGGCGTAGCCTATTTGCAGGGTATGCGTGAACGCGGCGTGGCGGTGGAGGTGCTTACCAACTCGCTGGCGTCGACCGATGCGGGCGATGTGTACGTGGCCTATGCGTCTTATCGCCCGCCTTTGCTCAAGGCGGGCGTGCAGCTTTACGAGTTGAAGCCGGACGCGCGCCACAGTCGCGGCGGCAGCCACTTTTTCGGTTCATCGTCGGGCAGCAATAGCTTGCACGCCAAGGCCATCGTGGTGGATGACTCGCATGTCTTCGTGGGTTCGATGAACCTCGATCCGCGCTCCATCGACATCAACACCGAGGATGGCGTGATTGTCGAATCGCCTGCGCTGGCAAACGCCTTGCGGGTGATCTTTGCCGATGCCATCAAACCCACGCACAGCTATCAGGTGCTTCTGGACGACAAGGGCGCGGTGTATTGGCAGGCCCTGGGTTCGGATGGGCGGATGATGCGTTACGACCATGCGCCGGAAACCCGTTGGTGGCGCCGCTTCAAGGTGAACATGGGCGGCCTGCTGCCCATCGAAAGCCTGCTTTGAGGCCAGGGTAGTCGGCGTGCGGTAGATTGGCGGCATGCGCACCGCGCTTCCGCATGCGCGCACGGGGCACATGGCAGGCACCAGGCACGGAATGATCCGAAGCTATGCACTCACCTTGGCTGCGGTGACGCCGAGCATCTCTATCTCGATGAGCCAGATGGCCTGCCTGCCGTTCGAGCCGTTCGAGCCGAGCGAGGCAGCGATCTCCTGGTCTTGCTGGACGCCGAACCTGGTCATCGCGAAGTGGTGGGTGCTCGGGTGCAGTCCGTCACACGCGTGATGGCGGCATGAGCATGCACGTTTTCGGCAACGTGCTGTCGAGCGCTTGCTGCGTTGGGTAACGCGTTCGCACATCGCCGCTATGGCCTTTGGTCACTCTCCAAAAGTCTTAGCTTTTACTCTGCTTGAATTCACGCGGCATCAGCATTTGCTTGCGCATGATCGAGTCGCGCAGGCAGCCCAGGGGTTGGCGGTTTTACGAATATCGTTGATGCGCAGGCAGGGACGCGGCGGGTTTTGCGCGCCACCCTGACCGGGGCGGGGAAGGCGTCGTGGACTGAGTGAGCGATTCGTGTCGAACCTTGGAGCACACGTATGCGCAAGATGACGATCAAGTTTCAGGACGTCGCCTCGGAATTGGCCAACATCAACGCCCTGCGGGACGACCTGATGGAGCGGGCCTTCGTTGCCCTGGAGCAGCGCCACCCCACGCTGGCCGCCATGCTGGTGCAAAGCCTGGGCGACCGCTCGCGCGCGGTGCGCTGGATGTGCCGGCACCAGAACGCCTTCAGCGGCCGCACTGCCTATCAGTTACTGGCCGATGGCGAAGAAGATGCCGTGTGGGACGAGATTGCCCTGATGGGCGACGCGCCGGTGGCGGCGCGCCTGAACTCGGTGCGCATGGCTTACTGAGGGCTGGCAGGTCGCATGGCCCAGACGCTGTTGGCATCGCCGTGACGGGCGCGTCGTGCGCTGGCGATGGCGAGGCGGGCAAAAACTCGGTGCGCATGGCTTACTGAGGGCTGGCAGGTCGCATGGCCCAGACGCTGTTGGCATCGCCGTGACGGGCGCGTCGTGCGCTGGCGATGGCGAGGCNAACTCGGTGCGCATGGCTTACTGAGGGCTGGCAGGTCGCATGGCCCAGACGCTGTTGGCATCGCCGTGACGGGCGCGTCGTGCGCTGGCGATGGCGAGGCGGGCAAACGCCGCGGCGAGCGCCAGACCGGTCACGTCCACACCCAGGATGCCGCGACTGGCTGGCGTCCACGCGCGCACGATATCACCCAAGTTGGTGACCAGATCCACGGAGACCACTAAGGCCGTGAGCAACGCCGTCGCCCACAGCAGTTCGGTCGTGGCGCGAGCCACGGGTCGCACGCAGGCGTAGAGGCAGGCGGCGAGGAACACGCCATAGCAGGCCACGTGCTGCGGCAGGCCGGCATCCACGCCCAGGCGCTCAGCCACCCAGGTGGCGGCGAACGCGGCGGAGATGCCCAGGCACGAGCCGATACAAACGCCCACCGTGGCGCGCGCCATCACCTGCGTGCGGCGAGGCTGATCCAGGTGGCGACGCTTGCGGCGGGATTCGATCCACAGCAGGTTGCCCGAATAGAACAGGAAGGCGCCCGCCAGCCCCAGCGCGAAATACAGCCACTGCACGGCGCGGCCGCCAAAGCTGCCAAAGTGCAGGCCGAACAGGGCGGCATAGCTGATGCCGTTGAGGCTGTAGCGGTTGCCGACGTGACGCGCCAGCACTGTGCCATCGCGCGCCTGCATCGCCACGGTGCCGAAGGTGCCCAGCGTGTGTTGCGAGAGCCCGCGCACCTCGGCGACGGCGTTGTGGTCGCCGTAATGCAAAAAGTGCAGGTAATCGGGCTCGAAGCTGCTGACGCCGCTGGCGAGGGCTTCGCGGCGCGCCTGCGCGATAAGCGATTCCACCGGCAGCATGGCCGCGGGCTGGCCTGCGGCGGCCACCATCGGCGTGGTCTGGGTGGCCTTGGCGAAGGCGTCGAACAGCTTGCCATCGAAGGCCACGGTGTTGAGTGCCATCAGGGTGATGGTGAACAGGCAGAAGATGGCACCCGTTACCGCAAAGATCACATGGAACGGCAGGCTGATCACGCCAATGGCGTTGTGGGCGTCCTGCCACAGGCGCTTGAGATTGCGGCCCGGGCGCATGGCAAAAAAGTCGCCAACCAGCTGCGGCAGGTGAATCAGGATGCCTGACACCAGGGCCAGCCCGTAGAGCACGCTGACGATGCCCATCAGGTACAGGCCGACCACCGGCAAGCCCAGCGAGTCGTGCAGCGCGTAGACGAAATCGGCCAGCGCGTTCGCCGATGCCTCGCTGCGCGGTGCATCGAGCTGGCTGGCAGTGGCGAAGCGGGCGTCGCCATTTTCCTGCCAGTACGCATAGGCGGCATGGGCACTGTCGGTGGGCAGGACGATGCCGAAATCCTCACGCGCCGCCGGGTGCCGTTCGAGCAAGCGAGTGATCAGCGTATCCACGGGAACGTCGGCATCGACGGCGCTACGCCACGGTGGGTTCTGCCAGGCAGCGATGTCGTCGTGGAAGACCGTGAGCGCGCCCGCATAGAACGCCACGAAGAGAAAGAACCCGGCCAGCAGGCCCGTCCAGGTGTGCACCGTCTGGTAGGTGCGGAGGGTGGCGGATTTCATCGTGACATCCTTGTACTCAGGCCCCCATGCCTCGGCTGGCCCACAGCGCGAGATACACGGCGGCGTTGCCCAGGCCCAGCAACAGCCAGGCGCGCGCGCCGCTGCGGAACAGGTAGCTGGCGGCCATCACGGCCGTCCACAGTGGAAAGAACAGGATCAGCGCGGGAATGACGTACGCCGCCCCGTGATCGGGCAGCCAATGCAAGGCGAGCGCCAGCAGGGCGGCGGCAAGGGGAAAGCCAAGCAGGGTGCCGGCAAGGCAGCGGGCCATCATGGCGCTGGGGTTTCCTTGCGCGTCGTGCGCCACCACGCGGCATAGGGCAGCAGCACCCAGGTGCACATCAGCGTGCTCAAGGCCGCCGTGATACCTGCGCCCGTACCGTCCGCGTGCAGCCATAGCGCGGTGCCCACGGCGACGACGGCCCAGCCAATCACGCGCGCAGCGGCGGGTAGCGCTTGGGGGCGCAGGCCTTGTCGTGCGCTGGCGAGATAGATCAGGGTGGCGCCTGCCATGATCAGCAGGAGGGCACTAAGGGCGGTCACGAGGGGAGAATTCCTTGGCCTTGGCCATGCCAGGCAAACAATGAGAACAATTCTCATTTGAAATGCTGGGAGCGTCAACCACGGCTTGGCGTTGTGCGCCGACAAGGCGCGATGTATCTCACGCCATGAGATGGGGATGGTGGTATCTTGATTCCTGTCCCGGTAATCAAGATGCCACGCATGTCTCCCTCAGATCACGGTGGAAGCCGCCCCGGCGCCGGTCGTCCGGCCGGCGAGCCCAGCCAGCGCATCCGCGTGCCGGAGAGCCAGGTGCCGACCGTGCTGGCCTATCTGGATGCCTATCGCACGGGCGCCTCGCTGGAGGCGCCGCGTCCGCTGTCGCTCACGCCCAGCACCGTGGGGCTCACGGCCTTTCTCAGCCGCGTGCCGGCCGGCGTGCCGTCGATGGCCGAGGACGACGTGGACGAGGTGGTCGATCTCAACGAGCACCTGGTGTTGCCGGGGCATGAGCCAAGCACCTTCATCATTCGCGTGTCCGGCTGGTCGATGATCGGCGCGGGCATTTTCGATCGCGACGAGGTGCTGGTGGATCGCGCGCTCGCGCCGCGCCAGGGCGACATCGTGGTGGCGGTGGTCAACAACGAATTGACCATCAAGCGCCTGGGCAAGGTGGATGGCCATGTGGCGCTGCTGCCGGAGAACGCGCACTTCAAGCCGATCGTTTTTCGTGACGGCGAAACCCTGTCGATCTGGGGTGTCGTCACGCGTTGCCTGCGCACCCTGCGCTGAGGGTGGTGACGCATGGGCCAGGTCCTTGCGCTCGATGCATTGATCCACGCCCGCCAGGTTTGGCACGGCCGCGCCGTGCCCACGCCGGACAGCACCCAGCCCACCGGCTGGCCGGGGTTGGACGATGTGCTGCCCAGTGGCGGCTGGCCCGAGCATGCGCTGACCGAGATCCTGCTGCCGGCCGATGGCGTGGGCGAACTGCAATTGCTGCTGCCCACGCTGGCGCGGCTCACGGCCGCATCGCGGCCGGTGATGGTGATTTCGCCGCCGTATCGGCCCTACGTGGCGGGCTGGGAGGCGCGCGGCGTGCGCATGGCGCAGGTGGATATCGTGCAGGCCGCTGAGCGCGACGTGCTGTGGGCTGCCGAACAATGCCTGCGCTCGGGCAGTTGCGCGGCGGTGCTGGCGTGGCCGCACGAGGCCGACGACCGCTCCCTGCGTCGCCTGCAGGTGGCGGCCGATACCGGCAAGGCCTTGGCGTTCGTGTTCCGCGACCGTCGCCATGCCGTGCAGGCGTCGCCGGCCGCGCTGCGTCTGGAATTGGAGGCGGGCGCCTCGCTGCAGGTGCGCGTGCGCAAATGCCGTGGCGGCAACCCGCCCATGAGTGCGGTGCCGTTGGCCGCCGGCTGGTCGTGAGGCGCGCATCATGCTGTGGGCTTGTGTATTGCTGCCGCAACTGGCGCTGGACGGTGTCCTCCGGCATCGCGAGGGTGCGCACGAACCCTTGGTATTGGTAAGCGGGCCCGCGCAGGCTCGCATCGTGCACGCGGCCAATCCGCCGGCGCGCGCGGCGGGTATCTATCGTGGGCAGAAGCTGGTGGCCGCGCAGGCCTTGCTCAGCCAGTTCACCATGGTCGAGTACGAGCGCGAGGATGAGTGGCGCTGGCATCACTTGCTGGCCGCCTGGGCTTACCGCTACAGCGGCGAAGTGGGCCTGTTCGCGCACGCCGTGGTGCTGGAGGTGAGCCGCAGCCTGAACCTGTTCGGCCCGTGGCCGCGCTTCGAGTCGCAACTGCGCGCGGATCTGCAGGAGCTGGGTTTTCGCCATCGCATCGCGCTGGCGCCCACGCCGCATGCCGCCTATGTGCTGGCCGGCGTGCAGGATGGCCTGGCTGTGACCGCGCCCGATGCCTTGCCCGAAGCCCTGGCGCCGGTGGCAATCGGGCAGGCGCGTTTGCCGGTGGAGGTGGCGCAGGCGCTGCCGGCGATGGGCGTGCGCACGCTGGGGCAGTTGCTGCGCCTGCCGCGTGCCGGCTTGCAGCGACGCTTCGGCGGCGAATTGCTGGCCTTGCTCGACCGCCTCATCGGCGACGAGCCCACCCCGATGGAAAGCTACCGACCACCCGACAGCTTCGCCCAGCGCATGGAGTGGACGCACGAGATCGAGCACGTCGAGGCGCTGGTGTTTCCCTTGCGCCGCCTGACCTCGGACCTGGCGACCTACCTCGCCGGACGCGACGGCGGCGTGCAGCGTTTCGAGCTGGAACTGGAGCATCGACACGGCCCGCCCACCTGCGTGAGCGTGGGCATGCTGGCGGCCGCACGCGATGCCACCTTCTTGTTCGATTGCGCGCGCGGGCGGCTGGAGCGGCAAACCCTGACCCAGCCCGTGCTGGCCATGCGCCTGGTGGCGAGGGAGCTACCGCCGTTCGTGCCCGCCGGTCGCGACCTGTTCGACACCCGACCCGCCCACGCCATGCCGCTGGAGCAATTGCGCGAACGCCTGCGCGCGCGCCTGGGCGAAGGCGCGATCCAGCATTGGCGGCGCACGGTCGATCCGCGCCCGGAATGCGCGCAGACCACCGAGCCGGGCGAGCGGCCATCGCAACTGCCGAACCTGCCGCGCCCCACCTGGTTGCTCGATGCGCCGCGCCCCTGGCGTGGTCCGCCGCCGGAATTGCTGGCGGGCCCCGAGCGCATCGAAAGCGGCTGGTGGGATGGCGGTGACCTGCGTCGCGATTACTACGTGGCGCGCAGTGCGCATGGCCAGTGCGCGTGGGTGTATTGCGTGCCGGGCGAACACGGTGCCTGGATGTTGCACGGGTGGTTCGCATGAACGATTACGCCGAGCTGCATTGCCTGTCGAATTTTTCCTTTCAGCGCGGCGCATCCAGCGCGCAGGAATTGTTCGAGCGGGCCAAGGCATGCGGCTATCGCGCGCTGGCGATCACCGACGAGTGCTCCCTGGCCGGTATCGTGCGTGCCTACGAGGCATCGCGCGATACCGGCGTGGCGTTGATCGTGGGCGCCGAGTTCCAGGTGGAGCAGGGGCCCAAGCTGGTGTTGCTGTGCGAAAACCTGGCCGGCTACACCGCGCTGTGCGCGCTGATCACGCGCGGACGGCGCAGTGCGGAGAAGGGCGTCTATCGGGTGACGCGTGCGGATTTCGCCGATGGCCTGCCGGGCACGCTGGCCTTGTGGCTGCCGGAGGCAGCGCCGCTGGAAGAACACGGCGCCTGGCTGCGTCAGCGTTTCGAAGCGCGTCTGTGGCTGGCCGTGGAGCTGCATCATGGCCCGGACGACGCGCGCCGCCTCGCGACGCTGGAAGCCCTTGCGCAGGCCCTGGCCTTGCCCATGGTGGCGGCGGGTGATGTGCACATGCACGTGCGTCGCCGCCGTGCGCTACAGGACGTGATGACCGCGCTGCGCCATCACTGCACCGTGGCGGAGGCCGGCGGCGTGCTGTTTCCCAACGGCGAGCGACACCTGCGCACGCGCGAGGCCTTGTCGGCGATCTACCCGCCCGCGTTGATGGCCGAGAGTGTGCGCATAGCCGAGCGCTGCCGCTTCGCCATGACCGACCTGCAATACCGCTACCCCGCGGAGCTGGTGCCCGAGGGCTACTCCGCCACCGAGTGGCTGCGCCAGCTGACCGAAGAAGGGCTGCGCACACGCTGGCCGCAAGGCACGCCGAGCAAGGTGCGCGCGCAGGTGGAGCACGAGCTGGCTTTGATTGCACAGCTCAAGTACGAGTCGTATTTCCTCACCGTGCAGGAGATCGTCAACTTCGCGCGCAGCCGGGGCATTCTCTGCCAGGGGCGCGGTTCGGCGGCCAATTCGGCGGTCTGCTACGCCCTGGGCGTGACCGCGGTGGACCCGGACAAGACCGTCCTGCTGGTGGAGCGCTTCATCTCCGCCGAGCGCGACGAGCCGCCCGATATCGACATCGATTTCGAGCACGAGCGGCGCGAGGAGGTGATCCAGCACATCTACGAAAAATATGGGCGCGAACGCGCCGCGCTGGCCGCCACCGTCATTTGCTATCGCGGTCGCAGCGCCGTGCGCGACGTGGCCCGCGCGCTGGGCCTGCCGGCGGACCAGATCGACCTGCTCTCGCGCACGTTCGCCTGGCAGGACGGTGACGACCCGGTGGAAGAGCGCCTGCGCGAGCGCGGTTTCGACCCGGACAGCCCGCTGCTGCGGCGCGTATTGGTGCTGACGGCGGAGCTGCAGAATTTTCCGCGCCATCTCTCCCAGCACGTGGGCGGCTTCGTGATCTCCGATCAGCCCCTGTCGCACCTGGTGCCGGTGGAAAACGCGGCCATGCCCGACCGCACCATCATCCAGTGGGACAAGGACGACCTGGACACCATGCGCCTGCTCAAGGTGGATTGCCTGGCGCTGGGCATGCTCACCTGCATCCGCAAATGCCTGGACATGTTGCGCACGCATCACGGTCGCGACCTGACGTTGGCGAGCATTCCGCCGGAAGACCTGGCCACTTACCAGCTGATCCAGCGCGCCGATACCGTGGGCGTGTTCCAGATCGAATCGCGCGCGCAGATGGCGATGTTGCCGAGGCATCGCCCGGAGAATTTCTACGACCTGGTGATCCAGGTGGCGATCGTGCGTCCGGGCCCCATCCAGGGCGACATGGTGCACCCCTATCTGCGCCGCAAGCGTGGCGAGGAGGCGGTGACGTATCCCTCGGAAAAGTTGCGCAGCGTGTTCGAGCGAACCCTGGGCGTGCCGCTGTTCCAGGAGCAGGTGATGAAGCTCGCCATCGAGGCGGCCGATTACACGCCGGGCGAAGCGGACCAGTTGCGCCGCTCGATGGCGGCATGGCGCCGCAACGGCGATATGGAAATCCATCGCCGCCGCCTGATGGACGGCATGCTCAAGAACGGCTTTACCCAGGAGTTTGCCGCGCGCCTGTTCGAGCAGATCAAGGGGTTTGGCTCCTATGGGTTTCCCGAAAGCCATGCGGCCAGCTTTGCCTTGTTGGTGTACGCCAGCTGCTGGCTCAAGTGCCACTACCGCGCCACCTTTCTGTGCGCCTTGCTCAATGCGCAGCCCATGGGTTTCTACGGCCCCAGCCAGATCGTGCAGGACGCGCAGCGCCATGGCATCAAGGTGCGCCCGGTGGACGTGCGGCATAGTCACTGGGACAACACCCTGGAGCCGGATACCGCTTCGCGCGGCGGCTTTGCGCTGCGGCTGGGGTTTCGTCAGGTGCGCGGCTGCCGCGAAGAGGTGGCGTTGCGCATCACCGCCGAACGCGCCCGCTTTGCCTTTGTCGACGTGGCCGACCTGTGCGCTCGGGCGCAATTGAATCGACACCAGCAGGAAGCCCTTGCCGAGGCGGATGCACTGCGTGGCCTGGCGGGGCATCGCCATCGCGCGCGCTGGGCCATTGCCGGCATCGAGCCGCAACTGCCCTTGTTCGGGCACACCAGCCCGGTGGAGGAAGAGGTGGCCTTGCCGCCGCCATCGCAAGCGGAAAACACCCTGGCCGATTACGCGCGCACGGGCCTCACGCTGGGGCCGCATCCCCTGCAACAGATTCGTGCTCGCCTGCGCGCCGCGCGCTGCGAGGATTCGCGCACGCTAAACGCCAGGCCGCATGCCAGCCTGGTGCGTGCGGCCGGCCTGGTCACGCAGCGGCAACGTCCGCAAACAGCCAGCGGTGTCACCTTTATCACCATCGAGGATGAGTTCGGCCCCATCAACGTAGTGGTGTGGAGTCATGTGGCCGAGCGCCAGCGTCGCATCTTCCTGGAGTCGCGCCTGCTGGCCGTGGATGGCAAATGGGAGCAGGTGGATGGCGTGAGCCATCTGATCGCACACCGTCTGATGGACTTGAGCGAGCTGCTGGGTTCGCTCGATAGCCGCTCGCGCGACTTCCATTGATCTTGTGGCCGACGACGGTCGATCAGTCCAGCAGGATGGGCTCGTGCATGCCTGGCAGGCGCGTGGTGACGCCGCGCGCGGCTAGGCATTCCTCCATGGCTTTCATACCGTGCTCGTATTCGCCGTGCACCAGCAGCACGCCGCGGCGCGGGTAAGGGCCGAGCCAGTCGAGCAGTTCCTCGCGACCGGCGTGGGCGCTGAAGCCGTTGATGGTCCAGATGCGTGCGTTGACGGCGATATCTTCACCGAAGATCGACACGCGCCGAGCGCCATCGATGATGCGCCGGGCCAGCGTGCCCACGGCAGCGTAGCCGACGAACACGATGCCGCTCTTGTCGCGCCACAGGTTGTGTCGCAGGTGGTGTCGCACACGTCCGCCATTGCACATGCCCGAACCGGCCATGATGATCGCGCCGCCTTCGATGCGATTGATCGCCATGGAGTCGCCCGTCTCGCGCGAAAAGCGCAGGTTCGGCATGGAGAACGGATCTTCCTTGAGCAATTGCTCGGCGAACTCCTTGTCGAAGCATTCTGGGTGCCGGCGGAATACTTCGGTGGCGGAGATGGCCATGGGCGAGTCGAGGAATACCGGCGTGCCGGCGGGAATGCGGCCTTGCTGCAAACCTTGGTGCAGGTAGTACAAGACCTCTTGCGCACGTTCCAGCGCAAAGGTGGGGATGATCACGCTGCCGCCGCGACCGAGCGTATGGCTCACCGCGTCGAAGAGTTCGTCGATGGAGTCGGGCAGGGTGCGGTGATCGCGGTCGCCATAAGTGGTTTCCATCACCACATAGTCGGCCGGCGGCGCCGGCGTGGGATCGCGCAGGATCGGACGACCCGAGCTGCCCAGGTCGCCGGAGAACACGATGCTGCGTTGCTGGCTACCGTCGTCCAGTCGCAACAGGATGCTGGCCGAGCCGAGGATATGGCCGGCGTCGATGAATTCGGCGGTGATGCCGGTGGTTACCTGGGTGGTCTTGCCGTAATCGACCGGTGTGGTGAACTGGTCCAGTGCGCGAAAGGCATCGTCCAGCGTGGAGATGGGTTCCGGCACGGCTTCGCCGCGTCGCCGACCGCTGCGCTCGTTGCGGATCGCTTCTTCTTCCTGGAGGCGGGCGGCATCCAGCAACACGATGCGGGCGAGCTCGCGCGTGGCGGACGTGCAGATGATCGGCCCGCGAAAGCCCGCGCGCACCAGCCGTGGAATGCGTCCGCAGTGATCCAGGTGAGCATGGGTCAACAGCAAGGCATCGACGGTCTTGGGGTCGAAGCCGAACGGTTCGGTGTTGGCCTGTTCCTCTTCGCGGCGGCCCTGGAACATGCCGCAATCGATCAGCACCCGTCGCTCGCCGCATTGCACGAGGTGACACGATCCGGTGACCTGCTTGGCCGCTCCGTGGGCGCTATACATCATGCTGGGGCGCATGCTCGGTCCTTGGCGTGGTTCTTGGTTCAGTGCTGCATCAGGATGGGCAACTGCGCATGCTGAAGCACGTAACGGGTGGCGCCGCCCAGCACGCGCTCGCGAACGCGCGAGTGACCGTAAGCGCCCATGACCAAAAGTTCCGCCTTGGCCTGCTCGACGTCGCGCAGTAGTGCGGCACCGGCCTCGCGTGGTGTCACCTGCAGGCGGTGGGTGTGCACATGCACGCCGTGATTGCCAAGGTAAATCACGGGATCGAAATGCGGGGCGCGCTCTTGGTCATCCTCGTACGCCGGGGCTTCGCCATCGATCAGCAGCACATCGTCGGCGCGAAGGAGGAAGGGCAGTGCGGAATGGATCGCGCGCACCGATTCCAGCGAACCGTTCCAGGCAATGGCGACGCGCTTGAAGGCGACACCCCCATGCCAGTGGCTCGGCAGCAGCAGGCTCGGTGCGCGACACATCAGTAGCGCTTCGCCCAATACCTCGAAAAGGATGCTCTCCTCCACCATGTCGCGCTCGACCACCACCAAATCGTGCCAGGCGCTGAGTTGGCGCAGGGTGGGGGCGATGCCGGCGCGCGTCACCATCCAGTGTGCGTGCGGTACGCCAGCCTGGCGGCCGTACGCGGCAAAGGCGTCGCGGTCGTCGTCGTTTTCCTCAGGCACGTCCAGTAGCAAGGCAAGCACCGATGGTTCGGCTTCGCCGCCGTGCAGCATGCGCAGCGAGCTGTCGACATAGCAGCCGCTAAGGTTGGCGCCGAAGGTCGCGGCCAAGGACGTCGCCACCTGCGCCGCCGGGCTCCAGGGCGTGACAGAAGTGACCAGGGCCAGTATGTCGGATGGTGCACCGGAAGAGGCGTTCATGGTCGCGGGGGCTCCGGGGGAGTGGCTGGTGTGCGCAGGTATGCTGGCCATGGTGAATGTCTCTCAATGACAGACCAGCACGGGCACATCGCTGCGCAACAACACCTTTTGCGTTTCGCTGCCCAGCAGCAGTCGCGTCATGCCGCGCCAGCCGTGAGAGCCCATCACCACCAGGTCGCACTGCTTGTCCTTGATGGCCTGCACGATCACCTCGAACGGTTGTTCGCCGAACACGGCCTCGCCTTCGAAGGTCACGCCCGCGGCCTCGGCCAGCGCCTTGACCTGGGCGAGGTAGCGTTCGGCGTTCTCCTGCGCCTCTTTGTTGTAGACGATTTCGGAGGCGGCCAGGATGGAGCCCATGTAGGCGATGTTGTGAAAGGGCGAGATCACATGGATGGCCGATACCTTGGCCTGGCTCAGCTTGGCCAGCTCCATGCCCGACTGTGCCGCACGCATGGAGAGCTCGGAGCCATCGATGGGGAGGAGGATGTGCTTGTACATACGCTTCCTTGTGGGTGTCGTCAGCGCGGGCGAACGGCCCGCGTTTCCGAGCCTGGCGCATCCCGTGTGCAACGGTTGTCATGAGACGCCTCGCTCGCATCCAAGGTAGCGCCGGGGGCATGCGGTTTACTGGCTTGGATCAATAAACCGCGACATGGCGTTCGCCATCATGTCGGTGCGTCGCGCGAGCTGCCGCGAGCACCACGGGAGGCGGGTTCCGCCATGGGAGGCCAAGCCATGTTCGAGCGCATTCTTCTACCGGTTGATGGGTCAGAACAGGCCCTCAGGGCCGTCGATACGGGCATTGAGCTGGCGCAAAAGCTCAAGGCACGGGTTTATGCGGTGCACGTCATGCCGCCGCTGCCCGCGGTGTCCTTTGTATCGGAGTTGATACAGGCCAAGGGTTGCTATAGCGACATGGCGAAGGAGCGCGCGGCGAGCTACCTGGGCGAGGTTTCCGAGCGCGCCCGCGTCGCCGGTGTGCCCTGCGAAACGGAGTACGTGTTCGACTTGCGCCCTTATGTTGCCATCGTGGCCGCGGCCGCCAAGCATCATTGCGACTTGATCGTGATGTCCTCGCAGGGGCATCACGGCATGGAGCGGTTACTGATTGGCAGCGTGACCCATAAGGTCATGCTGAGCTGCGATGTACCCGTGCTGGTGTGCCATTGAGTCGCATGTCTCCCCGAGGCGGGTGGCCCCGGGTTCCGTTTCCATGAATGCGCGGCGAAATCCTTAGCCAAAGGGTCACGGTGGCTTAACGGTGCCCAAGGCAGCTTGGATAGCCCTTCACCGGCGATAAGGCGGCGGTGTCATGGAATGGGAACGCGAAAACGATCTGCTTACCCGCGCATGCGATGAGTTGCTGGAACAGAACTCGCTGCTGCAGCAGGAAATCGAACTGCTTCGTGCCCAGTTGCGCCGGCATCCGGCCGGCGAATTGCAGATACGCGAGGCCCGCCGGCAAATGGACGAAATGGCTGAAGCCTCCCGTGGGCATCGCGCCCTTGCGGGCGCGCTGGGTGGCGTGCCGGCGTACTGAGCGCGCCATCCTGGCACTCAGCCGGTGGGCGCCAGGGTGCCGCGAACGCTGGAAATGTCCACGCCCTCCCGCATGGCCTTGGTCACAGGCGTATTGGCCACGACTTCCAGCAGGCGCTGCCACTGTTCATCGCTCAGGTCCGCGCTGGCATGCAGGGTGCGGTGCACGTGCAGGGCGCCGTCGTCGTCACGCGTGAGTTCCAGCTCGGCCCTGAATTCCCCCAGGTCCCAGCCCTTGTGCTGGGCATACATGCGCAGCGTGATGGCCGTGCAGGCCGCGAGCGAGGCCAGGTAATAGTCGAACGGCGCCGGTCCGGCGCCTTGCCCGCCGAGCTTGGCCGGTTCGTCCGTATCCATGGGGAAGTGCCCGGCGTGGATGTGGTGCAGGAAGTTGGCGTCGGTGGAAACCACGCTGGCAAAGGACACACGGGACATGGATCGACACTCCGTTGCGCGAGAGTTGGAAGTGGGCGGCTGGCACTGGGTAACGCGCCCCATTTCGCGTGAGCAGGCCGCATTTTTCAACCGCCGTGGATAGGGCGCCGTCCGTTCGAAAGCACGGGGCAGGGGCTGGGCCGTACGTGGAAGGGCATCGGGAGAGGCGGTATCCGACCAAGGTCTGAGATGTCTGCGGCTGGACGGGTGCCTACCCGCGATGCGAAAAAAACTTGCCGAGGCTATAATACATATCTGTAATCTCCCGTTTCCCAGCCAGGCCGCCCCGGGCCAGGCGACGACGCCCCGCCAAGCACAGCGCCTTGCGCTCACTACTCGGCCTCGACGCCACGCCGCCTACCGTCGTTGCCTGACGCTTTCGCCCGGATGATCCCGCCATGCGCTCCACCGCACTGTTCGTTGCCGTTGCCCTCAGTACCGCCCTGGCTGGTTGCGCCACCAGTCGTGGCTTGCACACCACGGGCAAGCTGACCGATGCGGCCCAGCTCAAGTCCGAGCGCAGCCTGGCCGATGTGGCGCTGAGCCCCACGGCATGGCCCACGCAGGATTGGTGGGTGGGTTACGGCGACCCGCAGCTCACCGCGCTGATCGACGAGGCGCTCAAGAACAACCCCAGCCTGGACCAGGCGCAGGCGCGCGCACGCCAGGCGCAGTCCGTGGCGGATAGCCTCAACGCGGGGCGCCAACCGGTAGCCCAGCTCGATGCCTCGATCACCGGCGCGCGTTTGTCCAGCAAGGACCCCATCTATCCGGAGTACGCGCTCGGTAGCTTCGCCTGGAGCAAGTCGCTGACGGCAGGCTTCTCCTGGGATATCGACCTGTGGGGCGGCAAGCGCGATGCGTGGGAAGCCGCGCTCGGCCGCAGCCGCGCCGCGCAGATCGATGCCCACGCCGCCCGCATCGAGTTGTCGGTGAATGTGGCGCGTGCCTATGTACGCCTGAGCTATGCCTTTGCCCAACAGGATGTGGCCGAGGCCGAGCTCAAGCGCGCCTCGCAGTCGCTGGACGTCACCCGTCGTCTGGTCGAAGGTGGCCTGGGCACGCCTCAGCAGCAGCACCTGGCCGACTCGCAGGTCGCCAGCGCCGAGCAGCAGAAGGTCGCCGCCGATCGTGCTATCGATGCTGCGCGCAGCAGCTTGTCGGTCTTGCTGGGGCAGGGGCCGGATCGTGGCCTCTCGATCGAGCGCCCGCATCTGGCGGACCGTGGCCCGGCCGTGTTGCCCGACAAACTGTCGGTGGGCCTGATCGGTCGTCGTGCCGACCTGGTTGCCGCGCGTTGGGAAATCGAAGCCGCCAACAAGGACATCAAGGCTGCCAAGACCGAGTTCCTGCCCAATCTCAGCCTGAGTGCCATGGCAGGCGTGATTGCTGTGGGTGGCAGCACCAACGTGCTGCAACTGCCGGCGCGTACCTACGCGTTCGGCCCGGCGCTGAGCCTGCCGATCTTCGATGGCGGTCGTCGCCGCGCGCACCTGGCTATCGCCGACGCCGACTACGACGCCCTGGTGGCGCGCTATAACGGGCTGCTGATCGGCGCCTTGAACGAGGTGGCGGATCAGGTGTCCGCGCTGGCCTCCGTGCGCGAGCAGATCGCGCTGGAAAAGCGCGCGGTGGACGATGCCCAAAAGAGTTGGGACGACGCCATGAAGGCCTATAAGGGCGGCCTCAAGGGGCCGCTCACGCCGCTCACCAGCCGTCAGGCACTGCTCGCGGCGCAGCAGCGCCTGGCCTTGCTCGAAAGTCAGCAGGCCGATATCTCTGTGCGTCTCGTCGAGGCGCTGGGCGGCGGATTCGATGGCAGCAGCGATGTCGCGCAAATCCATGCCGACGACAACAAGCAGGCCTCGACGGACAAGCACGGGACGCAGTAATGGACAGCAGGGTCCGCTCCTTCCATTTGGCTGAAGTGGCCGAGCCCACCCGGGCCGATCGCGAGGCCATCGCCGCGCCTTTGCGCAGCTACGACCTGAGCCGGGTCCCCTCGCTGGATATCCAGCCGCTGGTGCTGGCACTGCGCAACGAAACCGGCGAAACCGTGGGCGGCCTGTGGGGCGAGACGGCGCTGGACTGGCTGCATATCGACCTGCTCGCCGTGCCTGAATCCATGCGCGGGCAGGATGTGGGTAGCGCCTTGCTGTTTCGCGCCGAAGACATTGCCCGCTCGCGCGGCTGCGTGGGTGCCTGGCTGGATACGTTCGCGTTCCAGGCGCGCGGTTTCTACGAAAAGCTCGGTTATCGCGTATTTGGCGAAATCACCGACCACCCCCTGGGTAGCGCGCGCTATTTCCTGCACAAGCGCTTCTGAGCGCTCACCTAACCGCCGCTGTGACGCGCCCACCCGGCCGGCGTGAAAACCCGACAGGCCGCCCCCATCTCTGGCAAGCTGGGCGGCATCCGCCCCAGTAAAAGCGACGCCCTCGGGGCGCGCCAACGCGGATCGGGAGGTAACCATGGCCACCGGCTGGGCCGGCGACGGCGCCGTACAAGACCAGATCGATGCCACCGTGGACGACGCGGTGAAGCGGGCGCGCAGTCGCCTGCAAAAGGGCCCCGGGCTCGAGCATTGCGAGGAATGCGACGCGGCCATTCCGCAGGCTCGCCGCGACGCGGTGCCTGGCGTGCGCCTGTGTATCGCATGCCAGACGGCGCATGACCAGGAAGAAGCCGCTTTCAGCGGCTACAACCGGCGTGGCAGCAAGGACAGCCAGTTGCGCTGACGCGGGCACGTGAACGCTCGCTTGTCGCGGTGCATCGGCTTGGAACGTGCGCTCTTGACACTGCCACGAGGCGCGAGGGTCAATAGACGACTTTCGCCGTAGTGGAGCTCGCCCGCGCATGAAGACCGCAACCCGTTTCCGTTCCCATCGTTGTCGCGGGGTGTTCCAGTGAGCGCGCGCCTTAGCCCCTTGGCGGGCAAGCAAGCCCCGGCCTCAATGCGGGTGGACGTGGGCAGCCTGCGTGCGGCTTATGCGGATCTTCGCCCGGATACGGCCGTGCCGTCGCAGCGCGTGGCGTTCGGTACGTCCGGCCATCGCGGCAGTTCGTTCGAGCGCAGCTTCAACGAATGGCACGTGCTGGCCATCACGCAAGCCATCTGCGAGTACCGCGCGGCGCAAGGCATCGATGGCCCGTTGTATATCGGCATCGACACCCATGCACTCTCGCAACCGGCCTTCGAAAGCGCGCTGGAGGTGTTGGCCGCTAACGGTGTGCAGACTCTGATCGCCAAAGGCGGCCAATACACGCCCACGCCCGCGATCTCGCACGCCATTCTCACCTACAACCGTGGGCGCAGCACGGGCCTTGCCGACGGCATCGTGGTGACGCCGTCGCATAACCCGCCGGATGGTGGCGGCTTCAAATACAACCCGCCCAATGGCGGCCCGGCCGACACCGATGTGACGGGCTGGATCCAGAAGCGCGCCAACGCCTTGATCGAAGGCGGCTTGCGCGAGGTGCGTCGTGTACCGTTCGCGCAGGCGCTGCGCGCGTCCACCACGCACGAACACGATTTCATCGCCGCCTACGTGGGCGACCTGGGCAACGTGATCGACTTCGATGCCATTCGCGGCAGCGGCGTGCACCTGGGCGTTGATCCGCTGGGTGGGTCGGGTGTGCATTACTGGGCGCCCATTGCCGAGCGCTACGGCATCGACCTCACCGTAGTGAGCGACGAGGTGGATCACACCTTCGGCTTCATGAGCGTGGATTGGGACGGCAAGATCCGCATGGATCCTTCCTCCGCGCATGCCATGCAGCGCCTGATCGAACTGCGCGATCAGTACGACGTGGCCTTCGCCTGCGATACCGATCACGACCGCCACGGCATTGTCACGCGCAGCAGCGGTTTGTTGCTGCCCAATCACTATCTGTCGGTGATGGTGGACTACCTGTTCAGTCATCGACCGCAGTGGCGCAGCGACGCCGCCGTGGGCAAAACCCTGGTGAGCAGCGCATTGATCGACCGCGTGGCCAAGCGCCAGGGTCGCCGCCTGTACGAAGTGCCGGTCGGCTTCAAGTGGTTTGTCGATGGCTTGTTCGACGGCTCGCTGGGCTTCGGTGGCGAGGAGAGCGCGGGCGCGTCGTTCCTGCGTCGCGATGGCGGCGTGTGGAGCACCGACAAGGACGGCATCGCCGCCGCGCTGATGTCCGCCGAGATCACCGCGCGCACCGGCCGCGACCCGGGCGAGCTGTATCGCCGCATGACCGACGAACTGGGCCGCCCGGTGTCCGAGCGCGTGGACGCACCGGCCAATGCGGAGCAGAAAGCGCGCCTCTCCAAGCTTTCGCCCGAACAGGTCAAGAGCACCCAGCTGGCGGGCGAGAAGATCGAGCACGTGCTCGATCGCGCACCAGGCAATAACGCCGCCATCGGCGGCATCAAAGTGGCCTCGGCCAACGGATGGTTCGCTGCGCGCCCCTCCGGTACCGAAGACATCTACAAGATCTACGCCGAAAGCTTCAAAGACGAAGCGCACCTGCGCCAGTTGCTGGAGGAAGCGCAAGCGATGGTGGATAGCGCGCTCAGCGCGGGCTGATTTCGTCGCGTTCGCGCGGCGTGCCTAAAGAAAAAAGGGCTGCCTCAGGGCAGCCCTTTTTTGTGGTGCGTTGAACGTCAAACCGGCGGCGGATTGCGTTCGGCGAAGCCGCGCTGATGCCAGTATGGATAGGCAGGCGGCAGGGCGCTGGCGGCGTCGAGCTTGGCGACGTGTTCCTTGGTGAGGTTCCAGCCTACGGCACCGAGGTTCTGGCGCAGTTGTTCCTCGTTGCGCGCGCCGATCACCACGGTGGAGACGGTGGGGCGTTGCAGCAGCCAGTTGAGCGCGACCTGCGGCACGCTCTTGCCGGTTTCGGCGGCCACTTCGTCGAGTGCGTCGACGACGCGATAGAGGTATTCGTTCTCGATCGGCGGCCCCTTGTCGGCGGTGGCGTGCAGGCGGCTTTGCGCGGGCAGCGGTGCGCCGCGACGCAGTTTGCCGGTGAGGCGCCCCCAGCCCAGCGGGCTCCATACCACGGCGCCCACGCCCTGATCCTGGCCCAACGGCATCAGCTCCCATTCGTAGTCGCGGCCAATCAGGGAGTAATAGGTCTGGTTGGCGACATAGCGCGGGTAGCCGTAGCGATCGGCCGCGGCCAGCGACTTCATCAAGTGCCAGCCGGAGAAGTTGGACACGCCCACGTAGCGGATCTTGCCTGCGCGCACCAGGTCGTCCAGCGTGGAAAGCGTTTCTTCCACGGGCGTCATGGCGTCAAAGCCGTGCAACTGGAACAGGTCGATGTAGTCGGTGCCCAGGCGCTTGAGTGCCGCGTCCACCGAGTTGAGCAGGTGGTAGCGCGAAGAGCCCACGGCATTGGCGTCGTCGCCGGCGCGGAAGGTGGACTTGGTGGAGATGAGCACGCGGTCGCGCCGCCCCTTGATCGCCTCGCCAAGCACGGACTCGGCGGCGCCGTCGGAGTAGATGTCGGCGCTGTCGAACATGGTGAGCCCTGCCTCAAGGCAGATGTCCACCAGGCGCTTGGCCTCGGCGACATCGGTGTTGCCCCAGGCGCCGAAGAACTCACCCTTGCCGCCGAACGTGCCCGTGCCAAAGCTGAGCACCGGTACCTTGAAGCCCGATGCGCCCAAATGCCGGTATTCCATGAAAACCTCGATGTGTGTCGGAGAGGAGCTGAATGGGTCTATGTTGACGGCAGGCAAGGCACAGCAGCGTGTACGAATGGGAAAAGCATCTTTAACCCAAGGTTGAAGCTGGCGCTATGGCATGATCGAAAGCTTGTTCCCGGGGGCCGGTTCGCATGCACACGTTTGTCCGCCGGCTACTGCTGGCCGCCTGCCTCGCCAGCCCTTGCGCGCTGGCTTCTTCGGTGACGGTAGTGGTGTCGCCGCAGGCGATCGCGCATGACGCGCGGCCTACCTTGTTTCTGGCGGGTAGCATCGACATGGGTAAGGCCGGCGATTGGCAGCAGCAGGTGATCGCGGGGCTCTCGTCCAGCGACGTGGTGGTCCTCAATCCGCGTCGCACCGACTGGAACAGCGCATGGAAGCCCGAGCTGACTGACGCTCATTTTGCC
The DNA here is from genome assembly GCF_057750885.1 of Frateuria sp. sgz306004. Taxonomy (NCBI): domain Bacteria; kingdom Pseudomonadati; phylum Pseudomonadota; class Gammaproteobacteria; order Lysobacterales; family Rhodanobacteraceae; genus Frateuria; species Frateuria sp. sgz306004. The sequence goes on from NZ_JBYLFE010000004.1 coordinate 149,123, forward strand.
GAGCAGGTGAATTGGGAGCTCGCGGCGCTGGATCGCGCCGACGTGATCGCCATGTACCTGGCGCCGGGCTCACAGAGTCCGGTGAGCTTGTTGGAGCTGGGCCTGCACGCGCGCTCGGGCAAGCTCATCGTGTTCTGTCCCGAGGGCTTCTGGCGCAAGGGCAACGTGGACGCCACGGTGGCGCGCTATGGCATCGAGCAGGCCGATTCGATGGAGGACTTCATTGCGCGCATCCGTCGGCGCCTGACCAAGCGCGCTGAACCCTGAGTACAGGCTTAGTCACTCAGAGTGTGTTGATCGCGCGCCTTGACGTAGTCCGCCACCGGCCATATCGCCACCCAGATGCCGCGGAACGGCTGGATATAAACGGCATGTGCCTGGTCGGCTGGCGAGAGTCGACGCGGGTAGGTGATCACCAGACCGTCGGGGTGCTCGATGGACCATTCGCGCACTGCGGTGAGTCCGCGCAATTGCGTCACCGGTTCCTGCAGACGACCGAGGAAGGTGTATTGGCCGTCGTTGGATTCGAGGTTGGCGATGGGGCTGCCGCCGGCCTCGGCCTGCGCCAAGCGGTGAGCGATGGGCGTGAAGTCGTAGGCGGGCCACAGCGTAACCGTGAACAGCGCATGCGCGGCGACCGTGGCGACGAGACCCGTGAGCGCGACGCGCGGCAGTTCCGGCCAGCGCCTGACCTGCGACAGGCCAGCCAACACCAGGAACCCGATGCCGAACGGCACGCCCCAGGTGCCGAGCGTGGCGAACTCGCGGTCGGCGATCTTGCCGGCGCGCGCAAGGAACTCCAGCGCAATCAACGCCACGCCGCCCAGGGCGAGTGCCAGCGCCAACGGCCACGGCCCAAGCCAACGCTGGCGATTCCAGGCGTGAGGCTCAAAGCGCGCCAAGGCGGCAGCGATCAACACGGCGAAGCCGCCGAACTCCGGCAGCAGGTAATAGGGCTGTTTGCCGCTGATCAGCGAAAACGCGACAAATACCGGCAACAGCCAGGCGCACAGGAAGCGCAGGCCCTGATCCAGCGGCTGACGCAAGGCGGCCACGGCCACCCACGCACGCGGCCACAGGGCAAACGGCAGAAGGAGCATCGGCAGCAGCGGTACGTACCACCAGAACGGCGCAGCATGCGCGAACGCATCCACCACGCGACCGGCCGTTTGGTGCACCACCAGCTTCTGGCGGTAACTGTCGCCGCCGGCCCAGGTGGCCAGGCCCACCCAGGCAGCCAGCATCAGGCTGCCGGCGACCATGGCGGCAGCGCCTGCGCCATACCAGCGGCCACGTTCGCGGCGCGCCCAGGCGTTCCACCAGGGGCCGAGCAACCAGGGAAAGGCGATATGCAGCCACATCACCGGCCCCTTGCTGAGCAGGCCCAGGCCCAGGGCCAGCGCAAAGCCGACCCAGTGTGGCGAGTCGCGCCTGGTGCTGGGTGCAAGGCAAACCAATGCCGCCAGCACGCAGTTGGCGAGCAGCACCTCGTACATCACCTGCAAGCCGAACAGGAAACCGAAGCTCAGCGCGGCGGCAATCCAGGGGGCCGTGCGCGCCACGCGCGGCTGGTCCGGAAACAGCTGCGCGGCCAGACGCGCCACCAGCAGCAGTTGCGTGGCGCCCAGGATCACTTCGAGCAGACGCGGCCATACATCGCCCACGCCACCGACGAACCAGCCCAGATGGATCAGCCATAGCAGCAGCGGCGGCTTGTCGCTGTAAGGCTGTCCGTTGAGATAGGGCACGGCGAAGCTGTGGCGTATCCACATTTCCCAGGCGACCGACAAGGTGCGCGTGGAATACATGGGCATGGGCCCGTGCTGGAAGATCGCGAACAGCGCGGCGGCCAGCCAGCACCACAGCCATGGCTTGTCGGCCAGGGCCTGGGTCAGTCGGCGGGGCCAGGGAGTAGAGGGGGATATTGTCGGCATGGCAGTTGGATGAGTTCGCTCAGCGTCCACGGTCGATGCCGCCCCAGTCTTCGACCTCGCCCACGGGCACCTTGCCGCCACCGCAAGCGGCCGCCACGGCGTCCAGTCGATACAGGCGCCATTCGCGGCCGCTGGTGACGCCCATGTCCAGGCTGGCCGCGCGATTCACGCACGGCGCCATGACATCGGCCAGCACGAGCACCCAGCGCTGTTCGGGCGCCTGCTCCTGCCAGCGAATCGACGCGGCGAGTTGTTCGTGCCAGGGCGCGACGAAGCCGAAATCCACCACCTTGCGATCGAACGCCAGCGGCAGTTCTTCCTTCCAGGCGACCAGGGCCAGCTCCGCGTGCGGGCCAATGGTTTGCTCCACGCGCTGCACCAGCGGCTGTTGCGAACTGGCGCGCGCCAGCAAGGGCGCAGCCCACAAGCCCCACAGCAGCCACACGCCGCTCATGGCGGCAAGCACCGCGAGACCCGCGCGTCGCAACCGGAACACAGCCACGCAAAGCAGGATCCAGCCGCCCATGACGATGAACATCCACCACAGCGACGTGGCCAGTTCACCCAGTTGGCGCGCCGTGACGAAGCGCTGGATGGCCGGCGTGGGATGCAGCCAGCCCAGCAAGCCAAAGCCCAGCGTCGGCAAGGCCAGTGCCAGCAGGAACGCGGTGCCTAGCCATTGCGCCCAGCGGCGCGTGAGGATGTCGCGCAGGAACGGGCCGGCACACAGCGCCAGCAGTGGAAGCGCGGGCATGATGTAGACGTCGCGCTTGGCCCGGGTGATGGAGAAGAACACCAACACCAGCACCGCCCAAGCCAGCGGCAACAGAAAGCGGGCATCACGCTCGCGCCAGCGTGCGCGCCATGCCGGCAACAGGCCGGGCAGGGCGAGGCTCAGCGGCAACCAGGAGGTGAAGATCACCTCGAGGTAGAACCACGGCGGCTGCAGGCTGTTCCAGGGGTGCACGTAACGGTGCACCGTCTGATTGAGGAAAATGTCGCTCAGGTACTCGCGCGCCTGCGGCGTGTCGTGTTGGTGCACGTACAGCAGCAGCGGTACCAGCCACAGCGCCAGCGCCGCCAAAAAGGCGAGCCCGGCACCGATCCACGTGCCCAGGCCACCGGCATCGCGCGACACGCCTTGCCATTGCCAGCGGCGCGCGGCAAGCCAGGGCAGCAGCATCAGAAAGGCGAGTACGCCCACCCCTTTGGTGATGACGCCAAGGCCCGCCGCAAAGCAGCCGAGCCACAGGGCGCGGCGATCCGGGCCGAGCAAGAAGTGCCGGAGCAGCCCCACATTCGCCAGGGTGAGAAAAAACGTGACGGTCGGGTCGATCTGCCCGCGCTTGGCCTGGAACACGAACTGCACCGTGCACAGCAGCGCCAGCGCGGACCACAGGCCCGCGCGATGGCCCCACAAGCGCCGCCCCAGGTCATAGACCAGCCACAGCGTGCCCAGCGAAAACAACAGCGACGGCAGCAGAAACGCCACCTGCCAGTGCCCGGTGAGCACATAGGAGAGGGACTGCATCGCCATGAAGGCGGGCGGCTTGTCCGAGTACCAATCCGTACCGCGATGCGGAATGAGCCAGTTGCCCGAGGCCACCATCTGGTGGGCCACCAGGGCAAAGCGTGGCTCGTCGGAGGGCGTGGGCGTGCGCAGGCCGATGCCGGCGGCCAGCAACAGCAGCGCGCCGAGCATCAACAGCCATCGTTCCAGGGCCTGCCGTTGCGGCGCGGGGTTGTTCGATAAAGCTTCCGCCATCCTGGCCTCAGTCACGACACGCTATCGCCATCAGTACGACAACCTCATCTGGGGTATGCCGCCCGGTGGCGGCTCAGTGGCGATAGTACCGTTGGCTGCCGCGACAGGCACCGGGTTCAGTGCAAGGCCGGTTTTGCCGAGCAGTTCCGGGAAGCTGCGCACGACCGCCGCCGCCACCTCCGCCGGGGATTGCCCGCAGGTGGACAGTGCGAGGCTGCCCTTGCCGTAAGGGGCGTACACGGACGAATCGGTGACGCAGAACAGGCCCACCGTGGGCACCTTGGAGGCCACCGACAGATGCATCACGCCGCAATCGGCACTGATCACCAGGTCCATGCCGGCCATGACCGCGCCCATGCGGCGGATGTCCGAGGAGTAGTAGCCCGGCCATTCCTCGCCCAGCATCGAATGGCCATGCATGGGAATCAGTTCGATCAAACTCGACGCCGGGCTCATCGAGGCGAAGGCATCGATGAACTCGCTCCACCAACTGGCCGAGTAACGCTTGGCGCCCGTCGCATTGGCGAAGATGCCCACCACCGGCGGCGACACCGATTGCTGCGAGGCCGAGAGCAGGTTGGCGATCGCGGCGCGGCCATGAGCGCACTCGCTGTCGGTCAGGCGAATGTCGAGCGAGGGATAATCGTTGTTTCCCGCGGCGCCCGCGCGCACAGCCCAACGCAGCAAGTTGATCGGCCGCTGGGCCATATGGTGCTGCGCCACGGCGCAGGGTGCGGGATGCGTCAGCCCCGAACGCTCCGGCTCGTCGCTGAAGCCCAGCTTGTAGCGCCCCTTGAGAAAACGCGTGAGCGTGCGGCTGAAGCCCGAGCCGAGGCATGGGTCGACAATCAGGTCGTAAGTGGTCTTGCGAATCTTGAACAGCATCCCGAGAAACGACACCGGATGCTTGAACCCGCGCTTGGGCAGGCAATAGACATTCTTGACGCTGAAGAAGCTCTCGAACACTTCCTCGGCGATGTCGCCTTCGGAAATGATGTCGATCTCCGCACCGCGGAATAGACGTTCCAGCTCACTGATCAGTGGCGTCAACAGAATCGTATTGCCCAACCGATGATTCGGCCGGCATACGAGGATTCGATAAATTCCCTTTCGTGGTACGGGCTCCAGCCCTGGTATCACCATGGTTTCGTTCAAGAGGCACCGCAAGGCCAGCGAGCTGGCATCGAATGGACCCTGCGCCCCCGTGCTAACGCATTCTTAAGAACGCTGGCATCAGGCCCCCCGCAGGCTGCTGGAGTATGGCGGCGATTGCTTTCACGAAACTTAGATAGGGGTTGCAGATTTCTTTCAGTGCCTGCGGTGCAAGGCGGTTGTTGTCTCGGCAGTTTCCTGCGCCCGCTAACGAATGCCGAATCGGCGCTGTAGCCACTGTTTGACCCCAAAGGTCAGCACCATGTACGTGGCCAGCAGGGCGGCAAGCATCGGCCAGTACATGGCCGGAAGCGGCACGAAACCCAGCCATTTGCCCAGGGTGGCCTGGGGCAGCCACAGGCCGATCAGGCAGATGGCAGCGCTGGTGACGACCAGCGGCAGACTCGGTCGGCTCTGCAGAAAGGGAATGCGCGATGTGCGGATGATGTAAATGATTAGCGTCTGCGAAAGCAGGGACTCCACAAACCACCCGCTTTGGAACAAGGCCGCCTGGGCCGGTGTGTTGGCCGCGAACAGGTAGAACATCATCGCGTAAGTCGCATAGTCGAAGACCGAGCTGATCGGGCCGATGCAGACGATGTAGCGCGCGATGTCGTCGATGTTCCAGCGGCGCGGCTCAGCGAGGAACTCCGGGTCCACGTTGTCGGTGGGTATGGTGGTTTGCGAAAAATCGTAGAGCAGGTTGTTGGTAAGCACCTGCAGCGGCGCCATCGGCAGAAACGGCAGCCACGCACTCGCGCCAAGCACGCTGAACATGTTGCCGAAGTTGGAGCTGGCCCCCATGCGGATGTACTTGAGGATGTTGGCGAACACCTTGCGCCCTTCGATCACGCCGTCATCGAGAATCAACAAACTCTTTTCGAGCAGGATGATGTCGGCTGATTCGCGCGCAATATCCACGGCCGAGTCCACCGACACGCCCACATCCGCCGCCTTGAACGCCGGGCCGTCGTTGATGCCATCGCCGAGATAGCCCACCACGTGCCCGCGGCGGCGCAGGGCGGCGATCAAGGCCGACTTCTGCATGGGGCCGAGTCGGGCGAACAACTGGCAACTGCCTGCGCGTTCTTCCAGTTGCGCCTCGTTGAGTTGCTCCATATCGCTGCCCAGCAGCACCCCGCTCACGGGCAGGCCCACTTCGCGGCAGATCTTGCGGGCGACCACCTCGTTGTCGCCGGTGAGGATCTTCACTGCCACGCCGTGCGCAGTTAGTGCGGCGAGCGCATCGCGTGCGCTGTCCTTGGGCGGGTCGAGGAAGGCGATATAACCGAGCAAGGTCAGGTCGCGCTCGTCGTTGGTGCCGAAATCGGTCTTGTCGGGAGCAACGCGAGCGTACGCAAGGGCAATCAGGCGCAAGCCGTCCTCGTTCAGTGCGTGGCTCTGCTCCCGGAGTTGGTGCCAATGGCTGTCGTCCAGCTCGAACACCTGCTGCTGCGTTTCGCCGTGCGTGCAGACGCTGTAAACCTCCTCGATTGCGCCCTTGCAGATCAGCAGGCGGCCTTCCGGGCCATCGACCACCACCGACATGCGGCGCCGCTCGAAATCGAAAGGAATCTCGTCGATTTTTCGGTAGCCGCCCTCGGCGTGCAGTTGTCGGTGCACCTCGGTGTACTTGAGCACCGCAATGTCCAGCAGGTTCTTCAACCCCGACTGGTAGAAGCTGTTGAGGTAGGCGTACGCGAGCACTTTTTCGCTCTCGTTGCCATCCAGGTCGACATGTTGCTCAAGGATCACCCTATCCTGGGTGAGCGTGCCCGTCTTGTCGGTGCAGAGCACGTCCATGGCGCCAAAGTTCTGGATCGCGTCGAGGCTCTTCACGATCACCCGCTTGCGCGACATGGCCATGGCACCCTTGGCCAGGTTGATGGTCACCTCGCTGGGCAGCATCTCCGGTGTGAGGCCCACCGCCACCGCCGTGGCGAACAGCAGCGCCTCCAGCCAGTTGCCTTTGGTGAAGCCATTGATGAGGAACACGGTGGGCGCCATCAACGCGATGAGCGTGACCATGAGCCACGTATAGCGCGTGATGCCGCGGTCGAAGCTGGTCGGCGGGCGCTCGCCGGCCATGGCGCGAACAATGTCGCCGAAAATCGCGCGCGGGCCCGTGTGCACGACCACGGCTGTGGCCGTGCCGCTGACCACCGTGGTGCCGAGAAAGCCGATATTCTCCAGTTGCGTCAGTGCGTCATCCGGTTGGCGAACAGCGCCTGCGTGCTTTTCCACCGGCATCGCTTCGCCGGTGAGCGGCGCCTGGTTGACGAATAGCCCTCGCGCCGAGAGCAGGCGTACATCCGCCGGCAACATGTCGCCGGCGGTCAGGTGCACGATGTCGCCCGGCACCAACTGCTCCAGCGGAATGTCCTGCGTGCCGGCCAGCGTGTCGCCCTTCACCGCGCCCTGAGCGGCGGCGCCATCTCGTCGGGTGACGGTCACCTGCACATGCACCATGCGGCGCAGTGCTTCGGCAGCACGGGCGGAGCGATGCTCCTGCACGAAAGAGAGCGTGACGCTCAGCACGACCATCACGGCGATGATGACGGCAGAGATCGCATTGCCCACCAGGATGGATAGCCCCGCCATCAGCAGGAGCAGGCCATTCAGGGGGTTGCACAGTTTGCGCAGCGCACGCATCGGCGCGCTGATGCGGTGGCCCCGAGTGATCGCATTCGGCCCGGTCTCGCCAAGTCGTCGCTGTGCCTCGGCCTCATCGAGACCTTCCAGCGCACTACCCAGTCGCTCAAGGGCGGTAGCTTCGTCGCAGGCGGCCAAGGCCCTCAGGCTGGCCGCCTGCTGTTGGCTTGCGACGGGGCGCGCACGGGGTTGAGTCGTACGTTCCGTGTCCGTCGAGGCGCGCGCGCCTCCTGACGGGGTCGGTTTGCCGGTGCGCTCGCGTACCAGCACAGGATGCCCAGGTTAAGAGGCGCGCCGGGCCGGGCGGGCGTGGAAGGTGTGGGGGAACGAGCGATACAAGTGCTCGTGCAACTCGGTGGGCGAGAGTGTCACGAAGTCATGCACGATCTCGCCGGCTACGCCAGTCGCTTCCGGGGTGCCGATGGCTTCGCGCAGCACGCCCATGAAACGGGGCGGCGCAACCAGGAAGAGTTGCTCGAACTGCTGCTGCGCGTGTGCGTCGACAAGCATCTCGGCCAAGCCATGGGCAAACTGGTGCTCGTATTTCTCGCGTTGCGTGGTGTGCGGTTCGATGGCGTGGCGTGCCGCACCTTGGCTTTCGTGGGTGCGCGGCAGGGCCTCGTCGTTGCCGTTGGGTTGTGCGCTGCCGCGCAGTTCGGGATTGCTGTAGCAGGCGACCTCGGTAAGCGCGCTGTCCTGGCCGCTTGCCTCGAAGAGCCGCGCACGCGCAGCGTCGCACACCAGGATCCAGTTGGTTGTCATGAGAGCACCTCCACGGGCGCGTAGTTGCCGAGGTCACGCTTTGCCCTAGCGTAGAAAGATGCGCAAATGCGGCATTGATCGCGGTCAATGGCGCGCGTTTTCGCATGCCCCTTGGGTGGGGCTGGAAGCGCTGTCTCACGCGCTGTGTTCTTGATGCCGATCAATGGCGCGCCAGGCGTGTTCGCCTATGGTTTCCAGTGGCATCTCGCTCCGCTCGATGCAGTGTCGACGCAGACGGGATGACCCATCCTTCCCCTGTACGGAGAGAGTGCATCATGAACACCATGACACGCTGGAATCCCTTCAAGACGTTGACCCGGATCGATCCGTTTGGCGATCTGGACGACTTTCTGCGCGGCACGGCGGCGCGTCCTTCATGGAATGGTCTGGATCTGGCGCCCGACGTGCGTATCGACGTGAGCGAGAGCGATGGAGCCTATAAGGTCAAGGCCGATATCCCCGGCGTGAACAAGGACGATATCGACGTGTCCATCAGTGATCGTCAGATTTCCATCAGCGCCGAAGTCAAGCGCGAGACCAAGCAGAAAGAGGGCGAGCGGGAGATCGTGACCGAGCGCACCTATGGACAGGTGTACCGTTCATTCACCTTGCCCGAGGAAGTGGAGCGGGATAAGGCGCAGGCGCATTACGAGAACGGCGTGCTGCATCTCACCCTGCCCAAGAAGCAGGCTGGCAATGCGCGCAAGCTCACCGTGAGTTGAGTATGGTCAGACATGACGGACGCCTCCCGGCGGTCGGCCGGGAGGCGTTTTTTTTGATCTCGGGCGTTGGCGAGCCGGGCGTTCAGTGGCGCATGAAGAGCGGCAGCGTGGCGGCCTCCAAGACGCCGCGGGTCGCTCCACCCAGCACCCACTCGCTGAAACGGGTATGCCCATAGGCACCCATCACCAGCATATCGGCACGCGCGTCGCGCGCGGCATCCAGCAGCATGGGGCCGGCGGCGCTGCCCGTATCGGGAAGCAGCAAGGTCTCGTTGGCGATGCCGTGCTGCGAGAGGTAGCTGGAAAGGTCAAAGGGCGGCTTCCACGTATCGAGCCCAGTAGGTGGACGCTGCGTGCCATGCAGAATGGTGACCTGCCGCGCGCGCTTGAGTAAGGACAAGGCGGCATGCACGGCGCGGATCGCTTCGCGCGAACCGTTCCAGGCAATGGCGAAACGTTGCGCGTCCACCGTGGTGACGGGTTCCTTGGGCGTGACGATGCAGGGCATTCCCGAGCCCAGCACTAGATTGCCTACTGCGGATACGGAGCCCCAAGGACTGTGTCCCGTGCGACCCAGAATCAACAGGTCGTGCCAGTCGCCAGCGAGTGCAAGCGCCCTGGGCACTTCGTCTTGAGCGACCTGCCAGCTGGCATGCGTGGCGCCGCGCTCGCGAGCAAACGCCTCGAAAGCCGGCGCGGCCTGGTAGGCCTCGACCTTCAACTGCTCGGCCACTTCGAGCAATTCCATGATTAGCTCGGGCGTCTCGTAGGGCGCCAACATCGCCGTTGGCGCCGGGCATACGCAAATACCAGTGAGCTTCGCATCGGTAAGAGCGGCGAGGCGGCATGCATAGTCGATGCTCGCGCTCCAGTGCTTGAAGCTTTCGCCATAGGCAAGAATATCGTTCACGAGCCTGCTCCCGTTGCCGCGCGTTCAATACGCGATGGGGTTGCGTGGATAGCCGACGGTTTGCGCGAACGTCACGAAATCCTCCGCCGCCAGTCGCAAGGCGTAGGTCAGGCGCGGGTAGTCCAGTGCGCCGCGAAACACACTGCCCAAACCATTCGCGGCGCAATAGAGGTAGACGTTTTGTCCGATGAAGGCCGCATCCACCGAGGCATACAGGCGACGGTCCGTCATGTTCAGCTCGTGCATGCGGTCGCCGTGCGCCACGTAAATCAGCTCCACCGGCGCGGTGGCGACGAAATCCTGCAAGCCGGTGCAGTCGCGAATATCGTCGGGTAGATACGGCAGCAGTTGATGGCGCTCCGGCGAATAGCGCCATACGCCATCTGCCATGGCAACGTACATCTCCAGCACCATGATGTGACGCCAGTAAGGCGCGGTGCGCTCGCCACTGTCGACGCGGTTGATGCCATACGCGGCCCACAATAGGTTGGAGAGTTGCTGAATGGGCAGGGCGCTCGCGGCGTACTCCCGCGTGGAGCGTCGCAAGCTCAGCGCTTCGGTTAGCGCCATGCCGCCGTGCATGCGTGGTGGCGGCAACACGCGCTCATGGGGGAGTTCGCCAGGTCGCGGAGTCGACGTGCGCTGGGTGTCCGTGCTGGGGATGTTCATGGCCGTACCGCCGATCAGAGGTCGAGCGTATGGACAACCTGGGAGCTGTCGGCCGGGTCTAGCGTACGGTGGAAGCCCAGGTAACTGGCGAGATCACGCATGCCTTCATTGTCCATGGCATCGATCGACACCATGCGCTTGAAGCCCTGTCGGCGCGCGTAGTCGATCAGGTGCTGCATGAGCAACACGCCCAGGCCACGGTTCTGCCAGTCGTCCGCCACGGTGACGGCGCACTCGCATTGCTTCTCGTCGGTGGTGGCACTGTAGCGACTCACGCCGACCTCGCGCAGCTCGCCGTTGTCGTGTACCAGCGCGATAAAGGCCATGCGGTGCTGGTAATCCACATTCATCAGCTGATCGATCTGCGCCTGGCTGACCTGCTTGAAGTCGCCCAGGAAGCGATAGCGACGCGAACGGCGGGAAAGCCGGTTGATGAAAATCAGTTCCCGCTCGCGATCGGCTTCGTGCAGCGGGCGGATAAGTACCGGCGTGCCGTCGCGCAAAGGCTCGATCCAGTGATCGCCGGCGAGCACATCGGGGAATGCCGCAAACGCCTTGCTGGCGGCGGTGGTGGAAGTATGGGTGGTCATGGCGGCCTCTCTCTTGAATCCCGGTAACGCCCCCTGGCGAGGCATTTCACTCCCGTGCCGTCCTTGGCGTGTTGACCCCGATCAACAAGCCCGGGGCCTCAAGCGGGACACACCAGCACCGGGATGCCGGTGTGCGACAGCACCGCCTGGGTTTCGCTGCCCAGCAGCAAGCGCGTCACGCCACGCCGACCATGGGAGCCCATCACGATCAGGTCGCAGTCCTTCTCGCGCGCCGCCTGCACGATGGCATCCCATGGCTCGCCAGCTTGCATGCGGCTGCACGTGCACGGCACGCCGACCACGTCGGCGGCCTCCTGAATGCCAGTGAGGCAGCGATCGATGTTCGCGCTGCCTTCACCCGCGCGGCGACCACGGCTGGACCAGATATAGGGCTCGGCGCGCTCGGGTAGTTCGACCGACAGCGCGGTCACGCTGGCGTTGCAGGCGCGCGCCATGTCGATGGCTACCTGGGCCGCGTGGCGGGACAGGTCTGAATCGTCGACGGGTACGAGAATGTGCTTGAACATGGCACGGACTCCGTGGAGTGCCGTTGTATGGTGTGCCTATCCCTTGGCGGGCCGATTGATGCGGGTCAACCTTGCGTTGGACGCATCCGGTGCGGGGAAGCCTTTCAGTAGCGGTGCGTGCTTCATGCCGGCGATGGCATCGGCCACGCAGCCACTGATGTCGATGCGCGCGTAGGGGCAGTCGATGCTGTTGGTGGTGACGATGCGCGATGCGCCTGCCGCGAGAATGCGCTCGCGGGCCGGCGCCCCGAACAGGCCGTGCACCGCCACGCACACGGGTGGATGCAGTCCCTGGCGGGCCAGTTGATGAATGCATTCGGTCATGGTGTAGCCGCTGGAGACGATGTCATCGACCAGCACGGGTGTGCGGTGGCGATAGTCGTCCTGGAGATCCTGCGGCAACTCCACGGTAACGTGCGTATCGTCGTGCCGGGTCTTGCGGGCAACCACCAGGGGGGCGCCCGCAAGCTGGGCAATCTGGCCCGCCCATTGCTCGCTTTCGCTATCGGGCCCGACGATCAGCGGCTCGCGCACGTGCGTGCGCAGCCATTCGGCCACGGCCGGCGCGGCGGATACGGCGCAGCCATGGAGCAGGCCCGCTTCCGCCAGCGACGCGAGCCGATGCAGGTGGGGGTCTACCGTAACAACAGCGTCGAAATGCGCTTCCAGCAGCGTGCCGAAGATGCAGGCGGATACCGCCTCGCCCGGGTGAAACCGACGATCCTGCCGCATGTAGGCCAGATAGGGCGCCACCAGGATGATGCGGCCAGCGCCGAGTTCCCGCAGCGTGTGCACCGCCATCAATAAGGGCGCCAGCCTGGCGTCGGGATGGTCCAGGGTGCACACCAGCAGAATTTGCGCGCCGGCATTCGGCTCGGCCACAGTCACCAAGGATTCGCCGTCGGGAAAGTGATGCACGGTGAGCGGTCGCCGCTCCCAGGCGCCACGAAGGGCGAGCAGATCGGCAAAGTCTTCGTTGCCAGGCAAGGCATAAACCAGGGCGCTCATGATGCACGCACCTCCATGATGTTCGGGTGTCGCGCGACATAGGCCAATGCGTAGGCCAACTCGCCGCGCGTCTGGGCGTGCAGGGTGAACAAGGGGTCACCTGTAGCGACGGTATCGCCCGGGCGTGCGTCGATGGTCATGCCCGCCAGTGGCGAGCGGGGCGCGCCGGCTAACTTGGCGGCCTTGGCCAGGCGCCGGTTGTCGACGGTGCCGATGCGCCCGCCGCGCTGCGCATGCACCGGGTGGCGATAGGGCGCTTCCCCTGGCGTGCGCAGGCCGCCTTGGGCCTCGCAAATGGCCTGAAATTGACGCCACGCGGCACCGCTATCCAGGCACTGCGTGGCGAGTGTGAGGGCGCGCGGCAGATCCGTGCCCAAGCCGCCCAGAGACAACAGATGCGCGGCCAGCTGCAAGGCCCGATCGCGGAGATCCCTCGGCGCGTGCGGCTCCGTGCGCAGCACGGCGAGCACGTCGCGCGCCTCCAGGGCGGGGCCGATGCCGCGCCCTACGGGGGCGGCGCCATCGGTCAGAAGGGTGCGTACCTGCAGGCCGAAGCTGCGGCCCACCTCTTCGATCAGTGTCGCCAGCGAGGTGGCCTCCTCCGGCGTGCGCACCTTGGCGGTGGCGCCCACGGGGATGTCGATAAGCACCCGGTTGGCGCCGGCGGCGATCTTTTTGGACAGCACGGAGGCAACTAATTGGCCCTCGCCATCGACGTCCAGCGCGCGTTCGATGCGGATCAGCACATCGTCCGCCGGCGCGAAGTTCACGCTGCCGCCCCATACGATGCAGCCGCCAGTGCGCTCGACCACGCGACGCATGGTCGGCAGATCCAGCGCGACCGGTGCCAGCACCTCCATGGTGTCGGCAGTGCCGGCGGGCGAGGTGATAGCGCGCGAGGAGGTTTTGGGCATCAACAGGCCCAGCGCCGTGACGATGGAAACCACGATGGGCGTGGTGCGATTGCCGGGCAGGCCGCCGATGCAGTGTTTGTCCATGACCACGTCGCAGGGCCAGCGCACGGCGCTGCCGGTGTCGACCATGGCGCCGGTGAGTCCCGCGATTTCCCGCTCGCTCATACGGTGCCCCGCGCAGGCGGCGATGAACGCCGCCAACTCCACGCCCGAATACCGGCGTGCCGCGATATCGGCTACCACTTGTCGCCACTGCGCATCGTCCAGCGGCTGGCCGTAGATTTTTCGCCGCATCAGGGCGAGGGACTCCACGGTGGGCGGATGCGACAGCAGTGCGCGGTCGCCAGGGCCGGGTTGCAGCGCCTGCCATGCCGATTCGGAAAGGCCGGCCTCATCGGGCGCGAGCAGTTCGCCGTGGGCCACATCGAGCAAGGCCACCAAGCGCTGTTCGCCCAATTGCAGTTGCACGCGGCTGCGCGCGCTGAAACCCTCGCTACGACACACCAGGGCGTCACTGGGGAGGAACACCACACGCTCGTCGCCCGTATCGATGCCCAGGCGACGCAGGCGGCAACTCGATAGGGTGCCATCGTCGGTGCCCATCACGGCACCCGATGGACGCGTGACCGTCTCGGGTGCGGATGCGTTCATGCCGCACCGTTGTCACAGGCTTCGCGGACACTTTGCATGGCGACGAGTCGATCCTTGAGCGACGGCTCCACCATCAGCACTTCGGTAAGCTGCTGCAGCAATTGCGTGAGCGCCACCAGCGCGTCGTCGGCGGTCACGATACCGACCAGTCGTCCGGAAGGGTCCACGACCGGCAATCGGCGAAGACCACTGCCATGCATGATGTCCACGATCTCAGCCAAGGTGGCGTCGTGGGCGCAAAGCACCGGCGGGCAGGACATCACCGCGCTCACCGTGGTTGTCGTGGGGTCGATGGCATCGGCGACGGCGACGCGGCTGATGTCGCGATCGGTGATCATGCCGATGGGCAGCATCTCGCATTCGTTGTTGCGCACCACCACGAGGCAGCCGGCCATGTGGTGATCCATCAGTCGTGCTGCGGCGCGGAGCGATTGCTCTGGCCCGATCACGACGACCCGCGAAGTGGCGATGTCGATGGCTCGCACGGCGGCATTCCTGCGAAGATGTATGACTACAGCTTAGGCGTCGCGCACACGTAGCCGTTGAGCCAAGTCAACATAAGCAGCATTCTGCTCGTCATTCCTGCGAAGGTAGGAGGCGCTTTTCAACTGTCGAAAGGCTGGCTATCCAGTGCTCTTGCGCTCAAGCATCGACATACGCCGGATGGCGGTTCCTCAGGCTGTTGAAGGGCGCTTCCAGCTCTTGCTGGGTTGACGATCAACGTCGGATCACCCCAGCCCATTACCGACGTCAATCCTGAGGTACCAGTACGGCAGCGCCTTGGAGGCGGCCGTCGCGTAGATCGGCGAGCGCGCGATTGGCCTCGCTCAGTGGGTAGGGCGTGACATGGGTAACGATGCGTGCCTTGGCGGCCGCTGCGAGAAAGGCATGGCCATCGGCGCGAGTGAGATTGGCCACGGACAGCAGGCGCCGCTCTTCCCATAGAAGCCGGTAAGGAAAGCGAGGAATGTCGGACATATGAATACCGCCGCATACCACGCTGCCGCCCTTGCGCACGGCCTGCAAGGCCAGGGGTACCAGTTCGCCCACGGCGGCGAAGATGATGGCCGCATCGAGCGGGCGAGGCGGCATGCCATCGGAGTCGCCGGCCCAGGTGGCGCCGAGTTCGTAAGCAAAGCGCTGCGCGGCGTGGTCGCCTGGACGCGTGAACGCATAGGTGCGGCGCCCCTGGTGCGTTAACAGTTGCACCAACAGATGCGCGGCGGCGCCGAATCCGTATAGGCCTATGTCCTGCGCCTCGCCGGCCAGGCGCAACGCACGACCGCCGATCAAGCCGGCGCAGAGCAAGGGTGCGGCCGCCACAGGGTCGGGGTAGTCCACCAGGGGCAAGCGCAGGCAATAATCCGCGCGGGCCAACATATGGGTGGCATAGCCGCCGTCGCGCGTGCAGCCGGTGAATTCAGGGGTGTCGCAGAGATTCTCGCGTTGACTGGCGCAATACGCGCACACGCCGCAACTGCCGCCCAGCCATGGCACGCCGACACGCTCGCCGAGGGCCAGCCCGGTGACGTACTCACCCCGTTGCACCACCACGCCGACCACTTCGTGCCCCGGCACGATGGGGTAGCGCGCTTGCGGCAGTTCGCCGTCGAGCAGGTGCAGGTCGGTGCGGCAGACGCCGCATGCTTCGACGCGAATCAACACCTCACCGGGTGCAGGCGCCGGCATAGCGCGCGATACGCGGCGCAACGCGCTGCCGGGCGCGTCGATGACCATGGCCCATGCCGATGAAGGGGCGTCCGATGCTGGCATGCCATGAGCATGGGTCATGGAGCGTGGTGGGCGCGTCAGGGGCAAACCAGTACGGGCATGGGCGCGTGCAGCAGCACCCGGTGAGCGACACTGCCGAGCAGACGCAGGCTCCCGATATGCCGCCCGCGTGCGCCCAGCACGATCAGGTCGCACTCACGAGCGCAAGCCACGTCTACGATGGCCTGGTGGGTGTGCGGGGCAAAGCAGTACTCGGTGGCGCAGGGCACGCCCGCCATCTCCGCCATGTGCGCGATATCGGCCAGATAGCGTTGGGCATGGGCCGCCATGGCCGCTTCAAAGTCGCGCTGCGGCGTACCCAGCACCTCGACGAGATAGGACAACGAAGAGAAGGGCGGCGCCACGTGGAAACCCAGTACGCGCGCACCCAGGCTCTTGGCCAGTAGAACGCCGCACCGCGCGGCGCTCGCGGCGGGTTCCGATCCGTCCGTGGCCAGCATGATGTGATGAAACATGGGTGACCCTCGCGGTTGGGTGAGTGGTCAGGAGCGTCGCCAGTCCACGATCATGCTGATCACCAGCAACACCGCGCTGATGCCGCACAGCCATTCGATGGTGGCGATGGCTTCCTTGCCCCAGTCGTGCACCAGAGCCAATGCACTGGCCGATGCCAGCACTACCAGCAGGGACGACAGCATGGAAAACGCGAAGCGCTTGGGTGGCTTGGCCTTGGGGTAGAGCATTCCCGGAGACATGGTGCGCACTCCCGGCGATGGATGGTTACGCTTAAGGAAGGTCTGAATAAACGACAGGCTGCTCGACATCCCAGCAAACCCCAAAAAAGGGGGCAAGAACTGGGGCCCCGCGCCTGTAAATCGCTGCGCGTAAAGGCACTGGATAACCAGCCCTTCGGCTGTTGAAAAGCGCCGCCGGCTCTCGCGGGAATCACGATCAAAATCAGCGCATCGTTAGCGTAGATCAGCCGCGCCGGTGCGGATTGATCCGCGTCAACCCGGCGTGGGCTGGGTCGAGCGTTCGAGCAATTGTCGCGCGTGGCGGGCCATCTGCTCGTCTTCCTGCGAGGGGAACACGCAGACATCGCAGGCTGCGTCGTGGGCGCCAATGCGCCGATCGCCCGATCGGTTGCAGGCAGGGTCGAGACGCACGCCCATCCAGGCGAGGCGGGCGCAAATCTCTTCGCGCGAAGACGCATCGTGCTCACCGATGCCGCCGGTGAACACCAGCATGTCCAGTCCCTCCAGTGAGGTCGCCATGGCAGCGATATGGCGCGATACCGAGTACGTAAACATCTGCGTGGCCAGTCGCGCGCCCGCATGGTCAGGTAGGGCGGCGCGCAGCACGCGCATGTCGCCGCTGAGTGCCGACACACCCAGCAAGCCCGCCTGGTGGTCGGTGACCGCTTCCAACTGGTTGGCAGCAAGGCCGTGCTCGCGTGCGAGGTAGATCAGTACACCGGGGTCAAGGTCGCCGCTACGCGTGGCCATCATCACGCCGCCACCGGGCGTAAAGCCCATGCTGTTGTCGATCGATCGCCCCTCGCTCACCGCCGTGATGCTGGCCCCGTTGCCCAAGTGCGCGATGACCAGGCGCGCGGGCAAGGATGGCGCTAGCTGATGCACGATGGATGCGCAGGACAGCCCGTGAAAGCCGTAGCGGCGGATGCCGGCGTCTCGCCAATGCTGCGCGAGGGGCAGGGTTTGCGCGACGGCGGGCATAGCCGCATGGAAGGCCGTGTCCAGACACGCCACCTGCGGCAGCGTGGGAAAGTGTTGCCGCGCAAAGCGCACGCCAGTCAGTGCAGCGGGCAAGTGCAGCGGCGCCAAGGGTATGGCCGCGCGAATCTGGCGCAGGCTCGCATCGTCGATCACGGCGTGTCGCTGGATGGCTGCGCCGCCATGCACGATGCGATGCGCCACCGCATCCGGCGCTAACAGCGTGCCATCCGCGAACAGGGCGCCGAGGCGTGCGCAGGCGGCAGCGTGGTCCGCCAGTGGTGACGATTCGTCGATGCCCTGGGATGCATCGGCCCACCGCAACACGAACCTCGCACGACTCTCGCCGAACGCGTCGGCCCCGCCCTCGCAGATCGTGCGCACATCACCCGACCGATGCGTGTCGAACAATCCGAACTTAAGCGAAGACGATCCAGCATTGAGGGTCAACACGCGCACGACTCAGGCTCCCTGGTCCGGGCCGGCTTGCGCCCGCCACGAGGCGAGTTGCTCGCTCGCCGGCCGCTGGGACAGCAATACGGCAATGGCCGCGGAGGCAAGTCGGGCGCGGGTGTCGTCCGCCCGACTGGTCAACGCCACCGGCACCCGCAGCCCCAGTACCACACCGGCCGCAATCGCGTCCGCCAGCAGCACCATCTGCTTGACCAGGATATTGCCCGCCTCCAGGTTGGGTACCAACAGCACGTTGGCGCGGCCCGCCACCGCGGAATGGATGCTCTTGGTATGGCGGGCGGCCTCGCTCAGGGCGTTGTCCATCGCGAGGGGGCCGTCCACCTGCGCGCCGAGCAGTTGCCCGCGCTCGGCCATCTTGCTCAGCGCCGCGGCGTCCACCGTGGCGGGCATCTGACTGTGCACGGTTTCCACGGCGGCAAGTACGGCCACGCGAGGATCGACAATACCCAAGGCCTGGGCCAGCAGGATGGTGTTCTGGCAAATATCCCGCTTGGTCTCCAGATCGGGCTGGATGTTCAGTACCGCATCGGCCACGAGCAGCGGGTGGCCATAACCCGGCACGTCGATGGCGAAGGCATGGGAGGCGCGCCGTTCGCTGCGCAGCCCCGCCTCTCGCCGCAGCAGGGCACGTAGCAATTCATCGGTATGCAGTGCGCCCTTCATCAAGGCATCCACGTCGCCATGGCGCGCCTGCTCGGCGGCAAGTTCGGCAGCGGCGTGACTATGTGGCGCGTCCAGCATGGCGACGCCAGTGAGATCGCAGCCGCATTGCGCGGCAACCTGGCGAATACGCGCAGTGGGCCCCACCAGCAGCGGCTCGATCAATCCCTCCGCATGCGCGGCCAGGGCGCCGCGTAGCGACGGTTCGTCACAGGGATGCACCACGGCCATACGTATCGGGGGCAGCGAGCGACACCGATCGATCAACAGCTGGAATCGTGCGTGCCGGTTTGGCGTGGAGGTGTCCTGCGTAACGGGCATGGCGGTTTCCGTGCGTAAAAGCATGTTTGCCTTCGCCCGCCGCAAGCCGTGTTCCCTGGCGGCTACCACACGCCATGCGAGCCACGCGAAGACGACAAACAGGCGCAAGGGCCGCCATGCACGCTATCGATCCGGTGGCGCGGCGTGTTGACGGGCGTCAACAGGCAGTCACCCCTGCCTTCAGTCGCGCAGATCCAGTCGATAGGTCACGGCGGCCGGATCGTCTGGATCTGGGCAGCTCTGAAAACCCAGATAGCTCGCCAAGGCGTGCGCACCGGCGCAACGAGCCGCGTCCACCGCGTACATGCGCTGAACACCACGCAGGCGCGCCAAGCCGATCAAATGGTGCATCAGCACGCTGCCCACCCCGCGCTTGCGCCAATCCGGCGCGACGGCGGCGGCACAATCGCAACGGGCGCCATCGTCGCTGACGCGGTAGCGCGCCACGCCAATGACCTTGTCGCGGCCGTGATGATTCACCAACGCCAGAATGCCCAGCTCGTGGCCGAGGTCCGGCTGGGTGAGTTCGTCCACGGCTTGCTGCCGGCCTGGTTTGATCAAGCCAATGAAACATTGCGCCATCACGTCGGGTGGAAGCTGTCCCAGGAACTCCTGCTCCAGGTCGACATCCTCGTCGTGAACCGGGCGCACCAGCATGGCTTGACCATCGCGCAGACGAACGGGCCAGCCATCCGGGGGAATCTGCAACAACGTTGGGCTAAGCATGGACATGGCGTAACCCTCATGGATCGCATCGTGGATGCGCAGGCTAGGGGTGCTCTGACTTTGATCGTCATCCCAGCGAGCCCCAAAAAGGGGGCGAGAGCTGGGACCCAGTGCCTGTAAACACTTGAAGGTAAACGCACCGGATGACCAACCCTTCGGCAGTTGAAAAGCGCCTCCTGCTCTTGCCCCTTTTCGGGGCGCAGAAATGACGAGCAACATGTCGTTCAATCAAACCTTCCCTAGGTGCCGGCGACCGGCGTAAAGCCCACGCGATCGAGCTGCCGCTGCGTGACATCACCCATCAACGACAGCCATCGCTGCTGAAGCTCCATGGTGTCGGCCGCCCATTCCGCCCATACGGCGTTTTGCCAATCGAGGTAACCACCCGGGCTGGCACATTGCGTCAGCCGGGAGAACAGCGCAGTGTCGCGGCTCGCATGTTCGTTGAGAAAGCGCAGCCAATCGGCCTGCGCGCGTGCAAAGTCCTGCGTCCATGCGCTGAAAGCCCCCAGCCCCGCCTGGATGGTGCTAGCGGGAAAGATCGGTTCGTCGGTCGATGTCGCCTTGCGCGAAGCGGGTAGGTGGGTCTGATCTTGCATGGCAGTCTCCCAGCGAAACGGCGGCGAAGAAACAGGGTGCGCCCGTGCGTGGCGAGGGTATTGATGCAGCTCAATACCCCGTTCGCAGCAGCAGCCAATCGGCGTACCGCCGCGCCGTTGCAGCAGCTCAGCGCGCCCGAAATTGTCGAGATGGCACGCGATATCGCTCTTGTTCCTAGGGATGGCCTGATTACGCGACCTCTTGCCCCCTTTTTGGGGTTTGCAGCGGTGACGATCAAAATCAGAGTTTCCTTAGAAATGCCCTGAATGCCATCGTCAGGCCAGGTCGCGCCCCTTTGGGGGAATGTCCCTGGGCGTCGTGAGCCTGCATAAAGGGCTGAATTCACATTTCAATCACATGTGTGAATGCCGATCACCTGGGCGATAGGTAGCTGGTCGCCACCTATTTCGGGCGTGTACGCCGATATCGAAAAAGGCCTGTGCGAAGGGCTCAATGAGCGCCTGGACCACCTCACCAATGCACGCGGCCAGGTCAACACCGCCGCGCTGGTGCCCGCCACATACTCGCTGCCCAGTGAAGACGATCACCTGGCGCCCGATCCGGATGCCGTCTATTTCCGTCGCCAAGCCAACAACGGCAAGCCGGGCCACGGCTCGCGCAGCGTCATCATTCCGTTCTATTGGGGTTTTCGCGAGGAGAGCGGCTTCGATCCCAAGACCAAGAAGGATTACATTCAAAAAGACACGCCCCACGGCGAATGGCTGGATCGCCACGGCAACCGTCTGGACAAGGCCGGCACCAAAGAGGGCGGCGCCTTTGCCAATGCCACCACCACCGTGCCGGATATGTGGGAGCGCGGGTTCAGCGGCATGCTGTTCGGCTTTATTCCCATGAACCCCATCGTGGGCACGCCGGGGCATCCGTTGCTGCCGGCGCCGCGGCGCAACTACATGGTGCTGGCGGCGCAGCGCCTTGCCATGCTGGTGTCCATCATTCGTGCCAAGCACCCCGACGATACCGTCAATGTGGTGGGGCATAGCCAGGGCACCATGCTTACGTTACTGGCCAATGCCTTTCTCAAGGATGCCGGCGAGCGCCCCATCGACGGCGCCGTGCTGATGAACTCGCCCTATAGCTTGGTGGAGTCCCGCATGGACCGCACCCAGATGCACGGGCGGCAGCAGACCACGCAAGCGCGCCTGGATACTCTGACCAACATCGTGGCATTCATTGGCGAAACACCGCATGCCACGCCCTCGCTGGCGGACATGGCCGACCCAAGCCATGCCGGCTGCATTGGCGGCCTGCGTTGGACAGGTAGCCAATGCACTACCACGTTCGGCAAGGCGCAAGCCGTGTTCGACGAACGCGACAACCGCGGCAACGTGACGTTGTATTTCACGCCCGAGGACCAAACCGTCGGCCTGCTCAACGTGCAGGGCATCGGTTGGCAGGGCGTGCCGCGTTCGGTACTGGATGCCTGCGGGGGCCGCCTCTACCAGCGCATCTTTACCTTGCGCGCGCGCAACGGCCAGCCGGAGGAGGTGGGTACCGATCCTCACGATTACACCATGCGGCTGGAGGGTGAAAGCACCTGGGACGGCAACGGCCAAGGCTGGTTTGGCAATTTGCCCAAGACCGAACTGGATAAGGGGCAAACCGTGACCGTCAACGCCCCCAAGCTGCCGCGCCCGCTGCGTGCCCACTTTGACGGCGTGGGCAATGTGGTGGTGCAAGCCGGCGCCAAAGACGGCATCCACATGGTCAAGTCGCGCATGGACCCCATCGATGCCTCCATCGCCATCACCAATGGCGCGTGGAAGCCCGGCGTGTACAAAACCTACGACGTGGACACCGCTGACCCCGCCTTCGCCCTGGGCACGGACCCCGAGCAAGTGCAGGCGGCGATCAATCGGCAGCGAGAGCCGTTCGATCACACCAAGGTGAAGGACGTGCTGCCATCGATGGGGAGCAAGCTGCGCGTTATCCGCACCGAGTCGCCCAGCGATGCACGCAAGCGCCTGATGGAGGTGCCCGACGAGCAACTGACCAAGGCCGATGCGCTCTCCTTCCATTCGGCCATTCCCGCCAACCCGGATCACAGCCGTTATGCGGTGGCTTACGACCTGGCCATTGGGCAGGCCAAGAGCATTGATGATGAGGCGTTCTATACGTACTTGTGTCGCGTGGCGGATTGGCGGTTGGGGTGGGGTGAAAGAAGAGGCTATGGCGGCGGTCGAGCTGGTACAGACGAGGAAGCACAAATTCCTGGCGACAGTCCCGATGTCGATACTTTGACTTTGTATCGCGCGGAGTCGGAATTGCATAAAAAGCTAATCGACGCCACGGCTGACTACCACACCAACGGCAAGCCGCAGAAGTATCGCGAGTACTTCGAGGCACGGTTGCCCACGCTGGTCCGGAGTGAAACCCGTGCCGAGCGCTAAGTCGCGTGGGAAATGGCGACGTGCCGCTAGTGCCCTGCTTGCCTTCGTCGGGGCGGGCCTGTCCGCCACTGCTCTCGCCGACACCGCCGTGGGTGGCTGTTCGGTTTCCTTCTCGGGGGCGGCGCAGGCCACCCCGCCAGCTACGGATGTGCCTTCGATGACAACCTCGCCGCTCTACAGCGCCCCCACCACCTCGCCGCACCTGGATACGCTGGATATTTTGCGCGTGGGCTTGGTGGTGGATGTGTATCGCCAGGGCCAGGTGTGGAACCAGTTGCAGCAGCAGGACGTCGGCCAGCCGGCCAGTCTGCATCTGGGCTCCATCCTGCCGATGGACCCGACCAAGTACCCGGTGACGGCCGACGCCAAGGATCAGGCCTGGGACAAGCGCATGGCGGATGCCTTGGAGCTAGGTTTGAAGGATTTCCTGGAAGCCTGGCCTATTCCCACGATCACGGTCGTGCGTGGCTATAACCCCAAGGCGGAGCGCTTGCGTACGTCACCGCAAGGTGTGCAGGAGATGTTGCATGAGATGGTGAATGACCAGCGCCAGCCCGCGGGCCTGCATTGGCACGAGATCCGGCAGCTACCGCAAGGTGAGATCTGTAGCGACACACCAGAGGACGTGGTCGAGGACATCTTCAAGACCTTCGAGGCACGCCCGGATATGCCTGCCATGCTGGTGTATGTGGTGGAGGGCTACAACATGGCCCGTGCGCTCTCCAGCCGCAACGACAAACTGATTGGCGTGGGCACCGGGCCACGCCAACCCGGTGAGTTGACTGACTCCATCGTGGCACTGGTGGTGGCCCGCCCCGAACGCGTGGCGTGGCTGCGCGCGTTTGCGCCTTACACCAAGGCCAATCCCAATCCCATCTCGCCCCGCTTCGCGGGCTGGGAGCGGCAACCCAAGTGGACGTTTCAGGCCTCGCCGTTTATTCCGCTGCCGTGGAACCGCCGCGCCTTCGCGCAATGGGATGCGTTGCCCGTTCTAGCCGAGTTGCACCGCCCGGTGACGGTATCGCTCAACAATCCCGTCAAGCCGGATGCGCGCTTGAAAGGCGATGCATTGACGCAGGCTCTGGCCAGCGGCTGGACCCAAAGTCAGCAAGGCGTAGCGCAAGCACCGTCGCGCGTGTTCTTCGACAGCGGCAAACCGGGGCAGGCACTGGCCGAGTTGATACCCGCGCTCAAGGCCGCCGGCAGCCCGCTGGATCTACTGGAGTCGCACGAGAGCTACGACCTCACCCAGCGTCTGGGCGACACCGGCGCCGCTTCGCCCTTTGTGGGTATCGCCTTGGCCACCATGGCCACCTATACGCAAGCAGACACCAGCGTGGTGGTGCCACTGCGCCGCGCCGACCAAGCCACCGTGATCACGCTCACGTCGCCCACGCCCGGCCGTAAGCCGAGCAGCAATCCGTTCGGTGTGAACCTGTTGCCGCAAACAGCCAGCAGTGAGGAACCTTCCGAACGCATTCTGGCCGAGTGGCGTGCCGAGCAACGGCAGCAAGAGGTGTTCATTCGCCCACTCGACCAAGCCAAGATCGATCGCGATAAGCAGATCTTCGATGAGTGGCTGGCCAGTGCACCGGGCATCGATCTGGATGCGTGGCTCAAGGAATGAGTAGGCATGGCCAGAGCAGAGGCGTGCGTGCGGCGTGGCTCACGTGGGCGGCGATGCTGGTGAGCTTTGCGCCGGCGGCTATCGGTTGTACGACGCACCTGGTCGCCACGCCGCCTGCTACGGATGTGCCTTCGATGACGACCTCGCCGCTCTACAGCGCCCCCATCACCTCGCCGCACCTGGATACGCTGGATATTTTGCGCGTGGGCTTGGTGGTGGATGTTTACCGCCAGGGCCAGGTGTGGAATCAGTTGCAGCAGCAGGACGCCGGCCAGCCGGCCAGCCTGCATTTGGGGTCCATTCTGCCGATGGATCCGACCAAGTACCCAGTAACCGCTAGTGCCAAGGATCAGGCCTGGGACAAGCGCAAGGCCGATGCGCTGGAGCTGGGCCTGAAGGATTTCTTGGAAGCCTGGCCCATCCCCACGATCACCGTCGTGCGTGGCTATAACCCGAGAGCGGAGCGATTGCGTATACCACCAGAGGGAGTGCAGGAAATGTTGACGGCGATGGTCAGTGACTTGCGCCAGCCGGCAGGCCTCCATTGGCACGAGATCCGGCAGCTCGATCAGGGCAAGATCTGCAGCGACACGCCAGAGGATGTGATCGAGGGCATCTTCAAGACGTTCGAGGCCAATCCGGATATGCCTGCCTTGCTGGTGTATGTGGTGGATGGCCTGAACATCGCTTACGCACTTTCGAGCAGGGGAACAAAGCTGGTGGGGGCCGGTAGTGGCCCACGCCAACCCGGTGAACTGGTCAACGCGATGGTGGCGCTAGTGGTGGCCCGCCCCGAACGCGTGGCGTGGCTACGCGCATTTGCGCCGTACACCAAGCCCAATCCCAATCCCATCTCGCCCCGCTTCGCGGGCTGGGAGCGGCAACCCAAGTGGACGTTTCAGGCCTCGCCGTTTATTCCGCTGCCGTGGAACCGCCGCGCCTTCGCGCAATGGGATGCGCTGCCCGTTCTGGCCGAGCTGCACCGCCCGGTAACGGTATCGCTCACGAACCCCACCAAACCGGATGCGCGCTTGAAAGGCGATGCATTGACGCAGGCCCTGGCCAGCGGCTGGACCCAAAGTCAGCAAGGCGTAGCGCAAGCACCGTCGCGCGTGTTCTTCGACAGCGGCAAGCCGGGGCAGGCGCTGGCCGAGTTAATACCCGCGCTCAAGGCCGCCGGCAGCCCGCTGGATCTACTGGAGTCGCACGAGAGTTACGACCTCACGCAGCGCCTGGGCGATACCGGCGCCGCGTCGCCCTTTGTGGGCATCGCCCTGGCCACCATGGCCACCTATACGCAAGCAGACACCAGCGTGGTCGTGCCGCTGCGCCGCGCCGACCAGGCCACCGTGATCACGCTCACGTCGCCCACGCCCGGCCGTAAGCCGAGCAGCAATCCGTTCGGTGTGAACCTGTTGCCGCAAACAGCCAGTAGTGAGGAACCCTCCGAGCGCATCTTGGCCGAGTGGCGCGCCGAGCAACGGCAGCAAGAGGTGTTCATTCGCCCACTCGACCAGGCCAAGATTGATCACGAAAAGAAGATCTTCGACGACTGGCTTGCGAGTGAGCCGAGTGTCGACCCCGAGGCGTGGCGAAAGGAGTCACCGTGATGGCGCGCCACGCCAACGCCATCACCACGGCCGCATGCGGTTGAGTACCGAGGCCGTCAAAAGGAGCGAGCGAAGTCATGAATTTTCCCGGTAAACGCCCCATACGCGTGGGCGACGACACGACGCACGGCGGTAAGGTGCTGCCGGTGTCGCGGCCATGGACCATCGACGGACGTGTAGTGGTGATCGTGGGCGACCTGGTGTCTTGTCCCACCTGCGGCGTGACGCAGATCGTGGAAGGCGATGCCACATATCGATGGCAGGGGCAGGCCGTGGCGATGCACGGCCATCGCACGAGTTGCGGTGCTCAGTTGCTATCGAGCTTGAACCCCTAATCCCGTGGACACGGTCGTGCCGAAGGACAGTGCGCACAGCACCGCCCACCCCATCGTGGATCGCTATGCGGGCCTGCGCGACAAGCTCGCCAAGCTCGGCTTTCGATGTATTGACCAGTTATGGCGCGGGCGCTCGGCCAATTATGGCTTTCAATGCCAGCATGGCCATGCCTTCACCAGGAATCTGCAAGGCTTGTTGATGGGGCGACTGCCCAAGTGCCCGCATTGTGTGGCGCAGAACCACACGGCGAGGCTGCATGAGCTGGCACGTGAAGCCGGGGGCGTGTGCCTGGAGACGGCTTGGTTGGGCTATGGCGCCATGCATCGTTTTCGTTGCGATGCAGGCCATACGTGGATGCGCAAAGGCTGTGTTATTCATGCGGCCACCCTGAGTTGCCCGGGATGCAGCGCACAAGCCACTCGGCGTCGGATGTGGTTGGCCGATGGTCTGCAGCGTTTACAGAGCACCGCCGAGGCGCGTGGCGGTCAATGCTTATCCACCGACTATCAAGGCGTGAACAAGTACTATCGCTTCCGCTGCGACCACGGGCATGAGTGGGAGAGCAGGGGCAGCACGATCCTGCACCATGGGGCATGGTGCCCGCCGTGTTTCTATGCGCGTACGACGCAAGAAAAGCTGCTGTCGGATGGTTTGCAGCGCATTCATGCAGCTGCACGTGAGCGTGGCGGCGAGTGCCTGAACGCGACCTACGGTGGCACGAACGCCAGCTATCGATTTCGCTGCGGCGGCGGTCACGAGTGGTCCGCCACGGGCACCAGTATTCTGGAGGGTGGCTGGTGTCGCGCGTGTTTCTCCAACGGGCGGCGGCTCGGTATCGACGTGGCGCATAAGGAGGCGGCCGATCGGGGTGGCCGATGCCTCTCCACGGAATACGTAACGGCGTTAGCCAAGCTGCACTGGCTCTGTCATCGGGGCCATGCTTGGTACGCGCCGATTTCGAGCATTCGCAGTGGGCGTTGGTGCGCTGAATGCGCTCACATGGAGAAGCTGTCCAGCCGAACTTCCAAGGCACGGCGCCGCTACCAGGCAAGCGGAGACAAGGGCGACGGCGCGGCCTGGTCGGGCGGGCAACTTCTTGCTTTCATCAAGCCAGGCTTGCGCCCACGCCCGCAATCCACCTTCGTCAATACGCAGGCGAATGGATTGCGCGCGAGGGCGACGCGATTTTCAGGGCCGACCTACATGCACAACGTAGGTCACTTCGCCATCGTGGCGAGGTCTATGCCCATTGAGGATCGCGCCGTGCCAAAGGATGTGCGTTTTACGTTTGAACTTGTCCATCCGTCGAGCAACCGTGCACCAAAGCTCGCCGACGTGGTCAGCTTTCAGTTGACCGAGGGCCTTTCCGAAACGTATTGCCTGGACGTTGAGCTAACGAGCCCCGACCCGGCGCTGGATTTCGGTGCGTTGCTGGAGCACGAGGCGCGGTTCACGATTTGGCAGAACGGCGAGCCGGTGCGATATATCCACGGCGTCATATCGAGCGCCTCGCAAGGCGCCACTGGGTTTCGCAGAACGCGCTATAGCGTACGGGTAGAGCCATTGCTGGCGCGGGCAGCGCTGCGTTCGAATTGGAAAATCTTCCAGCAGAAAACCGTGCCCGCCATTGCGCTGGAGGTACTGAAGCGTTCGGGCGTGGTGGGCGTCGAGCAGATACTGCATCGCGAACACCTTACCCGAGAGTATTGCTGCCAGCCGGGAGAGACCGATCTCCAGTTCTTCGAACGTATCAGCAGCGAAGAAGGGCTTTACTACGCCATCGTTAGTGATGCGAACGGCCACCGTGTTATGCATTCGGATCACACGTACGTACAAGGGGTGACCCAGGGCGGCTCGGTGACTTACAACGCCACCCCAGGTGGCGATCAGGCAATGCCGTGCATTACCGAGTTCACCTACACCGAGCAGGTACGCACCGCGCTTCAGACCCAGCGCGATTACACGTTCAAGAATCCGCGCTACAACCAACAGCATACGTATCGATCCCGAGGCCTTGACCATCAGGCCACCGACTACGAGCGCTACGACTATCCCGGGCGCTACAAGCGCGACGAGGCGGGGAAGCTGTTCACCGAGGCGCGCCTGCTTTCCTTGCGCCGCGATGCCAAGGTGGCCCATATCGTTGGCGACGACGCTCGGCTCGCGCCTGGCTTTGCTTTTGACCTCGTCGATCATCCGCGCGAGGAGTGGAACGCCGGCTGGCGTACCGTGTGCATGGTGCATCGGGGCACACAAAGCACCAGCCAGGAGGAAGAGAGCGCCGATGCCCTGGTGGGAAGCTTCTACCAGTACGAGGCGGAGATCATCCCTGATCGCATCGAGTGGCGACCGCCCCTTATACCCAAGCCACGCATCGATGGCCCCCAGATTGCCACGGTGGTCGGCCCGGACGGGGAGGACGTTTTTTGTGATGAATTTGGGCGTGTCCGCGTGCAGTTTCCATGGGATCGCGACGGTCAGGAGAACGAACACAGCTCGTGCCCCGTTCGCGTATCGCAGAGTTGGGCAGGGCAAAACTGGGGCCATATGGCCATTCCGCGCATCGGCCAGGAAGTGGTCGTTAGCTTCCTGGATGGCGATCCGGACCAGTTGCTGATCACGGGTCGCACGCACCCGGCAGTCAACCCGCCGCCGTACGAGTTGCCCAAGTTCCACGCGCTAAGCCCCATTCGCAGCCGAGAACTCAAGGGCAAACGGGCCAACGAACTGCGGCTCGACGACACGACCCAACAGATCAGCGCGGCCCTGATGAGCGATCACGGCGCCACCGCGCTCCATCTGGGTTACCTCACGCACCCGCGCCCCCAAGGTGGCGCACCGCGTGGCGAGGGTTTCGAGCTGCGCTCGGATGAATATGGCGCCGTGCGCGCGGCCAAAGGCTTGTTCCTTTCCACCGATGGCCAAGCCAATGCGCAGGGTGGCCAGCTCAGCCGTACAGAACTGATCCAGTGCCTGGAGGCCGCGTTGGATCTCGCCAGGCAACTGGGCGATTACGCGGGACAACACCAGGGCGTGCCGCACGATGCAGCGCCTCAGGAGCAACTCGCGCACGCCGTGCGGGACCTTGGTCATGGGGCTAACGACCAAAGCGGAGCGAATGGCGGCCAACCCGTTATCGCGCTCAGCAGCCCGGCAGGTATCGCGGCTGGCACACCGAAGTCCATCACGCTGGCGGCAGGCGAACACGTCGACAGCGTGGCGCAAAAGAACATGCAACTGACAGCCGGCCAGGCCGTGGCGGTGAATGCTGGTCAGGGCCTTGGCCTATTCGCCCAGGGCGGCGACCTTCGCCAGATCGCACACCAGGGCGATGCCTGGTTGCAATCGCAAATGGGTAACGTGCGCATCGAAGGCAAGCAAAGCCTGGAGTTCTTCGCCACGGAAGACCACATCCTGGCAGTAGCCAAGAAGCACATCACTTTTCTGTGCGACGGGGCCTATATCACGCTCAAGAACGGCGACATCGAGATGGGCTGCCCCGGCACCTACCGCGTCAAGGCGGCCGCCTACGACTTTCAAGGCGCCGATAGCCAGACCATGGCGATGCCCGAGTTCAACGTGGGCGATACCCAGCGGCGCTTTACTGTGACCATGCCAGATGGCGTCCGGCCTGTGCCCAATCAGCCGTACAGCATCACCATGAACAATGGCGACATCATCAAGGGCGTCACGACGGCGGCTGGCGTTACGCAGTTGCTGCAGAAGGATGCCATGCATGTGGCTAAGATCGAGCTGCATGACATGAGCGACACAGCGATGGCAAAGGCTGCGTATGGCGAACCATCGCAATGGACGGCGCAAGTTGGCAATGGGCCTGTGAACACGACAACACCCGATCGTCAAGAAAAGAATGTGCGTGCGTTTCTGCGCTTGGTCAGGTTTGCAGAACACAAGTCCGACGACGTTAGCGTCTATCACACAATGTACGGAGGTGGACATTTTAGCGGTTACTCCAAGCATCCAAAAACACCTGTCACGAAATGGGGGAAGACCTCCTCTGCTGCGGGCGCTTACCAGATTCTCTTTAAGACATGGGAGGAGGCCAAGGACAGTGGCTTAGTTAGCGACTTCTCACCCGAGTCGCAGGACATAATCGCGCGGTACAAGCTGAAGACGCGAGGCGCCCTTCAATATGTTCAGGCGGGAAACATTGAGAAGGCCATTCCATTTCTTCGGAAAGAGTGGACATCGCTACCGGGAGCGAGTCAGTCGGGGATGTCCATGGAAGACGCACGTGCGCGATTCAATCGCTATCTGACAGAGGATTAAAATCATCATGAGGCTAGGTGTAGGTACTTTCGTTTCTGCGATGCTTTGCTTGACGGGGGTGCCATACCTCGTCAAGGCATCGAATCAAATTCGGCATGTGTCGGGGTCGCTCACTTGCGGCGACGCCGTGCTCATGAATGAAACTGCCTATCTCGAGATTCCCGATGCGGATCGTCAAGTTTTAAGCCAGCGACTCAGTCTGCGGAATGCAACGACGAATCGCCTTGTAGAGCTGAAAACAGATGGGCGTTACGTTCGTAAGGCGATTGCAGGCAATCGAAAGGTCCTAGATGCAGCCATTGAAGGATGGGCTTGCATCAAGTCCGATCAAGGAGTGACCTACTTCTACCTGCTTTACTACTGCACGTCTGGTGATGAGGCGGGCATCTGCGCGCCAGGGCAAGTCGAGTGGCTTCACGTTCTGCGAGAGAATGGGGCGTCAGTTACAAAGGGTGCGCGCCACGCCCGCATTTCTTCCGAAGATGCCCTGGTTTATCAGTCGCTAGGATTGGATGGCGCCATCGAAGAGGTGAAGCTGAAAGGCATCGATGAGTGAGTCTTGGCTCCTGCAAGCGTTCTAGCGCTAGCGATGATGGGCAGAGGGGCGTGACGTTGGTGACGGCCGGGCGTCGGCGGCGTAACGAATTGGGGTTCGAGGCTATTTTGACTGTTTGGCCTAGGGATGCTTTGAACGAGTAATTGCGCCACGCTGATGGCTCCATTCATCAATGAAACGATATATGTCGCTGGTTCCGTGCACCGCCTTTTAGCTAGCATCCTTCCCCTCGCTGGCTTCTTGCCAGTGCGCGTACTTAGGCAAGGCACGCACAAATCAATTCATCGTTTGTGATCAGTATTTGTGCAAGCCCGAGTCGGGAGGAACAATGTAGTGCTACATCATCGAGCTGCAGGGCGACATCATCAAAGATTGCTACTTGGCTCTCACGCGCAACGACACATCCAGTGTTGCCTCGTTTCGGTCGATGCTTGGCAGTTTTCCGAAAGGCTATTGATCCATGAAAATGAAATCGATGGGTTTGTGGATGGCTGGTTCTGCACTGAGTCTTGTGGCCTTGAGCGCTCAGACTGTCTCAAAACTTCCTCCCGAGATACCGATAAGCTGGGCTTCGGGGCGAGTGACGGCATCGACGGCAGCACTTCTTGCGGGTACAAGCCATGGGAGTATCCGTCGCGTGTTTCTCTGTCGCCGCGAAGGCCGTCAGTGCCTTGAAACTGTATGGGATATCACGTTCACTCACGGCTGGCGAGGCGATCATTTGGTGCTGCTGAAGTCGTATCCGGACACGCAAGTCGTCGTGCCCGCTGCGTTGACCGATCTGTCCTTTCAAACCAACTATCTGTTGGAAGTCTTCTTCGAAGAAGAGGGGGGTCGCCCCAAGCAAACAACTAGGACAGTGGGTGCAGCCTTCTGCCTTAGGGAAGGCGCGTCTGGCGTGCAGGTTGATCGTGTGTGTCCAACGCCATGATCACAGGTCATAGATGGCACTGAACCGGCAAAACGATCGTTCGCAAGCTGTACCGTTAAGTAGGCCGGGGGCTTATGGGTCGACGGCGACGCCAGCCCGAGCATGCCCCTACTTGCCGCCTGCGTCGCCGCTAAGCCCGCAGATATCCCAAGGCGCATCGATGACATCTACGCCCACTACCGGGGCGACGGCCCAGGCATGTATCTGGGTGGGGATGTTGCGTCCGAGCGGATTACATGCTCCTTACGGGCGCTGGTGAAGCGAGACGTGCAGCTTTTGCACGGCGAAGTTGGCGTGCTGGGCACCGATCCCCTATGCGCTTGTCAGGATTTTGATATACGCGCCGTCGATCACCTGGATGCTGATGTAGCCAACGGCCAAACGCGTGTGGTTGTGTCCTTCCGTAACCTAGGCCATCCGCAAACGGTCGAGTTGACGCTCCGTCACGAGGCGGGCGAGTGGCGTATCGACGACGTCGCTAACCCGGATATGCCTAGCTTGCGCCGTGCGCTGGAACAGGGAATTGCTTGGATAGAAGGCCGGCAGTCATGAGTGCGCACCTTCGCTTTGAAATTGGTTGCTCTTAAGGAAGGTCTGATTAAGCGACCTCTTGTCCGTCATTCCTGCGGACCCCAAAAAGGGGGCGAAAGCAGGAGATGCTTTCTAACAGCCGAAGGGCTGGTCATCCAGTGTCTTCACAATCGGAGAATTGCAGGCACTGGATCCCAGCTCTCGCCCCCTTTTTGGGGTTCGCTGGGATGACGATCAAAATCAGCGTTTCCTTAAAGCTGAAGTTCTATCCCGGTACTTCATTCCATTGCGTCGCCCTATCGTTGTCAGTGCCGCAGAGCGGATAGAGAATCGGCTGGTCGATCCACATCTGCATGGCGGCGCGTAGATCCATTTGCGCCCCGGTCGAGGCTTCGGCGTTCGCGGTCAGCGCGGTGAGTTGCATTGCCGGCATGCCTAGGCGCCGCAGCTTTTCCACGGCGTAACCCGGCGAGCCTACGGTGCGTGTGGTTGGCCCTTCGGTAATGGTTTGCAGGCGGTCCCGGTTGGAGAACGGGTCGACTGCATCGGTCACGTTGTTGGCGAGCAGGGCGAGGCGTGGCTGCGATGTGATGGCGGTCAGTCGGGTGTGTCGCAGCCCGGTGCGCTCTGCCTCGGCGGCGAGGTCGGGGGAGATCTCGCGCAGTTTGTAGGCTTGGGTGGGTAGATCGGAGAGTTGCCAGCGTGCGCCGCGTTCCGCCGCCAGACGCAAGCTGCCACGCAGGCAGCCGGCGGCGAGGTGTCGCGCGGCTGCGTGGGCCAGCTCTCGGCCGCGCGCGCTTTCGTAGCGCACGCCGATCAGCAGCAGGGCATCGGCCAGCCCGATGACGCCAATGCGTAGTTCGGCGCCCGGGTGTTCGGTTTGGCGTTGTGCCAATTGCGCGGCGTTGTCCAAGGCCTGCACGGCTAGCTCGCTGGTGGTTTCCAGGGCGGCCATGTCCAGCCAGGCCTCATCGGTGCCGAGGTTCGTGATCAGGGCGGCCAGGTTGATGCTCGCCACCAGGTCGCGATCGGGCCAGTCCGGCGTTTCTGTGCCGGCGCTCCGCAATAGCCGTTCATCGAACAGGAGGCGCCAGGATTCCTGGGCTTCGGCGAGGCGATGTTCCAGGTCGGGTGCGGCGTCACCGCACGCTAGCGTGCGCGACACGCGAGCCCACGTGTCCTGGATGGAGAGGTCGCGCAGGTCATCGCGCTGCCGCCAGCGGAACCAGGCGTCCCACGCCTCCACTGCGGCGACATCGATAAAGGGTGAGGCCTTGGTCATGGTGCGTCGTATCAACGTCCTTGGCATGGCCTGAGTATCGCGAGGTGACAGACCGGTGCGTTGAGTTGCATCAACTCCACGCTTTCCGGGTGCTGTTACGCACTGTTACAAACTGTTGCAGCCAGGACGTCGCCATGTGACAGGCGGGCGCTAACGTCACCACCCAGCGAGATGTCGCGATCAGAGGGGTGTCGCCATGAACATGCGCTTGGAATCCACCACGGCTTTCCCGTCGACCGTCGCCCGCCGCAGGGACGAGGGCGAGGAGATGGTGAAGATGCCGGATATCGAACAACTCAAGCGATACGTGCCGGTGTTTCGGCACAAACTTGTCGCCGGGCAACCGCTTTACCACGTAGGACAGCCGTTCAAGTCGCTGTTCCTGGTGCATGCGGGCTTCATCAAGCTGGTGGAACTGTCCGATGATGGTCGCGACCAGGTGACCGGTTTTCGCGGCAAGGGCGATTTCCTCGGGATCGAATCGATCGGCCTGAGCACGCACGCCTCCGGCGCGATTTCGCTGGAGAGCGGGGAAGCTTGGGAGTTGCCTTATCCCGCGGTACTGGAAGCGGGCCGGGAGTTGCCTGAGCTGCAGGCTCGCCTCACCGCCGCGCTGGCCCGCGAGATTCGCGCCGACCATGCCTGGATGCTGGCCATCGGCACCTTGAACGCTGAGCAGCGGGTGGCGACGTTCCTGCTGGAAGAGGCGCGTCGCTATGCTCGCATGGGTTTCAGCCCCCGGCATTTCATGTTGCGCATGCGCAGGGCCGATATCGCCAGCTTCCTCGCGCTGACCAACGAAACGGTGTGTCGCGTGATGACCAAGCTGCACGAGATGCGCCTGATCGATGTGGCCCGCCGCGAAGTGCAGCTGCTGGACGACGGCGCGCTGCGCGCCCTGGCTGGTCAGGCTGCTTGAGGTCGACGCGCTAGCCTTGCGGGTGGGTCGCGTCCAGCGCGCGTTGCACGGCGCTGGCCAGGTCTTCCTTGCGGTAAGGCTTGGGTAGCACGGTGAAGCGCTTGAGCGCCGCGCCGTTTACATCGGGAGAAAGCCTTTCGTAGCCCGAGGTAAGCAATACAGGCATACGCGGGTGCAGGCGGCGAGCCGATTCGGCCAGTTCCACGCCGGTCATGCCGCTGCCCAGCACGATGTCGGAGAACAATAGGTCGATGTCTGTGCGCTCGCGCAGCAGATGCAGCGCTTCCTCGGCGCCGGCCGCCTCGCAGGTGGCGTAACCGAACGAGCGCAGAAAGCGCAGGGCGATGCCGCGCACTTCCGGCTCGTCTTCCACCACCAGCACGGTTTCGTGCCCATTGCGCGGCATCGGTGATCCTGTGGCTGCCTGCGGGGCCTCGCTGACGGCCGCGGGGAAATACAGCTCCACTGCCGTGCCATAGCCAAGCTGGCTATCGATGCTCAGGTGGCCGCCAGACTGTTTCATGAAACCGTAGACCATGCTCAGGCCAAGGCCACTGCCTTTGCCGACGTCTTTGGTGGTGAAGAACGGTTCCAGGGCGTGAGCGAGCACCTCGGGTGTCATGCCCAGGCCGGTGTCCTGAATGCGGAACACCACTTGCGCATCGCCCGCGGGCGCGTTCAGGTGATCGCCCTCTGGGTCGGCCAGGCGCACGGTAATGTCCAGTCGGCCGCCGCGCGGCATCGCATCGCGGGCATTCACCGCCAAGTTGACCAGGGCTGCATCGAACTCCGATGGGTCCACGTCGATGGCCGGCAGCGAATCCGGGCAGTTGGTGCTCACGACGATGCGTTCGCCCAGCGTGCCGCCGAGCATGTCGCGCAGTTCGGCCAGCAGTTGCGCGGGGCGAATGGCGCGTGGCGACAGTCGCCGCCGGCTGGCGAACGAAAGCAGCTTGCTGGTGAGCGCGGCGCAGCGGTCGGCGGCACGTGCGGCGCTATCCAGTGCCTCGCGGGAGAACGGATCTTCGGGCAGCGTGGCGTCGAGCAGCTGGAGATTGCCCGAGATCACGGTGAGCAGGTTGTTGAAGTCGTGCGCAATGCCGCCGGTGAGCTGACCCACGGCATCCAATCGCTGGGCGTGGGCCAGTTGTTCTTCGCTACGGCTGCGCTGCACAGCGGCGGCCAGCATATTCGCTACCGATTGCAGAAAATGCATCTTGTCGTGGTCGAAGCTGCCTTGCTCGCGCGCGAGCACCAATAGCAGGCCCATCGACTCGTGACGGTCGGGCAGGGGCACCAGGGCAGCGTCCTTGAACAGGCTTTCCGCCAGCGCTGCACGGGTACGGGTGAACTCGGGCGGCATGCCCTCGATGCCGGTGCTCCCGAATTCGAGATGGCGAGCGTCCACTCCCCAGCCGCTTTCCAAAAGGTCGCGGCAAACGGTCTTCTGCAGCGTGCGCGACAAGCCGGTGGCGGCTCTGCAATGCCAGTTGCCGCCGTGCACGTCACGAAAAAGAATCGCGGCGGCGCCAACGGCCAACGCGGTGGCGATGAGCGATGGCATGTTGTCCACCGCCATTTCATAACTGGGCGACTCCAGCAGCAGTCGACTCACCTGGCCGGCGGCAGCGTCGTAGCGAGCGCGCACCAGCGCCTGGCGCGCTCGCTGGGTTTCGGAAATGTCGCGAATGGAGGCGGCGAACAGCACTTCGTCGTCGATGGGGATGGGGCTGAGGCCGATCTCCACGGGAAACGGATGGCCGTCGCGGCGAACGCCGGTCAACTCATAACCCGCGCCCATGGGGCGCACACGGGGGCTGGACATGTATTGGGCCCGATGCGACTGGTGTGCCAGCCGCACGCGCTCGGGCAGCAGCACTTCCACGGCCTGTCCCTGCAGTTCGTGCCGCCCATAGCCGAACATCACCTCGGCCTGCGGATTGGCCAGCACGATGCAGCCCTCGCGATTGACCACGATCATGGCGTCCGGCGCGGTGTCGAACAGCGCTCGGAACAGGTCCGCTCCCGCCACGAGGTTGGCCGGCTCGCTCATTCCCTGTGCACCTGTTCGGTAAGGATGTAACCGGAACCCCGAATGGCCTTGAGCAGGCTGGGGCGGGAGGGGTCGGTTTCGATCTTGCGGCGGAGCCGGCCAATCTGCACGTCGATGGCGCGGTCGAACGGGCCCGCGTCGCGTCCGTGAATGCGCGCCATGATGTCGTTGCGCGTCAACACGCGGTTAGGGTGTTCGAGGAACAGCTTGAGCAGTTCGTACTCGCCCGTGGTGAGGGGCACTTCGATGCCGGCCGCGTCACGCAACACATGCGCGGCGGTGTCCATGCGGTAACCACGGAACACCAGGGTGGTGGTGCGGCGCTCCGGTGCGGGCGTCGGCTCGCCGTTGCGGCCGGTTCGGCGCAGCACGCTACGGATGCGCGCCAGCAGTTCGCGCAGTTCGAACGGCTTGGTGACGTAGTCATCCGCACCCAGTTCCAAGCCCACCACGCGATCCACCGACTCCCCCCTGCCGGAGACGATAATCACCGGCCCCTTCCAGTGGCTGTGCAGATAGCGGGTGAGTTCCAGGCCGTCTTCGCCCGGCAGGCCGAGATCCAGCAGGATGAGGTCGATTGGCCCGGTCTTGAGCGACTCGCGCAATTGCGTGCCGTTGCCAGCGGAGCTGACGGTAAACCCCTGGGTGCCGAGGTAGCGCTTGACCAGGGCGGCCACCTCCATGTCGTCATCGACGACCAATACATGCGGAGTAGCCGCGGGTGACGTCTTGGCATGCTCGATCATGGGCGCAGGCAGTCACCGGAAAAGTGGGATGGGTACGTTCCATACCCGGCCACGGGTCGGGTCGATGCCCGTCAAGATACATCGGCCGGCATGGGCTTGCACACGGCCCCGGGTGGCGTAGGAGTCGCCGTTCCCGTCGCGTTGACGGGCGTCAATATGCCCGAAACGACACTCGTTAACGTCGTGGCATGAACCCGGCGGCCGTGATTGCGCGAGACCTGACCAAAACCTTCGGCGAGGGCGCCGCTGCTACCGTTGCCGTGAGCGGGGTGAGTTTCGAGGTGCGGTTCGGTGAGGTGCTCTTTATTGTCGGGCCCTCCGGCAGCGGCAAGACCACCTTGCTCAGCATGATCTCCGGGATTCTGCGGCCCTCGGGCGGCACGGTGGAGGTGGACGGCACCGATCTGTGGTCGCTGAATGCGGATGCGCTGGCTGAGTTCCGCCTGCATACCATCGGCTTCGTGTTTCAGGACTACCACCTGTTTCCCCGGCTCACCACGGCCGAGAATGTCGCCATTCCGCTCATTCTGCGGCATGGCGACTGGAACCAATCGGTGTCCGAAGGGCGCCGCAACCTGGAGGTGGTGGGGCTGGCCGACCGGGCCGACCTGCCGCCGGTGAAGCTGAGCGGCGGTGAGCAGCAGCGCGTTGCCATTGCGCGCGCCTTGGCGGGGCAACCTGACTTCCTCATTCTGGACGAGCCCACCGCGTCGCTGGATGGCGATACGGGTCGCCGCATCCTTCAATTCATCCGCGAGAGCGTGCTCACGCCAGAACGATGCATCCTGATCGTCACCCACGATCAGCGCATCTTCGAGTTCGCCGACCGGATCATGCATATGGAAGACGGCCGCGTGGTCGGCTTCGAGGAGGGGCACGCATGAAGCCGCGCTACCTGTTCGGCCTGGCCGCGCTGGGCGTGCTGCTCGCCCTGGGCAGCGCCATCATTGCCAGCGTGCCGCACAAGCCGCTGGCGCCCGCCTTCAAGCCGGCCAGCAATCCGTTCGAACATGGCATCTACGCCAACGGCATCGTGGAGAGCTACCTCCCCAGTGGCCAGAACATCGATATCTACCCCGAGGTGCAGGGTCGGGTGGCAGCCGTACTGGTGCACGAAGGCGACAAGGTCCGCGCGGGCACGCCGCTGCTGCGCATCGATGACACGGTGCAGCGCGCCACCGTGGCGCAGCAGGAGCAGCAAGCCAAGGCGGCCCAGGCGTTGCTCGATGAATTGAAGGCGATGCCGCGCAAGGAGACGTTGGCTGTCGCCAAGGCGCAAATGGATGTGGCCCAGGCCAATCGCCGCACGGCCGCAGACTCTTACGCAAAGCAGCAGCGTTCCTACGACACCGACCCGCGCTCGATCAGTCGCGACGCGCTGGACAGCGCCGCCAACGCGCTCAAGTCCGCTGAGGCAAACCTACAATTGGCAACGCGGCAGTACGAGCTTACCCGCGCCGGTTCGTGGGTTTACGACATCAACAACCAGCAAATGCAATACAACGCGCTGCAGGAGCAGGCGAGGGCATCGGGTGCCTTGTTGGGCAAATACACGGTCAACGCCACGATCGACGGCGTGGTGCTGGCGATCAACACCACCGCAGGCAATTACGTCTCCCCACAGGGCGCGTATGACAGCTACACCCAGGGCTACGACCCCGTCGTCGTGATGGGGGCGCGCCAGGACTACCTGGCCGTGCGCTGTTACATCGACGAGATACTGCTTGCGCGACTGCCGCCGCCTGACCATATTCGCGCGCAGATGCAGGTGCGTGGCACGCAGTTGACTCTTCCGCTGGAGTTCGTGCGAACGCAACCCTACGTGACACCCAAGATCGAACTGGCCGATCAGCGCACGGAGCGTGTGGACCTGCGCGTTCTGCCGGTGATCTTCCGCTTCCGCAACCCGGGTGGGGCATCGATCTACCCGGGCCAGCTGGTGGACGTCTATGTGGGCGAAAAATAGATTCCTGCCAGCGGTGTTCGCCGCCTTGCTCACTGCCTGCGCCGCCGGCCCCGACTTTGTGCGACCCAAGCCGCCGAGCGACGCGGGCTATCTGCCGTCGGCTGAACTGCCGGCCGCCATGACGGCCTTGGGCCAGCAGCAACAACTGAATGAGCGACAGGCCATCGAGCAGGACTGGTGGCGCGTGTTCGGCAATCACAACCTGGATGCACTCGTTGAACGGGCTTTGACAGACAACCCCGGCGCACAGGGGGCGCAAGCCGCACTGCGCCAGAGTCAGGACGATCTGCGAGCAGGCTATGGCGTGTTCTTTCCGCAGGCCGATCTCGCGCTATCGGCTGCGCGGCAGCGGCAGTCGCCCGCGCGCTTTGGCCTGGCGGGTGCCGGCGGCATTTTCAATCTCTTCACGCTGGGTGCCACGATCAACTATGCATTGGACGTGTTCGGCGGCTCGCGCCGCGAGGTGGAGGCGCTGCGCGCCTCGGTGGATGTGCAACGCGACACCTTGCTGGCGACCGACCTGGCCCTGAGCGGCAACGTGATCAACACCGCCATCGCGCGTGAGGCGTATGGCGAGCAAGTGGCGGTG
The DNA here is from genome assembly GCF_057750885.1 of Frateuria sp. sgz306004. NCBI lineage: Bacteria > Pseudomonadati > Pseudomonadota > Gammaproteobacteria > Lysobacterales > Rhodanobacteraceae > Frateuria > Frateuria sp. sgz306004. The sequence continues at coordinate 189,468 of NZ_JBYLFE010000004.1, forward strand.
ACAGAGGGCTTGGTGCAACGGCAGCGAGAGCAGCTGACCATCACCCAGACCCGCGCCGATGCGGGCACCGTGCCTTACTCCGCCGTGGCGTCCGTGCGTAGCGCACTGGCCACGACCGAGGCGTCGCTTGCCAATCTGGCGCAGCGCCGCGATCAGGCGGATCACGCTTTGTCGCTGTTGTTGGGCCAATCGACCAGCCAAGGCGTGGCGTCGGGCTTTGCGCTGGACGATCTGCACCTGCCGACCGAACTGCCCCTGAGTCTGCCTTCCAGCCTGGTGCGGCAGCGCCCCGACATTCTCATCGCCGAGGCTCAGCTGCACCAAGCCAGCGCCGGCATTGGCGTGGCGACCGCCGCGTTGCTACCCACCTTCAGCCTGAGCGGAAGCGTGGGCGGCGAGGCGCCTACCTTCGGCAGCCTGGACAAAGCGCAGAACCGCTTCTGGAGCACGGGCGCGACGGCCGATTGGCCGGTGTTTCAGGGCGGCACGCGCTGGTACCAGCGCAAGTCGGCCATCGACAACTACCAGCGTGCACTCGCTCAGTATCGCCAAACCGTACTGGCGGCTTTCGCCCAGGTAGCGGACACGCTCAAGGCATTGCAGCACGACGCCCAGGCGCTGGCGGCGCAGGACGAAGCCTCGCGCGCCGCCCATGAGGCTCTCACCCTGGTGCAGGCCAACTACGGTGCGGGGCTTGCCGGCTACCTCGATGTGCTCGCGGCCGATGCGCAGTATCAGCAGGCCCGGCTTGGCTATGTGCAGGCCCAGGCGCAGCGCTACCAGGACACCGTAGCCTTGTACGTCGCGTTGGGCGGTGGCTGGTGGAATGCCCCTGCCAACGGTGCCGCGGCTGCAGCGGGGGAGACGCCGCGATGAGCTACGCGGGTATCCTCCGGCTGGCCTACAAGCTGCTGGTGAACGACAAGGGCAAGTTTGCCGCGCTGCTCGTGGGTATTACGTTCGCTGCGTTTCTCATGGTGCAGATGACGTCGATGTTCGCAGGCATCCTGATTCGCTCCTCCGCCACGGTGGCGAATGTCGGCGCGAGCATGTGGGTGATCGATCCGGCGGTGCAGACCGCCTCGGCCTCCATTCCCATGCCCGATTACCTGCTCGATGCCGTGCGCAGCATGGAAGGGGTGAGCTATGCCGCGCCGCTGTACTCCGGTGGCGGCCTGGTGAAGTTGCGCGACGGCACTTACCAATCGGTTACCGTGCTGGGCCTGGACGATGCCACCCTGGTCGGCCGGCCGGCGTTGGAGCAAGGCCGCATCGAGGACATCTTCGCTGACGATGCCTTCGTGGTGGTGGACGATGCGGAATACGCCAAGCTGGAACGTCCGGCGCTGGGGACGGAGTTCGAGATCAACGATCACCGCGGCGTCATCGTGGGCATCGCCAAGGTCGCCTCGTTCGGCTTGTTCGGCGTGCCGACCATGTACACCACGTACAGCCGCGCGGTGGCGGACATCCCCAACAGCCGCTTTACGCTCTCCTACATTCTGGTAGAGCCTCGCGATGCGGCCCATGTGCCGCAGATCAAGCAGGCGGTGGCCAAGCTTGGCTATCTCGCCCTGACCCGCGACGAGTTCGATCAGCGCATCGCCAATTTCTACAAGTACCAGACCGGCGTGGGCACCAACATCATGCTCATGACCATCATCAGCTTCATCGTCGGGCTCTCCATCTCGGCGCAGACGTTCTACACCTTCATCCTGGAGAACCTGGACAAGTTCGGCGCGCTCAAGGCCATCGGCGCCAAGGGGCGCGAGCTGGTGATGATGATTCTGTTCCAGGTCACTTTCACCAGTCTGGCCGGCTATGGTCTGGGGGTGGGCCTGTGTGCGGTGCTGATCGCCTTGGCCAAGCTGCGCCTGCCCGATTACGCGGCCGTCATCACCTTCGGCAATCTGGGGCTGGCCTTTGTCATGGTGCTAATCATTGCCGCCATCTCCAGCTACATCGGCGTACGCCGCGTGCTGAAGATCGAGCCGTTCGATATTTTTCGTGGTTAGGAAGCGGCTTTTCGGAAGACACATGGCCGTCATTCATGCGAGCGCAGAAGGTGCTGTTGGTAGCCGGAGGGCTAGTCATCCTGTTCACGCAGTTTCAAGCGCTGCAGGCGCCGCATGAATTGCCCGGCGGCAGTTGAATATCTCGTCCAGCTTTCGCTGAGATACCGATCAAGCTCACGGCATCCACTGGCCGCCATTCACGTCGAACGTGGCGCCTGTGATGAAGCCCGCCTGCTCACTGACCAGCAGCGACACCAATTGCGCAACGTCCTCCGGTCGCCCCAGTCGGCCAACGGGAATGCCCGCGACGATGTTCTTCAGCGTGTCGGCAGGTATCGCCTCCACCATCTCCGTCTCGCAATAGCCGGGGGCAATGGCATTGACGGTGATGCCCTTACACGCACTCTCTAATGCAAGCGCCCGCGTAAAGCCCAGTACGCCGGCCTTGGATGCCGCGTAGTTGGTCTGGCCAAGCTGGCCCTTGCGTCCATTGATCGAGCTGATGTTCACGATGCGGCCATAGCCGCGTTCGCGCATGCCGGCGATGACGCAGTGGCACATGTTGAACATGGAGCCGAGATTGGTGCGCAACACATCCAGCCATTGAGCTTCGGTCATGCGATGGAACATCGCATCGCGCGTGATGCCGGCGTTGTTGATCAGGACGTCCACCGGACCCAGCTCTCTCTGCACCAGGGCGACACCCTCCTGGCACTCGGCCAGATGGGCGACATCCCAGGCAAATACCGGTATGCCGGTTTCGCGACGGAAGGCATCGGCTGCCTGCCAGTTGCCCCGGTATACCGCCGCGACGCGCAGGCCGTCGTCATGCAAAGCCGTTGCCATGGCGCGGCCCAGGCCGCGTGTACCACCTGTGACGATCGCTACCCGACTCATGCTGCCTCCCGTCATCGAACAAGGGCCATCGAGGGAGCGCCCATCAAGCACCACCTGTTGCCCGGGGCCATTGACGCGGGTCAACGAGGGCGGGGTTTTCCGTATCGCACAGGCCGGTCGCAGGCGATTGACCAGCGTCAATTCGATGGCGTGGCGGCGGCCGATACTGGCGGGGACGCAAAGAGGGCCATTCCATGAAAGTCCGCGAAGCCATGAGTCGTCACGTACAGGTGGTGCACCCGGGGGATGCGGTGACCGTCGCCATGGAGGTCATGCTTCGGGGTGGTTTCAGCGGCGTCCCGGTCGTCGACGAGAAAGGCACGCTGGTGGGCATCATCACCGAGGGCGATCTGCTGCATCGGGCGGAAACCGGCACCGAGCGGCGTCGGTCGCCCTGGTTGTCGTTCCTGCTGGGGCCTGGCCGTGTTGCGCAGGAGTTCGTGGCGTCGCATGGCCGCACGGTACGCGAATTGATGACGGCCGAGGTGGTGTCGGTGGACGCCGAGACGCCGCTGGCTGATGCCGTCGCTCTCATGGAGAAACATCACATCAAGCGCCTGCCGGTGCTGCGGCAAGGTCGTCTGGCGGGCATGCTGAGTCGGGCCGACCTCATGCGCAGCTTTCTGCGCGCGTTGCCGCAGGTCGATGACAGCGCCGCGGGAACGGATAGCGCGATCGAGCAACGCATTGGGCGGGCGTTGGCCCTTCAATCCTGGGCGCCCCTGGCGACAACCCACGTGGTGGTGCGCCATGGCGTAGCCGAACTGCAGGGTGTGGTAACCGATGATGCGGTGCGCGCCGCGTTGTACGTGCTGGTGGAGAATGTACCCGGCGTGCAGACGGTCAAGGACCGACTCACCACCATCGAGCCCATGAGTGGATGTATCGCGCATGGCGCGCCCAGCGAAGGGGGGCGCTCCGCATGATCTCGATACATGTGGATGTGGCGCCCGAGCTCGAAGGGGTAACTGCACCTGCCACACGTCGTCCGTTGGCGCCCGATGTGCTCAGGCGGCTGGATGCGTACTGGCGGGCGGCCAATTACCTTTCCGTGGGTCAGATATATCTGTTCGACAATCCGCTGCTGCGACGTCCGCTCGCGCTGAGCGACATCAAGCCAATGCTGCTGGGGCATTGGGGCACCACGCCCGGGCAGAACTTCATTTACACGCACCTCAATCGCGTGATCAACGAGCGCGATCTGGACATGATCTATCTGTCCGGGCCCGGTCACGGTGGCCCGGCGGTGGTGAGTCACGCCTATCTGGAAGGCACCTACAGCGAGGTCTATCCCAATATCGGGCAGGACGAGGAAGGCCTGCGCCGGCTGTTCGTGCAGTTCTCCTTTCCGGGTGGCATCCCCAGCCATGCCTCGCCGGAGTGCCCCGGTTCCATCCATGAAGGTGGCGAGCTGGGCTATTCGCTGAGTCACGCCTTTGGCGCGGTACTGGACAACCCCGACCTTATCGCGGCTTGCGTGGTGGGTGATGGCGAAGCCGAAACCGGTGCGCTGGCCACGGCGTGGCACTCGAACAAGTTCCTCGACCCGGTGGGCGATGGCGCGGTGCTGCCGATTCTGCACCTCAACGGCTACAAGATCGCCAACCCCACGGTGCTGGCCCGCATCAGTCACGAGGAGCTGGAGCAGCTGTTTCGCGGCTACGGCTGGTCGCCGCTGTTCGTGGAAGGCGACGACCCCATGCTCATGCATCAGGCCATGGCGGCAGCGCTTGATGAGGCGATGGACCAGATCGCCGCCATCCAGACACGCGCCCGCGTGGGCGGCGACACCGCGCGTCCGCGCTGGCCGATGATCGTGCTGCGCAGCCCCAAGGGATGGACAGGGCCGCGCCTGGTGGACGGCAAGCCGAACGAAGGCACCTTCCACGCCCATCAGGTGCCGCTGGCCGTGTCGCCCAGTGCGCCACCGGAGCATCTGCATCAATTGGAGGCATGGCTGCGCAGCTATCAGCCGGAGGAGCTGTTCGACGCGCAAGGCCGCCTGCTACCCGATCTGCAGGAGATGGCGCCGCGCGGCGAACGCCGCATGAGCGCCAACCCGCATGCCAATGGCGGCGCGCTTCTGCGCGATCTGCGCATGCCCGATTTTCGTGACTATGCCTGCGCCGTGCCTTCGCCCGGCAGCCCCGGAGTGGGCGACACCCACGTGCTCGGGCCTTTCCTGCGCGACGTGATCAAGGAAAACGCCGCGCAGCGCAATTTCCGTGTCTTCGGTCCCGATGAAACCATCTCTAACGGGCTGCAAGCAGTGTTTGACGTGACGGCGCGCCAATGGGATGCCGCCTGCCTGCCCAATGACGAATCGCTGGCACGGCAAGGCCGTGTGCTGGAAATGCTCAGCGAGCATCAGTGCCAGGGCTGGCTGGAGGGCTACCTGCTTACGGGCCGCCACGGCGTGTTCAATTGCTACGAGGCGTTCATCCACATCGTCGACTCGATGTTCAACCAGCACGCCAAGTGGTTGAAGGTGAGCGCGCAGCTACCCTGGCGGCACAAGATCGCCTCGCTCAACTATCTGCTGTCGTCCCACGTGTGGCGCCAGGATCACAACGGGTTCTCGCACCAGGACCCGGGGTTCATCGACCATGTGATGAACAAAAAGGCCGAGGTGGTGCGCGTCTACCTGCCGCCCGACGCCAATTGCCTGCTGTCGGTGATGGATCACTGCCTGCGCAGCCGTCACTACGTGAACGTGGTGGTGGCGGGCAAGCACCCGGCGCCGCAGTGGCTGAATATGGATGCGGCCGTGAAACACTGCAGCGAAGGCATCGGTATCTGGTCCTGGGCCAGCAACGACCAGGAATCCGCCAGCCCGGACCTGGTGATGGCCTGCGCGGGTGACGTGCCGACGCTGGAGACCCTGGCCGCCGTGAAGCTGCTTCGCCAGTACCTGCCGGGCCTGCGCATCCGCGTGGTGAACGTGGTGGACTTGGCGCGCCTGGAGCCGCACGATCGCCACGCCCACGGGCTGAGCGACCAGGCGTTCGACACCATGTTCACGCGGGACAAGCCGGTGATCTTCGCGTTCCACGGCTATCCCTCGCTGATCCATAAGCTCACCTATCGCCGTGCCAATCATGCGAACTTCCATGTGCACGGCTACAAGGAGGAGGGCAGCATCACCACGCCCTTCGATATGACCGTGCTCAACGAGCTGGATCGCTTTCACCTGGCGATGGATGCCATCGACCATCTGCCACAGACGGGCGCGCCCGGCACTTATCTGCGCCAGCGCCTGGCCGAAAAGCTGATCGAGCATCGGCAATACATCAACACGCATGGGCGGGACATGCCCGAGATCGCCGAATGGCAGTGGCGTGGGCTTTCGCGCTAAGGACGCTCTCATTTTTTCTCGTCATCCCAGCGAAGGCTGGGATCCAGCGCCTGCAAATCCTCGCGCGTAAAGACACTGGATCACCAGCACGTCGGCTGTTGAAACGTGCCTCCTGCTCTTGCTCCCATAGGGGTGGGAATGACGAGCAACATGTCACTGAATCCGGTCTTCCCTAAGCGCATGCGCGACACCTAGGGCACGGTGCTTGGCGCGGCACGTGGCAAGCGACGGGCGCGCAGAAAGAAGCCCAGCCCGATGCTGATCAATAGCGCCGAACCGCCTGCCACCTTGAGCAGGAACAGGCCCGGCTGCGTGTTGGCCGGGGGAATCATCGACGTGATGATGGCCACCGCCACTACCGAGAAGCCACTGAGGCCCGCGACCCACGCCAGCCAGTAGCGCCAGCCACGCGCGGAGCGCTCCGCGCGCCAGCGCAGCAGCGGATAAGCCAGCAGGATGTACGTGAGCGGCAGCAGCGACATCACGGCGGTCATGTCGATCAGGATGATGTACGCCTCATGGATGCTTGCCCCCGACAGCGCCGCCACCAGCATCACCGAGGTGAGCACCCCTTGCACCAGCAAGGCGACGTAGGGCGTGCCAAAGCGCGGATGCAAACGACCGAGCGCGGAAGGCAGGAAGCGATCCACGCCCACCACAAAGGGCAGGCGGGCGGTGCCAGTGACCCACGCGGCAATAGCGCCGATGGTGCCGATGGTGACGAGCGCCGCCGTGAGGCTGCCGAACCACGGCAGGCCCATGCGCGCTCCGATGGCTGAGAGCGCCTGCGGAATACCGCTGATGATATCGATGGTGGAAGCAGGCAGCGCCACCAGCAAGGCCGCCGTGCCCATGATGTAGATGGCGGCGATCACCACGCAGGAGATCAGCGTGGCGCGGGGGATCTGCCGCGCCGGATCACGGATTTCGCCGCCCATGATCGGGCCCAGCTCCAAGCCCTGGTAGGCCAGTGCGATGGTGACCAGCGTGGCGTAGGTGGAGAGCTGGCCGAAGTCCGGCATCCAGCTGTGCGCGGTCAGCGCACTGGCGCCGCCGTAGCGATAGGCGGCCAGGGCGCCCGCCAGCAGGATGATGGCCGCCGCGCTCCAGGTCGCGATGCCGCCGATGTTCTGCAGCCACTTGGCGCGCTCCAGGCCCAGGATGCCCAGCACCGTGGCGGTCCATAGCACGACCAGGCAATAGGCGAGGTTGTAGCTCGTATCTCCGGACAGATGCTCCGCCTGGACGCCGCCCACGTGCAGAAAGATGCCCGCGCTGAACAGCAGCGCGGTGGGGAAATAGGCGAGATTGGAGACCCAGTACGTCCAGCCGGCGATGAAGCCGTGCATCTCGCCAAAGGCCGCCTTGGTCCACAAGTACAGCCCGCCTTCGCCGGGCAGGCGCGCGCTGAGATCCAGTACCGCCAGGGCCAGCGGTATGAAGAACCCGATCAAGCCCAGCACCCACAGCATCAGGCTGGATGGCCCGATCTGTGCGGCGATGGACAACCAGCGCAGTGCCACGATGGCGGCGATGTTGAACAGCACCAGGTCCCAGGTGCCAAGCACGCGTCGCAAGCCATGCGTTTCGTTGTGCGACATGCGGCGAGGCTCCCCGGGCGTGGTGACGATTCCTGCGGTTGAAAGCGCGCGTCACGGGCGAACCGCGCGACGCGCCGGCATGCACGACCTCAGCGGCGAGCGTTGGACCCCGCTGGCGGCGTACCGATGCGACGCAGCGGCAGGCCGGCCATCAGATTGCGCTCGATCTGCTCCAGCGTCACGCCCTTGGTTTCCGGCACCAGCCACACGGTAAGCGCAATGAACACCAGGTTGAGCCCGGCGTAGAGCCAGAACGTGGCGGCGTTGCCGATACCGTTGAGCAGGGTGAGGAAGGTGGCGCCCACCACCATGTTGGCGATCCAGTTGGTGAAGGTGGAGCAGCCGATGCCGAAGTCGCGGCCCTTGAGCGGCTGCACTTCCGAGCACAGCGTCCAGATCAGCGGGCCGGCCGACATGGCAAAGCCCACGATGAACACCAGCAGCATCACCACGGTGAACAACTGCTCGGTATGCGTGGGCATGCCCAGATGCATCATGGTGCCCACCACGCCCAGGCCCACCGACATCACGGCAAAGCCGATATACAGGATGGGCTTGCGACCCAGGCGGTCCACCAGGCCGATGGCGATGAAGGTGGCCAGCACGTTGGTCAGGCCAACCACGGCCGTGAACCACAGCTGGGCCTGCTGGTTGTAACCGATGCTCTCGAAAATGCGTGGGGCGTAATACATCACCACGTTCATGCCGGTGAATTGCTGCATCAACTGCAGCAGCACGCCAAGCGCCACCGAGCGGCGGAAGTTGCGGTTCTCCAGGAACAGGTGCCAGCCGCGCTGCGGCGTGCCCAGCTGCTCGGCGATGTCGGTCATCTCGCGCTCGACCAGGGCCTCATCGCCACGCAGGCGGCGCAGCACCTCGCGGGCCTCCTCCGCGCGGCCGCGCATCATCAGCCAGCGCGGGCTATCGGGCAGCAGGAACAGGCCGAGCAGGAACAGGGCGCCCGGAACGGCGATGACGCCCAGCATCCAGCGCCAGTTGCCGGAGTAGCTGAAGGCCGTGTCGGAGAGGAACGCCACCAGGATGCCGATGGTGATCATCAGCTGGTAGAGCGAAATCATCGCGCCGCGGGTCTTTTCCGGCGCCACTTCGGCCAGGTACAGCGGGGCGGTGAAGGTGGCGATGCCAATGGCGAGCCCGAGCACGAAGCGCGCGGCAATCAACACCTGCGGCGAGGTGGCGCCGCCGCACAGCAGCGAGCCCGCCACGAACAGCACCGCGCCGAGGATCAGCGAGCGCTTGCGTCCGAGCATGGCGGACATGCGCGAGGCGCCGAGCGCACCGATGGCGGCGCCCAGCATCATGGCGCTGACGATCCACTCGATGACCTGGTCGGAAACCTGGAACTCCTTCTGGATAAACGGCGTGGCGCCGGAAATCACGCCGATATCCAGGCCGAACATCAGCCCGGCCAGCGCCGCGAGGATGCAGGTGAATACCGCGGCGGTGCGGGCCAGGTTGAGCGGGGTTGTCGCAACTGCATTCATCGGGCGGATCCTACGAGCGGTGGATGGCGACGGAAGGTGGGCGTTAGCGGGGTTCGCCGGCAAAACGGCTTTCGGGCAGGCCGTGCACAGCGACGCGCGCGCGGAACAGGGCGCCCGCGAGTGGATCACCGGCGAGCTGGGTGGGGTCCAGTCCCTCGCTGGCGCTGGTGACGAACAGCGTGTCCAGGCCCGGGCCGCCGAGCGCCGGGCGGGTGGGTTGGCTGGCGGGCACGTCCAGCACCTGCAACACGGCGCCATCGGGCGCGTAGCGCAGCACGCGCGCGCTGCCCCATTGGGCATTCCACAGCGCGCCATCGGCGTCGACGCAGGAGCCGTCGGGCTCGCCGCGCGCGTCATCGAGCAGGGCGAAGGGGCGCACGTTGCGCGGTTCATCGCCGTAGTCGCAGCAGTCGATACGGCGCGCGAGCGAGTCGCAGAAATACATCGTGCCGCCGTCGGGGCTGAAGGCAATGCTGTTGCTGATGGCCACGGCCGGCAGCGGCAACCGCTCCAGGCGGAGCGTGGCGTCCAGGCGCCAGAAGCCGCCTATGGCTTGCTTGGGGCCGTTGGTCGGCTCGTGCAGGGTGCCGAATACAAAGCGCCCCTGCCGGTCGCAGGCGCCGTCGTTGCAGCGCGTGGGCAGGCCAGGCTCCACCTCGTGCAGGGTTTGCAGCGTGCCGTCATCGAGACGGAAGAACGCCAGGCGCGACGCAAGGGCCAGCAGCAGCCGGCCGTCGCGCTGGCACAGCGCGAAGGAAGTCAGGCGCTCGGGCAGTGACCATTGTTGGCGATGGTTGCTGTCCGGGTGCCAGCGATAGAGCGTGGCGCGCTGGATATCCGTCCAGTAGAGCGCTTGCGCGCGGTCGCACCACACCACGCCTTCGCCCAGTACATCGGCGTTCTCCAGCGCCACCTGCATGCGCCGGGATTCGCTGCCGCTCATACCCAGCCACCATCGACGATGAAATCCTGGCCCGTGCACATGCGGCTGTCGTCTGCCGCCAGAAACAGCGCGGCGCGCGCGAGTTCGTCGGCGCTCAACAAGCCGGGCAGGCACTGGTTGCGCTCGATCTCGCGGCGGCCTTCCTCATCCAGCCACAGTCGCGCCTGCTTTTCGGTGATCACCCAGCCGGGCACCAGGCTGTTGATACGGATGCGGTGCCGCCCGAGTTCGCGCGCCATGCCATTGACGAAGCCATGCACGGCCGCTTTGGCCATGGCGTACAGCGGATAGCCGCCGTTCTTCTTCATCCAGCCGGTGGAACCTAGGCAGATGACGGAACCGCCACCAAGCTGCTGCATGTCCGGCACCACCGCCTGCGTGGCGAATACCTGGTGGCGAAGGTTCACGGCGACGTTGCGCTCGAACGCCAGTGCATCGATATCCGCCAGGGCATGGCGGACATCGTTGGCGGCGTTGTTCACCAGCACGGCGATCGGGCCGATGTGCTGTCGCGCCTGATCGATGGCGGCCTGCAGCGCCGGCAAATCGGTGACGTCGCAGTGCACAAAGGCCGGCGCGTGCGGTGCATCGGCTAAGGCCCCGCACAGTGCATGCGCGGCGGCATCGTCGATATCCAGAAAGGCGACGCGCGCACCCTGGCGCGCGAACTGCGCTACAAAGGCGGCGCCGATGCCGGTGGCGCCGCCGGTAATCAATACGCTGCGGCCTTCCAGGCTCGGATAGGTGGCAAATGCGGACATCGTGGTTCTCCCCCCAAACGTGACGCGTGACTTAGCTTCTTACCACTCTGCCACGCTGCCATCGTCATGGCGCCACAGCGGATTGCGCCAACGATGCCCGACGCGTGCGCGTTCGGCCACGTAATCCTCGTTGATCTCGATACCGAGGCCCGGGCCGCCCGGGATGGCGACGTAGCCGTCGTCGTAGGAGAAAACGCTGCGCTCGGATACGTAATCGAGCAGGTCGTTGGAGGTGTTGTAGTGGATACCCAGGCCTTGCTCCTGGATAAAGGCGTTGTGGCACACCGCATCCAGCTGCAGGTTGGCGGCCAGTGCGATGGGCCCCAGCGGGCAATGCAGCGCCAACGCCACGTCATAGGCTTCGGCCATGGCGGCGATCTTGCGGGTTTCGGTGATGCCGCCGGCATGCGATGGGTCGGGCTGGATGATGTCCACGCCGCCGATGCCCAGCACGCGCTTGAAGTCGTAGCGGGTATACAGCCGTTCGCCCAGCGCGATCGGGGCAGGGGCGATGCTGGCCAATTCAGGGATGGCATCCAGGTGCTCGGAAAGCACCGGCTCTTCGATGAACATGAGTTTGTACGGCGCGAGTTCGCGCATCAGCACCTTGGCCATGGGCTTGTGCACGCGGCCGTGGAAATCCACGCCGAGGCCAATATCGGGACCCACGGCCTCGCGCACCGCCTGCACGTTTTCCAGCACGCGCTCGACCTTGGCATGGCTGTCGACGAAGTGCATCTCTTCCGTGCCGTTCATCTTCACGGCCGTAAAGCCGCGTTCCACGGCGGCCTTGGCGGCGCGTGCGGTGTCGGCCGGTCGGTCGCCGCCGATCCAGGAGTACACGCGGATGCGCTGGCGAACCGGGCCGCCCAGCAGCTCGTGCACGGGCACGCCCAGATGCTTGCCCTTGATGTCCCACAGCGCCTGGTCGATGCCGGCGATGGCGCTCATCAGAATCGGGCCGCCGCGATAGAACCCGCCGCGATACATCACGTTCCACAGGTCTTCGACGTGGCGCGGGTCCTTGCCGATCAGGTAATCGGAGAGCTCCTCCACGGCGGCGGCCACGGTATGTGCGCGGCCTTCCACGATGGGCTCACCCCAGCCGCAGATGCCGGCATCGGTATCGATGCGCAGGAACAGCCAGCGCGGCGGCACCAGATAGGTGGTGAGACGGGTGATCTTCATGCACGGTGTTCCTTGGCATCTTTGGAGAGAGCCGCCCAGGCATCGGCGAAGGCATGGGCGCGATGCGCCACCTCGTCGACGGCCAGGCCTGGCGCATAGAGGGCGGAGCCGATGCCGAATCCTTGCGCACCAGCGGCGTACCAGGTGGCCATGTCGGCAGGGCCGATGCCGCCCACCGGCAGCACCGGCAAGGACGGCGGCAGCACCGCACGCCAGGCCTTGAGGCCGGCGGGTGTCACCTGGTCGGCGGGAAAGAGCTTGAGTCCATCGGCGCCCGCGGCGATGGCGGCGAAGGCTTCGGACGGCGTCACGACGCCCGGCGTGCAGAGCATGCCGGCCTGTTTGGCGGCGCGAATCACCGCCACATCGGCATGCGGCATCACGACCAGTCGCCCGCCCGCGGCGGCGACCTGATCAACCTGCGCCGGTTGCATCACCGTGCCGGCACCCACCAGGTAACCGCTGCCGAGGGTGTCGGTGAGCATGCGGATGCTCTCGTAGGGCTCAGGGGAATTGAGCGGCACTTCGATCAGGCGGAAGCCCGCTTGCGCAAGCACGCTGCCGATCGCGGCCGCTTCATGCGGGCGAATGCCGCGCAGGATCGCGATGAGCGGCAAGGGGCTGAGCCAGGTGTTCAGCACGAGGGCGTACTCCCAGAAGCGTGGCGTTGAAGGTGGGGGATGAGGCCGATGCGACAGGCGACCTGCCACAGGCCCTGGGCGGCGGCATCGGGTGCACCCACCATCAGGTGGCGATCGAAACAGGCCGCGGCCTGGCGATAGCGCTCGCACAGCGCCGTCTCGCCGATCAGTTGCAGCGATTCGCCCGGCAGTTCGCGCAGCAGCGCGAGGTTGGCGCGAAATTCTTCGCCGATCAGCAGGCCCGAGAGGTAATCCGGTACTTCACCGGGGGCCAGGGCGCCATCGAGCATCAGTGCGCGCGTGGCGAACAGGCGGCTGAGCGCGCCCTGTGAGCCGCTGTCCCGCGCGGCACAGACGCCGCGTTCGAAAGCGTCGGTGCTTTGCACGGCCTCGCCGATGCCGGCGCCGAGTATCGAGTGCTCGCGTAGAAGCGCATACAACTCGCCCGTCATGGCGGTGCGAAACGCGGTGATGCGTCCATCCTGCACGCTGACCCACTTGCTGTGCGTGCCAGGCAGTATCCAGATGGAAAAGGGCGCGCGCTCGGGCTGCTGGCCAAGCGCCCCGAACACCTGGGTTTCCTCGCCGCGCATGACGTCCGGTGCCTGGCCATCGTGCAGGCCCGGCACGATGTGCAGGGCGGCGCCCTGCGCCATGCGAATGGTGCGCACACCGGAGCTCAGGCGATCGATATCGGCCGGCAGCTCCACATAGGGCACCTCCATCCAGCCGTTGCGACTGCCGACCATGCCGCAGGCCAGGCGCGGCGCATCGGGCCAGCCTTCGCAGATGTCCCGCAGTGCGGCCTCGAAGCCGCCGTGCGGCAACTGGCGCACGCCCCAGCTGCGGCTTCGCGTATCGACCACGGCGCCTTGCGCGTCGAAGCGATAAGCGCGAAGGCGCGTGGTGCCCCAGTCCAGGGCGATCAGTCCGCTCATGGATGAGGCCTGCGGGCGCGGTGGCGGGAGTCGTGCTGGATCACGGCGCGCTGTCCTTCCACACCAGTGCCTGTGCGGGCGCCAACGGCGTCTGGCCATGCACGATGCGCGCGCCGGCAGGCAACCGGGGCTGGTAGGGCGCGGTGTTGTAGTTCATCAGGAAGGAGTAGCCGCCACGCCATTCGTGGAACACGCCGGTGGGCAGGTCTTCGATCGCCACGCCGGCGCGTTGGTACACGCTGCGCACCAGCTCGCGCTCCAGCTCGCCGTCGTCGGTGGACACGCCGATCATGGTGACCGTGCCCTTGCCGAGCTTGCGCGTGGTAGCCGCGGCCTTGCCCGCGTAATAGTTGTCGGCATAGGTGGCGAGCACTTCGGTGCCTGGGCGCGGAGCGAGGATGTCCGCCCAGCGGCGCCATGCGTGCGTCTTGCCCTGGCTGTTCACCGTGCCCTGCGCGCTGGCCGGGAGCATGTCGAAACCTTCCACGTCATCGCCGATCAGGTCGAGTATAGGAGCGGCCCACGGCCCTTCATGGAAATGGCCCAGCGCGTTCTTCTGGCCGCTGCGGCTGGTGAGGATGAGGTGGCCGCCTTGTTCCACATAGCGCTTCCACTTTTGCACCAGCGCGTCGCTCACCATCTGATAAGCCGGTGCGACGATGAACGGATAGCGATCGAAGTTATCGCTTTCCGCGATGAAGTCCATCGGTGCGCCCGTGCTCTTGATCGCCAGCGTGTAGCCGTTGCGGTAGGACCAACTGTTCCACAGGCTGGTCTGAGGCTGGATTTCCAGATCCCAGAACACGTCGTGGCTCCACAGGTAGCCGGTCTGGCGCGCGGCGAGTGCGGCGGGGAGCCTGGCCGTCGCGTCGAGCTGCGGCTCCAGCGCCTGGATCTCGTGCATGGTGTCGACGAACTCGCGACCGGTGCGCGAGGGCGTGACGCCATCGGTACCTACGATACCTTCGTGATACATCTCGCTGCCGCGCAGCGGGTGCCGGTAGCGATACGTGCTGAGCAGCGACGCGCCGGACGCAAATGCGTGCCATATCCACATGCCCACGGCGCCTGGCATGGGCTGCGGGTTGATCTCGCCCCAGTTGACCTGGCCCGGTTGCAGCTCCATCACCCCAAAGGTGCCGGTGATAGGGCGGTAATACGCGGCGGCTTCCATCAGGTTGGCGGGCTTGCCGATGGCGTAGCTATCCTTGCCGAGCACGTTGGCGCCCGCCACCGGATAAAGGGTGAACGTGGTGAAATCCAGCGCATGACTGCGGCGCGGATCGGTGGCGGTGGTGACGTTGGTGTAGTTGGTGGTCACCCATTGCCCGGGCGCCGCATATTTCTTGATGGTGGTCGCCTGCCCATCGAGGAAGCGCGCGGTGGTATCGGCCTGGAAGCGCGCCAGGTCGAGCAGGGCGTGTGGGCTCAACTTGTCTTCGGCGGCCAGCGTGGCGTTGGGCAGCAGCACCTGGTCCAGACGCGTGTAGCGCGTGCTCCAGAAGGAGCCGCCCCAGGCGGCATTCATGGCCTCGACGCTGCCGTACTTGTCTTTGAGCCATTGCTGGAAGGCCAGGCGTGCACTGTCGCTGTAGTCAGCGAAACTGCCCGGCTCGTTATCCACCTGCCAGCCCCACACGCGCTTGTCGTGACCGTAGTGCTGCGCCATGGCGGTGACCAGGCGAGTGACGAAGGCCTGATAGCGTGGATTGGACAGCGATACCTCGGCACGAATGCCGTGCTCATGGCGCTGGCCATGTTCATCCACGCGATACACCTCGGGGTAGTGCTCGCCCATCCATGCCGGGGGTGCGGCGGAAGGCGTGCCGAGTATCACGCGCAAGCCGGCCTTGTCGGCAAGGTCGATCGCGTGGTCGAGCCAGGTGAAGTCGAAGCGGCCTTCCTCCGGCTCAAGGTAGGTCCAGCTGAACTCGGCCATGTGGGTAAAGCCGAACCCAAGCTTGGCGATGCCGTTGAGGTCACGCTGCCATTGATCGCGCGGCCACTGCTCCGGGTAATAGAACACGCCAAAGCTCATCGCCTCGCGTTGGTGCAGCAGGGCCGCACCTTGCGGGTGCGCGGCGTCGGCGGCGCTGGCCCAGCTGCTGGTCATCAGCATGACGGTGGCAAGGGCGGTGGCGAGCAAGGGCCGAAACATGCGTGAGCCTCTGGTCCGATTCAATTGTCAAATTATACTACTATTGGGTCGTCTGCAATGTTTGGAGCCGTGAGCCCCGCGATGGACAAACTCTCACCTGAAGCTGCATCGGCGCTGGCCGAACGTCATTGGCATATCCACGGCGAGATCGGCGCACTGCCATCCTATGCAGACCAGAACTTCCGCATCCGTACGCCACAGGGCGACTACGTGCTGAAGGTAGCGCACCCCGATTGGTCGCGTCCGGATATCGAGCTGGAAAACCTCGCTATGATGGCGTTGGCCGAGCACGAGCCGCTGCTGGGTTGCCCGCGCGTGCAACTGGCGGCCGATGGCCAGCATTTGCTCTCTTTACAGATGGCCGGCCGTTCGAGACTGGTGCGCATGCTGAGCTATGTGCCCGGTCATACCTATGCGGAAGCCGTGACGCAGGTGGCGGGAGACGATCGCGCCGGCCTGCATGAAAGCCTGGGGCGCGCAGTGGGTCGACTGACGCGCGGCCTGCAAGGGTTCCATCATCCGGCGGCGGAGCGTCAGCACGACTGGAACCTGATGCGCCTGCCGAGCCTGCTCGATGAGCTGGCGCATATCCATGACGATCGCCTGCGCGACATCGTGCAGGCGCATGCGCGGGCGTTCTGCCTCACGCTGCCGCAGTGGCGCGAGGAGTTGCCGATCAGCGTGCTTCACAACGACGCCAATGACCTCAATGTCATCGTCAATGAAGGCGCGGACGGCATGCGGGTGGAGGCCGTGATCGACTTTGGCGATATGTGCACCAGCTTTCGGCTTGCGGATCTCGCCATCGCCTGCACCTATGCCATGCAGCACGAGCCGGACCCGGTGGCGTGCGCGCAGCGCATCGTGGCGGGCTACCTCGCCGAGCAGCCGCTGCTACCGGCGGAGTTGCAGCGCTTGCACACGTTTATCCTGGCACGGCTTTGCCACAGCATCCTGATGGCCACGCGCTCGCACCGCGCGCAGCCGGACAATCCTTTTGTGCTGGTGTCACAGCAAGGCGTGCGTCGCCTGTTGCGCCAGCTTGCCGCCACCCAGCACGATGCCATCGTGCGCCCCTTCCTGGAATCGAGCCATGATTGACGCCCATGACCTGCGCGTGCCGTCGCGCGACAACGCGGAGATCCTCCGCTTGCGCCGCGAACACCTCAACCCAACGTTGAGCGTGTCCTATCGCGAGCCGTTGAAGATCGTCCGCGGCGAGGGCGCGTGGCTCTATGATCAACGTGGTGATGCTTACCTGGACATGGTGAACAACGTGTGCCACGTGGGTCACTGTCATCCGCAGGTGGTGCGCGCGGGGCAGGCGCAGATGGCTTTGCTCAACACCAATACGCGCTACCTGCACGACAACCTCGCGGAGTACGCGCTGCGCCTCACCGCGACGTTGCCGGCGCCGCTGTCCGTGCTGTTCCTCACCAACTCGGGCACCGAGGCGAACGATCTCGCCTTGCGTCTGGCGCGTGCGCATACGGGCGCCAAGGGCGTGGTGGTGATCGATCATGCGTATCACGGGCATTCGCCGTCGATGATCGAGTTGAGTCCGTACAAGTTCAACGGCAAGGGCGGGCCGGGCCAAAGCCCGCATGTCAGCGTGGTGCCCATGCCCGACACCTACCGCGGCCCCATTGGCCCCGGCGCGGAGGCCGGTCGCCAGTACGGTCGCATGGTTGCATCCGCGATTGACGAACTGCGTGCGCGCGGCGAATCCCTGGCGGCGTTCTATGGCGAGTCGCTGCTGGGTTGCGGCGGCCAGGTCGTGCTGCCCGAGGGCTATCTCGCCGAGGTCTACGCCACGGTGCGTGCGGCGGGTGGTGTGTGCCTGGCCGATGAGGTGCAAGTGGGCTTTGGACGCGCGGGCGACGAATACTGGGCCTTCCAATGCCAGGGCGTGGTGCCGGACATCGTCACGCTGGGCAAGCCCATCGGCAACGGTCACCCCATGGGCGCGGTGGTGACCACCGCGGCCATCGCCGCGAGCTTCGTCACCGGCATGGAGTACTTCAATACCTTCGCCGGCAACCCGGTGTCCTGTGCCATTGGCCTGGCCGTACTCGACGTGATCGCCGAGGAGCGTCTTCAGGAAAACGCGCAGCGCGTGGGCGAGTTCATGATGGCGGGCCTGCGTGAGCTGCAGGCACGCCACGAGCTGATCGGCGACGTACGCGGTCGCGGCCTGTTCATTGGTGCCGAGTGTGTCAGCGACCGTGGCGGCAAGGTGCCGGATAGCAAGCGCGCCAAAGCCATCGTGGAGGCCATGAAGGTGCGCCATGTGCTGCTGTCCACCGATGGGCCGGACGACAACGTGCTCAAGATCAAGCCGCCTATCGTATTCAGCCAGGCCCATGCCGAGGAGTTTCTGGGCAAGCTGGACGAGGTGTTGCGCCAGGCCTGAGCCTGGCGGGTGCGGGCAGGGCGCGCTCAGCGCGCCTTGCGCGCGCCTTTCTTGCGGCGCTTTTCAAGGTTCGCCCGCGAATCCACAATCATCGCCTGCATGGCCTTGCGCGCCACCTCCGGTTGATTCTTGCGGATGGCGTCGAGCACCTTGTGGTGATGCGGCAGGGAATACTTGAAGTCGCCGGCCGTCTGGGCCGACAACACGAAGAACACGCCGAGCACGCTTTCGATCACCGCGAACAGCGAGATCATCAGTTCGTTGCCGGTGGCGTGCAGTACCGCGTTATGGAACGCCAGGTCGGCCACGGCCCACTCGCCGGTGTCCTTGGCGGCTTCCATCTTGCGGTAGGCGGCATCGATTCGCGCCAGCTGAGTGGTGCTGCGCCGCTGTGCGGCCGAAGCGGCGGCGGCGGGCTCGATCAGTTCGCGCATTTCCACCAGCTTCTCGATGAAGTCATCGGTGGGCATGGAGGCGCAGCGCCAGGACAGCACGTCGGCGTCGAGCTGGTTCCAGGCATCCATGGGGCGTACGCGCGTGCCTGTCTTGGGGCGCGATTCAATCAGGCCCTTGGCGGAAAGCACCTTCAGTGCCTCGCGCAGGGCGTTGCGGCTCACCTGCATGCTTTCGGCGAGGGTGTCCTCGCGCGGCAGCACATCGCCTGGCTTCAAGTCGCCACCGACGATCCTGGTGCCCAATTCGCGCACGACCTGGCCGTGCAAGCTGCGTGCATCCGAAGCTTTCATGCTCAACTCTTCTCCACAGAGCGTGGCGCCCGCCGAGGTTGCGCCTTGCGCTTCCCCTAGCCCCTGCCACTTGGCGCAAACGCCACCGCATGCTGCGGTGCAACGCTTGACGCAATTTATCATACAAAGGCCCCACCCGACGTTTGCGCAGAGCGTCGCGGAACCGCTTGCCGGCACGGCTTGCCACGATCCATGCCGGCCCTTCGCAAACCTCGTGCCGTGCGTCATCCCTCGCCAAGCCCAGCGGCGCCGCATGGTGCGACGCGCCATCGATGACGCGTCGCAAGCCCGTCGTGGCGGGCCAATACCGTTACTTTTGACGTATCGTACTATGGTAGGACAAATAGAAAAATATGCGCTAGGATGCCACCCCACATGCCGGGCAACCGGCATCCGGCAGTCGCATCAGGGAGGCGGCGCGGGCCCTGCACCGCGATCGCCAGCGCAACGACGCGAATACAGCGACGACATCAAGAACACCACGTTCAAATGTTCCGGGGAGGAACTTTCGCAATGAAAGGTTGGAAGCAGATCGACAAGCGAGTGCTGACCGCGGCCATCAGCGCCGTGCTCATGACCGGTGCGCTTCATGCGCAGGACGCGTCCTCGCCGACGCCGGCGCCCCAGGCGCAAGGCGCGCAGGGCAAGACGACGGCGAACGGCGAAGACCGCCAGTCCTCCGCGACCACGGCCAACAAGACGGTGCAGAGCCTCGACCAGGTGGTGGTGACCGGCAACGCGACCTCGGGCGGCATCAAGAAGATCGATGCCAGCTACTCGATCACCAGCGCCACGCTGCAGCAGATCAAGGAACTCAACCCGGTCAGCGTGGCCGATCTGCTGAAGGTGTCGCCGGGCATTTACCCGGAGTCTTCCGGCGGCCAGACCGGCGCCAACATCGAAGTGGCCGGCTTCCCCTCCGACAGCGGCGCGCCCTTCGTCACGCTGCAGCTCAACGGCTCGCCGCTGTTCCCCAAGTGGGATTACTTCACCGACGCCATGGTGCGCCTGGATGACACCATCGACCGCCTGGAAGCGGTGCAGGGTGGCACCTCGGTGCTTTACGGCAATGGCCAGCCCGGCCTGATCGCCAACTTCATCCTGCGCGAAGGCAGCAGCACGCCGACGGGCGACATCGGCGTGACCTATGGTTCCGAAGGCATGGTGCGCCTGGATGGGTTCTACGGCTTCCCCATCGGCAAGGACAGCGGCTGGTACGGCAGCATCGGCGGTTTCTGGCGCAAGTCCGACGGCGTGCGCGATCCGCAGTTCCCGGCGGACAAGGGCGGCCAGCTCACCGCCACGCTGAGCCACGACCTGGATCACGGCTCGCTGATGTTCTATGCGCGCTCGCTCAAGGACAAGAACCAGTTCGTTACCGATACGCCGATTCTCAATCCCAGCTCGGGCAATTTCTCGGCGTACCCGGGCTTCAGCCCGCTGACCGGCACCTTCGGCAGCAACGCCAACCGCTACCAGTTCCTGCAGCTGGCCCCGTGCTACACCGCAGGCTGTTCGCCGGCGGGCCAGAACATCGACATGGCGAACGGGCAGGGCGGCGACGTGCACATGCTCGGCGCCAACCTGGACCTGGATTTCGACAACGGCTGGTCGTTGTCGGACAAGTTCCTGATGGTGGCCGGCAACATGGACACCACCGCATTCTTCAGCACGGGCGACAACCCGACCACGCTGTCCAATTTCATCAGCGGCGCGGCCTCGGACTTTGGCTTGCCGAGCAACCTCACCACCACGGCGACGTATCGCAACGGCCAGCCGGCCAATATGAATGAAAACGTCACCGTCCAGAACCCCGAGTACATCCACAAGAAGATCCAGTCGGCGAGTAACGAGTTTCGCCTGAGCAAGGAGATCTTCGAGGGCAACACGCTCACCGTGGGCAACTACACGGCGGTGTACTCCGAGCGCCACCTTGAGGAAGACGGCCTGAACATGCTGCTGCAGGCCAAGAACAATCCCAACCCCATCGTAGTGTCGCTGTCTGATGGCACCCACAACTATCAGATCACCGATTCGCAGGGCCTGTTCTGGAACAACCAGCCACAGTCCTGGATGGCATTCAACGAAAAGTGGCACGCCACCACCACGGCGTTCTACCTGGCCGACGAATGGAAGGTGGGCCAGTGGCGTTTCGATGGTGGCGTGCGTGTGCACCATGACGACATCGGCGGCTGGTTCCAGAACACCGCCTCGGGTGACCTGGATAACAACCCGTACACGGTCTACAACAACAACGCCGAGTACCTGATCGACAGCAAGCAGCATCCGTCCAGCTCGCGCACGGCATCGTCGTGGACGCTGGGTGCCAACTACACCATCAACGACAACATGAGCGCCTACGGGCGCGTGAACCAGGGTGTGTTCCTGCCCAGTTTCGATGACGTGGTGAATCTTGAAAACCCGCCGATCGAGAAGATCCACAACGTGGAAGTGGGCTTCAAGTACCAGGCGCCCTGGATCTTCGCCGACGTGAGCGCCTATCGTCGCGTGTTCCACGGCGTGCCGTACTCCATCACGCTGGACACCGGACAGATCAACCTGGTGTATGGCTCGGTGACCAAGGGCCTCAACGCCGCCGTGACGGTGAAGCCGTTCGAGAACTTCTCCTTGGCGCTCAGCGGCAACTACATGGACGGTCATTACTCCGACTACGACGGTTGCGTGCCGTACGTGGCGCAGGATGGCAGCAACCAGTGCAGCAGCATCAGCGGCATGCGCCTGGATCGCCAGCCCAAGATCGCCTATCGCCTGACGCCGGGCTACCTCATTCCCACCAGCTGGGGCAGCCTGAAGTTCTGGCTCACCTACGAGTACGTGGGCAACCGTTACGGCGACCAGCTGCAACAGCAGCCGCTGGGCAGCTACTACGACATCGCGGTCGGCGCCATCGCCAACATCGGCAAGAACTGGGTGGTGACACTGCGCGGCACCAACGTAACCAACCAGATCGGCATCACCGAAGGCAACGCACGACTGTTCGGCTTTGCCAGCGGCGGTGGCGTGATCCTGGCGCGCTCCATCGAGGGTCGCGAAGTCAACGTACAGGTGAAGTACCAGTTCTGATGAGCTGGCTGGAGGCGGCTGCCGGATTTGGTTAGGCTGCCGATGGCCGGGCCGGGCGTCATTCGACGCGCCGGCCCGGTTTGCGATCGATGCTCCGCGTGGCCAGTGCCGGTGGCGGGGTAGGCCCACATGGAGCAGTAGCGATGTCTTTTTTCTCCACGCGCCGTTTGGCGCTGATGCTTGCCGCAGCGCTGACTATGCCCTTGGGCAGCGTGGCGCATGCCGCGACAACGCAGGCGAGCGTAGCCGGCGACGACCTCGACCTGCTGGACCTGCATGGTTCGCCGGCGAACCCCAAGGATCGCAGCTTCAATATCTTCTTCGACGCGGGTGCGTGGCACGGCTACAGCTTGCCGCCGGCGAGTGATCGCGGCACCGGCTTTACCGGCCCCTTCGTGCACAGTCTGCAAGGTGGCCTGTGGGCAGGCACGCGCGTCGCCGTGCTTTCATTGAAGGACCTTGGGCAAGCGCGGGCGCTGGTGTTGACGCCTGCGGAAAGCCATTCGGGCCCGGGTTACCTGGTGCGGCGCTTCACTGCGGGCGATGGCCTGGAGGTGCGCGAAACCCTTTTCTACGCCGACGCAACGCGCATGCTGGTACGCGTGGAGGTTACCTCCGCCACGGCTCGCGAGCTCGCGCTGGCGATTGAAGGCGACACCTTGCCCGTTGCCAAGTCGCTGACGAGCAGCGTGGACGGCGCGGTCGTGCAGGCCTTGGCTGGCGACATGATGTTGACCACCCGCGTGCGCGCCGGAGCGGGCCAGGCGGTGCACTCCACGGTTGCGGGTGCGCGCTATCGCATGGCCGTGGATGACGCATGGGCATTGCAGGCCGGTGAAACGCGCTCGTTCGTGGTGGAGCAGGCGCTGGTCTTTCCGGGCGGCGAAGTGGCGCAGGCGCCGGGCGATGACCAGGCCTGGGCAGCCAATCGTGCACGATGGGACGCATACCTCAATACCGCGGCGGGCAGTCACCTTGCAGGCGTGCCGGATGCCGTGACGAGACGCATCGACATCAAGGCCATGGAAACCCTGCTGGGCAACTGGCGCGCGGCGCGCGGTGACATTCATCACGATGGTGTGATTCCCTCCTATTCCAACCCGGACTTCAACGGCTTTTGGGCGTGGGACTCGTGGAAGCACGCCGTCGCGCTGGCGCACTTTGCGCCGGACCTTGCCCGCGACCAGATGCGCGCGATGTTCGACTACCAGGGCGCCGATGGCATGGTTCCCGATTGCATCTATCTGGACAAGGCCGAGAACAACTGGCGCGACACCAAGCCACCGCTGGCCAGCTGGGCGGTGCTGGAGATCTACCGCGCCACTCAGGACAAGGCCTTTGTGGCGGAGATGTACGACAAGCTCGTGCGCTATCACCGCTGGTGGTTCACCGCGCGCGACCATGATCGCAACGGACTGGCCGAGTATGGCGCCACCGATGGCACGCGCATCGCCGCGGCCTGGGAAAGTGGCATGGATAACGCCGTGCGCTTCGATCACGCGCGCATGCTCAAGAATGGCGATGGCGCGTGGTCGATCGATCAGGAGTCGGTGGATCTCAACGCCTACCTGTATCGCGAGAAGCTCCAGCTGGCCGAGCTGGCGGCAGCACTGGGCAAGACGGCCGAGCATGATGCGTGGCTCAAGGAGGCCGCCGACATGCAGCCGCTGATCGCGCGGCGCATGTTCGATGCCAAGGCCGGCTATTTCTTCGACGCCAAGCTCGGCCAGGACGAGCGCATTCGCGTGTACGGCTCCGAAGGCTGGGCACCGCTGTGGGCGGGCGTCGCCACACCGGCGCAGGCCAAGGCGGTAACCCAGGTGATGCTTGATCCCAACAAGTTCGCCACCTACATGCCGTTCCCGACCCTGGCCAAGGACGACCCTCACTTCTCGCCCATCAAGGGCTACTGGCGCGGCCCCGTGTGGATGGACCAGGCCTATTTCGGCGTGACCTCACTGCGCCGCTACGGTTACCAGGCCGAAGCCGACGACATGGCGCGCCGCCTCGTCCTGCACGCCAAGGGCCTCACGGAACAGGCGCCAATGTACGAAAACTACGATCCGCTGACCGGCAAGGGCTATCAGTCGCCCAACTTCAGCTGGTCGGCGGCGAGCTACTTGTTGCTGTTGCGGAGTGATGCGGACGAGAGGGGTGGGGCGGGCACTGGGGGCTGATAGAACGCGTGCTCGATGGAGAGGTTGCGGGCTGTAGCGCTAAGTCAATGGCATCTTGGCGCAGCGTGGCTGGTTTGATGGCATCACCCACTTTGTTGTTGCACGCCTCTCGCGAAACTGAGGGGGTGCGTCAAGACGCGTCGCCATCAATTCAACGTCAGGAATGCTCCGATTTTGATCGTCATTCCTGCGAAAGCAGGAATCCAGTGACTTCGCGTTCTGCGATTGACAGACGCTGGATCCCAGCTTTCGCTGGGACGACGAGCAAGATGTCGTCTGGTCAGACCTATCCTAGAAAGGGAAGCCCCAGAGGCAATGCCTCACCTCATTGCCTTGCCCACCCTCTATCAGTGAGATGGGAGTTCGGTCAGATAGCACGGGAACAGGGCGGTGCAGCCAGTCAATGGCATCTCCTCTCAGGTGGAAGTAGGTCGTCCAGGCAATATCATTGTTTCCGCGGCGCGCCAAAATGAGCTCTGGCTGAAAGCCGCACTTCCCGAATTCTTGCCGGCACAAGGCTGCAAAAGCGTCCCACTGCGAATTCATGGCGCCCTCTGGCTTGGATCTTTCGACCTCACCACGTTGTTTGTGTTCATTGGTCGTAGGCGTCAATGATATCGATGCAGGCACGTAGGATTTTCGGCCGAAAGTCTGCTTCTATAGCGGCGAGCTTGGCATCGCAATCAAGTAGCGCCGCATGTGCCCAAAGCAAGCGCTCACTTCCAATGGGCAGGCCTATCGTTTCCGTGAGGAACTCTCTAAAGACCCCGTAGCGCAGGTCATCTTGCAACGATAGCCAGTGAAGTAACTTGTTGATGCGAGCGCAGCCGACGCCGATGCCAACCTGCAACGACAGGAGGGCCTTGGCGGCGGAAACCATCTGCTTCATTCGTGCTGCTTCTTGTTCGGGCGTCATCCCGATAGTCCCTGGTTCTGCGGCCTCGTGGTGTCCACTTCGGGTCGAGGGCGGACTTTTTTAGACCACAGCCATGTCCGACCGTTTGTGCCAGCGGTTGGCGATGCACGCCTCTCATGGCATGCCGGAATCGACGTCCGTCATGGCCATGGAACACAAAGAAGGCGGCCACCTCGCGGTGTCCGCCTTTTTTGGTTGGACAACCGCCGCTCGCAAGAGCGGCGATCGCCCTCTGCGGCCTTAGTGGGCCAGCAGGGATTCCGCCGGCACGTACGGCAGGTTGTGCGCCTGGGCCACCGGCTCGCAGGTGATCTTGCCGTCGGCCACGTTCAGGCCGTTGCGCAGGTGCAGGTCCTGCGCCAGCGCCTTCTGCCAGCCGAGGTTGGCTAGGGCGAGGGTGAAGGGCAGGGTGACGTTGTTCAGCGCGAAGGTGGAGGTGCGCGCCACGGCGCCCGGCATGTTGGCCACGCAGTAGTGCACCACGCCGTCGACCACGTAGGTGGGGTCGGAGTGGGTGGTGGCGTGCGAGGTTTCCACGCAGCCGCCCTGGTCGATGGCCACGTCCACGATCACCGAGCCCGGCTTCATGGTGCGCACCATATCGCGCGTCACCAGCTTGGGTGCGGCGGCGCCCGGCACCAGCACGGTACCGATCAGCAGGTCGGCGCGTCGCACCAGTTCCTCGATGGCCGAGCGGGTGGAGAACACGGTGGAGATGGAGGTGCCGAACTGGGTCGCCAGGCGCTTGAGGGCGTCGGCCGAGCGGTCCACCACGGTGACCTTGGCGCCCATGCCCACGGCGATGGTTGCCGCGTGGGTGCCGGACACGCCGCCACCCAGAATCACCACTTCAGCGGCCGGCACGCCCGGCACGCCGCCCAGCAGCACGCCGCGGCCACCCTGGGCCTTCTCGAGCGAGTGGGCGCCGACCTGCGGCGCCAGGCGACCGGCGACCTCGGACATCGGGGTCAGCAGCGGCAGCGAGCCGTTGGCGGCGGTGACGGTTTCATAGGCAATGCACACGGCGCCCGAGTCGATCAGGTCATTGGTCTGCTCGGCGTCCGGCGCCAGGTGCAGGTAGGTGAACAGGATCTGGCCCTTGCGGAGCTTCTTGCGCTCTACGGCCAGCGGCTCCTTCACCTTCACGATCATGTCGGCTTCGGCAAAGATCTGGTCCGCGCCTTCCACGATGTTCGCACCGGCGGCGATGTAATCGGCATCCGTAATGCCCGCGCCAAGGCCTGCGCCCGCCTCAACCATCACCTGGTGGCCGTTGTGCACCAATTCCTGCACAGAGGAAGGGATAAGGCCCACACGATATTCGTGGTTCTTGATTTCTTTCGGCACACCGATACGCATCGTTCGACTCTCTCTCAAGGGGTGGGGCGCGGCGCCACGGGGCTGCGCTGGCGCAGCAGTATGATTGAGCTTTCAAGCAATATGTCGCTGATTTATTATGGGTCGGACCCTAAAAGTCGAATCACGGGTCAGCTTTTTGCCATATTTGTGAAATTTTATGCCAACTCTTGAACATGCCCTCGACGACCGCGATCGCGCCATCCTCCGGCTGCTCCAGCAGGACGGGCGGCTGACGAATCTGGAGTTGGCAAGTCAGATAAACCTTTCACCGTCAGCCTGCCTGCGGCGGGTCAAATTGCTCGAAGACCGGGGCCTGATTTCCCGTTACGTGATGCTGGTGGACGAGAAGGCGGCCGGGTTGCCGGGCACCGCGTTCGTGTTGGTCACGCTGGATCAGCAAGGGCGCGCGGCCCTGGATGCTTTCGAGGCGGCGATTCAGCGTCACCCGGAGGTCACCGAATGCTGCCTGCTGGCCGGCGCCGCCGATTACATGGTGCGCGTGGCCTATGCGGATTCCGCGGATTTCGAACGCATCCATACCGAGATCCTGACCCAGCTGCCGGGGGTGGTCCGCGTGCAATCCACACTGGCCCTGCGCACGGTGAAGAAGACCACAGCCCTGCCAGTGTAGAAGGCGGGGCGTGATGGCCGTGGCTAGGCATGGCGCGACCGATGCGCTTGGTTGGTGTCGGCTTTTCGCTATGCTGCCCGGCACCGGCCGTCGAGCCATCGGGACCCCGCAGGATCGCCATGACCTCTGGACGTTTGACCGACCTCGCCCACGGTGGCGGCTGCGGCTGCAAGCTCGCCCCCGCGGTGTTGCAGCAATTGCTGGCCGACAAGCCGGCGGCCATGCCGTTCGCGCAGTTGTTGGTTGGCACCGAATCCAGTGATGACGCGGCGGTGTGGCAGGTGGATGAGCACACCTGTGTCATCGCCACCACCGATTTCTTCATGCCGGTGGTGGACGATCCCTACGATTTTGGCCGCATCGCCGCCACCAACGCGCTCTCGGATGTGTACGCGATGGGCGGCAGGCCCATCATGGCGCTGGCCATTCTTGGTATGCCGCTGGGCAAGCTGGATATCGACACGGTACGCGCCATCCTGGCGGGAGGCGAGGCGGTGTGTGCCGATGCCGGCATTCCGGTGGCGGGTGGTCACTCCATCGATTCGGCCGAGCCCATCTATGGGCTCGCGGCCATTGGCTTGTGCACGCCGGCGCAGGTGCGGCGAAACTCGGGCGCACGGGTGGGCGATGCCCTGATTCTCACCAAGGCGGTGGGCGTGGGCATCTATTCGGCGGCGTTCAAGAAGCAGGCGCTGCCTGACGATGCGTACGCGGAGATGATTGCCTCCACCACGCAGCTCAATCGCATCGGGCACGCGCTGGCGCAGGACGATGCCGTACACGCCATCACCGACGTCACCGGCTTTGGCCTGCTCGGGCACGGCATGGAGTTGGCGAAGGGGAGTGGCGTTCGCCTGCGTGTGGAGCAGCGTCGCGTGCCCTTGTTCGCGCAGACCGAGGCGCTGGCCCGGGCGGGCTACATCACTGGTGCCTCCAAGCGGAACTGGGCGAGCTATGGGAGTGGCGTGACCTTGCCCCAAGACATCGCCGACTGGCAGCGCGATGTGTTGACCGATCCGCAAACCTCTGGCGGCTTGCTGGTGTCGTGCAAGGCGGAACAGGCGGAGGCGATCCTCCACCGGATCGAGCAGGCGGGTTATCTGCGCGCCAGCATTATCGGCTCGGTGCTGGAGGGGGCGCCGGGCATCGAGGTTGTTTAAGCGGCTAATGCGATGTGCATAGGGTGCTCATCCTGCGATATCGAAGCGCAGGATGGCGGAAGAGAATGGGAGTCGAACCCACCCAAGGCAGTCGAGCTGCCTTACCCGGATTTGAAGTCCGGACGCCCCACCGGAGACGATTCTCTTCCTAAGCTTGCACTGCTACTGCGGGGCGGATTCGAACAGGTCGAGATACCGCGCCTGTACCTTGCGCAAGGTGCCACGATTAAGCGTGACGCCTTGCCGGTCGAAGAATTCTAGTATCTGGATGGCGACTTTACGACCGTTGTCCAGACGGTCGCGAAACTGTGCCGCGGTGAAGCGCCCGTCGGCGGCGTGCTCGGCCAGATCCGCGGCGATCCGCACCATCTCCTGCACGGTAGTGCGCAAGAAGAAGTGATCGTGCGCCACCTCGTCGACCCGCCCCAGCCGCGCCATGAACTTAAGTAGCTGGCGAATCTCCAGCTCCGGCCGCCCCAGTGCCCCGGCCACATCGCGCACGCGCGGGGGCCGAAAGCGCGCTTCTCCGCCCAGCAGCGGCGCTACCACTCGCCACGCAGCCTCGCGTTCGGGGCCCAGTTGCAGGCTATGGCTGGCAAGTCGCACGAACGCACCATCGCGCACGACCTTGCCGGCGAAGTCGGGGTGCTGCAGCGCCAGCGCAAACGCAAAGGCAGGCAGGCGAGGTTGCACGGCGAGCCGTAGCCGCTCGCGGCCCATGCCTTGCAGATCAGGGTGCTCCGCATGAAAGGCGTCGAGATGCGACACGAGTGAGATAACGAATGCTTGCCAGTGTGCCTCGCTCAATGCGACACGGGCTTCGCCGCTGATAAATACCTGTAGGGATAATGCGGCTTCGAGCGCTTCGAGATCGATGGCGGAAAGCGCGCGATCACGCGCAAACGCCTGCACATCCCACACGAACGGCGGTGTATCCAACAAGGTGGCCAGCGCCACCAACGGGTTGTGTTGGCCCAGGGCGGCACGCTGCTCGCGGCGATCCTGCGTGCGTCGTTGCCGCGAGGGCGCGCGCAGGTCGATGAACTCGCCGCCGCCGATGGTTCGTTGCGCCGATACATCACGCAACACAAAGCGGTCGAACGTGGCGGCCGCCAAGGGACGGTCGAGCACCAATTGAACGTAAGCGCTTTCGCCGGGTCGCACCTGCGTGCCATCCAGCGGCACCACGCGCACGCCGACCTCCGCAGCCTCGTGATGAAGGCGGGCTGGAAACCACGCACCCATGGCGCGCGCCTCGCTAGGCAAGAGGTGCAGGTACGCGTCGATACGGTCGGTGGGCGAATGCAGTGCCGGGTCTATCAGCATGTCGCCGCGATGCAGGGCATCCTTGGCAATGTGCTCGCCCGCGATGTTCAAGGCGCAGCGATCGCCTGCGCGACCCAGCTCCACCGCGCGGTTCTGCGCGTGAATCGAGCGAACGCGCGCTTCGAGGCCGGACGGGCTAACCAGCAGGCGATCCTTCACCTGCACGGTGCCGGAAAGCACCGTGCCCGTTACGGTGACCCCAACACCGGGCAGAACGAACACGCGATCGATGGCGAGCCGAAAGCGTCCGCTGGCATCGTGCACGCCCATGGCGCGCGCTTCGTCCACCAGTCGTTCGCGAAGTGCGGCGATGCCGAGCCCCTGGATGGATGAAACCACCATGATGTCGGCGCCATCTAGCACAGTACCTTGTGTGATCTCTCGCAACTGCGCGCGCACTTCATGCAGTCGCGCGTCATCGACGAGGTCCGCCTTGGTGATGACGATCAGGCCACGGCGAATGCGCAGCAGGTCGAGAATGGCCAAGTGCTCGCGCGTTTGCGGCATGACCCCGTCATCGACGGCGACAACCAGTAGCGCCAGGTCGATGCCACTGGCTCCAGCGACCATGGTGTGCACAAAGCGCTCATGTCCCGGCACATCGACAAAGCCGAGGATCGAGCCATCGGGCAGGGGGAGATAGGCAAAGCCCAGGTCGATCGTGATGCCGCGCGCTTTCTCTTCCTTCAGGCGATCGGCATCCACGCCCGTAAGCGCTTTGATCAGCGCGGTCTTGCCGTGATCGATATGGCCCGCCGTGCCGATGATCATGCGTGCGGCGCGGCCAGCCCGTTGGCGTCGAGCGACGCGAGCGATGCCAGGAGCGGAGCTTCGTCAGCGTCGTCCAGGCAGCGAAGATCCAGGCGCAGCGCGCCATCGGCGATGCGACCGATGATGGGGCGCTCCAGTGCGCGCAGCGCTCCTGCCAGGCGATCGAGTACGCGCTGGCTGCCGCGCGACCGAATGAGCAAAGCCGCACTCGGCAGGGTGTCCAGTGGCAGCGCGCCGGACCCCACCTGGCTGAAGCAATCGCCCACGCTCACTTCGAAGGCATCACCCATATATCGGGCAATATCCGGTAGCATGCGTTGCGCCTGAGCTCGGATGCTCGCCTGGTCGCGCGCGAGAAAACGTAGCGTGGGCAGTCGTTCGGCGAGTCGATCCGGGTCACGGTAAAGATGGAGCGTGGCTTCGATGGCAGCCAGGCGCAGCTTGTCCACGCGCAGCGCGCGCTTGAGCGGGTTACGGTTGATCTGCTCGATCAGCGCGCGTTGCCCCACGATAAAGCCCGCCTGGGGGCCACCCAGCAACTTGTCGCCCGAAAAGGTGACCAACGAGGCACCCTCGGCCACGGCCTCCCGCACGGTCGGCTCCTTGACCAAGCCGTAATGCGAAAGGTCCACCAGGGTGCCGGAGCCGAGGTCGTTGAGCAGCGGGACGCCGGTAGCGGCGGCCATGTCGGCTAGCTCGCGGGCAGCGACGTCGGCGGTAAAGCCCTGGATGCGGTAGTTGGAGGTGTGCACCTTCAGCAGCACGCCCGTATCCGCGTGGATCGCTTGGCGGTAGTCGCTGACGTGGGTGCGATTGGTAGTGCCCACCTCGACCATGCGCGCACCCGCGCGCGCCATGATGTCGGGCATGCGGAATGCGCCGCCGATTTCGATGAGCTCACCGCGCGAGACGATCGCCTCGCGACCCAGCGCCAACGTATTGAGGCACAACAGCACCGCAGCGGCGTTGTTGTTGACTACGGTGGCGTCTTCGGCGCCAGTCAATTCGCAAAGCAGGGCGCGCACATGATCGTCACGCTCGCCACGCTCACCTTCGTCCAGGTCGTACTCCAGCGCCACCGCATGGCGCATGGCTTGCACGGCCGCCTCAATCGCGGATTCGGCGAGTACGGCGCGCCCCAGATTGGTATGGAGCACCGTGCCGGTAAGGTTGAACAACGGGCGCAGGCCAGGCGGCGAGGACTCCAACTGCTGCCTCGCCCGGCACGCCAGCTCGTCGGCGGTGGGTGCAAGGCCAGGCGCCTCGCGCAGGGCGTGGCGCGCGTCATCGATCACCCGGCGGATAGCTTGGGTAGTGGCGATGCGCCCGTGTCTGTCGAGTAACGATGCCGCCTCCGTGGTGGCCAACACCGTGGCGACCGCAGGGAGGTGACGCAGGGAAGAGGCCTCGGTTCCGCTCATGGTTCGTCCAGTTGCACCGCCGATGCGCCCAACTGGGCGCGGCGAACCACGCCAGTCAGGGTTGTTCGTATGCTGCGGCGCGCATCGGGGCAGGGTCAAGGCATTGACCGCCGGGCGGCGGGTGACATTCCGACGGCGTCGTAGCATGCTTGCCGCGCGACCCTCTGTGGTTGCCTTGTATGCCTTGCCCCGTCGCAGCGCATCCGCCTGCGACTCGCGGGCAAGATCGTGCCCTGTAGGGCCATGACCTCTCCGTGACACGCCGGGGGACGAATGGCCACCGTTTCGCAGTCCTCGCGCCACGCGCGCATGCTCGTGTTTGTCTTGCTGGCCGTTGCCGGCCTGTTCTATGTGAAGTGGCATCCGTATTACGGGCGCGCCCTGGTTGCCGCCAGTCAGCACTCGATCGGGCACTCGATCCTGATGGGCGAGGCCACCCAGGCCCCCGCACCCTCGTGGGATGCCGCGCTCAGTTACGCGCTCGCCTATGGCAAGG
Organism: Frateuria sp. sgz306004; assembly: GCF_057750885.1. Taxonomy (NCBI): domain Bacteria; kingdom Pseudomonadati; phylum Pseudomonadota; class Gammaproteobacteria; order Lysobacterales; family Rhodanobacteraceae; genus Frateuria; species Frateuria sp. sgz306004. Next base: position 221,970 of record NZ_JBYLFE010000004.1, read on the forward strand.
CGATCTGGCAGGCCATGGTGCTGGGCTTATTGCTCGGCTCCGGCGTGCAGGCGCTCCTGCCGGCCACATGGGTGCAGCGCGTACTGGGCCGTCATCGCTTTGGCAGTGTCGTCGCGGGTGGCTTGCTGGCCGTGCCCAGCATGATGTGTACGTGCTGTGCGGCGCCGGTGGTGGATGGCTTGCGCAAGCATTCGGCAGCTCCTGGGGCGGCCATGGCGTTCTGGCTGGGCAACACCATGCTCAACCCGGCCACCCTCATATTCATGGGTTTCGTGCTCGGTTGGTCGTGGAGCCTGCTGCGCCTGGCGCTGGGTATACCCATGGTGTTTGGCCTTGGCTATCTGGCCAATCGAATCAGTGGGGTGAAGCAGGCACAGGACATTCAGCCCCTGCCGGTGACGCCCGAACCAAGCTCCATGGGGGAAGCGTTGCGCCGCTGGGCGCGGTTGTTCGTGCGCATGACGCTGCGACTCGTGCCCGAGTACGTGGTAATCGTGCTGTTGCTTGGCGCCGTGCGCGCTTGGCTGTTTCCGCACGCAGGTCCGGAGATCGGCAATCAGTGGGCGTGGATCGTCGCCATGGCCGTGGCGGGCATGTTGTTCGTCATTCCCACGGCGGGCGAGGTGCCTATCGTGCAGGCGCTGCTGGCGTTTGGCCTCGGGGCCGGGCCGGCGGCGGCGCTGTTGATGACCTTACCCCCGGTGAGTGCGCCTTCGCTGGCCATGCTTTCACGCAGCTTTTCATGGCGGGTGCTGCTGGCGACGGCTACGGGTGTGGTTGCCTTTGGCGTCGCGGGCGGTTTCCTGGCGTGGTGGCTGGGGCTGCATTGAGTCCTGCCGCGTGGCCCGGGGCAAGGTTTGACTAAACGACATTTCGCAGGTCATTCCTGTGCGCCCTAAAAAAGGGGGCAAGCGCAGGAATCGGGTGCCTTAACGGTCAAAGGGTTGCGGACGCTGGACGACCCGCTCTTTCGCCGCCGAAAGGCTCCTTCAGCTTTCGCTGCGGTGACGATCAAATCAGGGTGCCGCTACTCCGCCACCGCCTCGTCCTCGCCCATCAGCAAGAGCGGGTTCGGTGCATGCCGCGCGAAACCCGCTTCTGCCACGAGGATATCCAGCCCCAGCGAGGCGAGATCGTCGGCATACGGATCGACCTGCATGTCTTTGAGCTGATAGAGCAGCTTGGCGTAGGTGTGGCAGTCATCGCAGGTTTCGGCCTGGACCAGGCCGGTGTCGCCCTCGATACCTTGCAGCGACAGCCGCCGCGTGCCACCGCAGGTGATGCAGATGGCGCGCACGTGGTTCCATGCCGTAGAGCACATCGAGCAGTACAAATAACGCGTGCCCGGCGTGACGCCGCTGGCGGTAACGAGGCCGGATACGGAAGGCGACCCGCAACAGGGACAAAGGTTGCGTTCTTCCAGCAGGCGCAACTCCGCGAGCGGCAGGCTGGCCGCCGACGCGGTGAAATAGACCTGCAGCGCCGCCGCCACGTATACTGCCGCAGCGACCTCCGCTGAGGTCAGGCCGCCGCGAAGGAAGCGATCTGCCAGGGCTTCCCGGGTACTCGCATCGCTTTTGCGCAACCATTCCTGTGCATCGCGCGCGGCTGGCGGCAGGCCGTGACCATCCACATGATCGAGTAGCAGGACCAGCCCTTCGCGCCAGGACGCGTCGCGGCGATGTCCGTCGGCGGCCATCGGTGGCAGGCGAGCTTCCACCGCTTGGCGCAACGTGGCAAGTTCCATCGTCGCGGCGGGAGCGACCATGACGACGGCCGCGTGTTGCGCCCACGCCAATTGCGCCATGAAACGCAGCCAAGGCTCCAGCGGATGCCCCTCGGCCAGTTGCTCCAGGCGCTGGGCGGTGGCTGCGAAACGCCTGGACGGATCGGGCAATACGATGGGGTCGGGTGCCTTGACGCCAGCATGCGCCGGGCCGGTCCATTTGCCCGAAGGCGGGCTGCCTGCCTGCTTCACGAGTCCTTCCTGTTCTGATGCTTGTGCTGCCCGGAGGCCAATTCCAGCAGCCACTTGCGATGATGGCGCCAGGCCCAACCAGGCGTGACATAACCTTGCGTCATGGCGCGCACCGAACCGCGCACCCATATCGCGGCGTAGACGTGCACGATCCACACGATGATCGCCGCTATCGCCGCCAGGCTGTGAATGAGCACGGCTGCGCGCTGTACGGGTATGGAGGTGGCCTCGCCGAAGTAGACCTCCCAGATCACCAGGCCGCTGAAGAACAGCACCGGCACCAGCAAGGTCATCGACCAGAACACCAGCTTCTGGCCGGCATTGTTGCGCCCGACGGGAGGCGTGTGTTCCTCGTCGTTGACAAGGACGTGACGGGCAGACTTGAGCCATGCCGAATCATCGCGCTCCCAGCGATTCTCCCGCCAGAACTGCACGATCAAGCCCAGGTAGCTCACCAGCAGCACGATGCCGATCCAGGGATGCACCGCGCGCGTCCATTGGCCGCCGCCGAACAGACCCGAGAGGAAGAACATCATGGGATGGAACATCGCCAGGCCGGACAACACCAGCAGCACAAAGCAAATCGCGGTGATCCAGTGGTTCACCCGATTCACCGCCGTGTAACGGGTGATCGCATTCTTCGGGCGGCTCATGATGACTTCTCCGAATCGGCCTTGCGCAGGGCGCGTTCGCCTTCAGCCTCGTCCTCATCGGTTACCTCATTCGGGCCAATGGTGACTGCATGGAAGAAGCCAGCGAGCGCGGCGAGCCCTATGCCGATCAGCGCGAGCGGCTTCAATACTCCCTTCCAGGCGCGCACGGCAGGGCTGATCTGCGGCTTGTCCGGTAGGCCCGAGTACAACGAAGGCTTGTCCGCGTGATGCAGCACGTACATCACATGCGTGCCGCCGACTTCCTGAGGGTCGTAGACACCGGCCTTGTCGAAGCCGCGGGACTTGAGTTCCTCCACGCGCTCGCCCGCCCAGTGCTTCATGTCGGCCTTGGTGCCGAACATGATCGCGCCGGTAGGGCAGGCTTTGACGCAGGCGGGCTCCAGGCCCACCGTCACGCGGTCCGAGCAGAGCGTGCATTTGTACGATTTGTGATCGGTCTTGCTGATGCGCGGTATGTCGAAGGGGCAGCCCTTGACGCAGTACCCGCAACCGATGCACTTGTCGCTGATGAAGTCCACGATGCCGTTGGCGTACTGCACGATGGCACCCGGCGCCGGGCAGGCCTTGAGGCAGCCGGGGTCTTCGCAGTGCATGCAGCCGTCCTTGCGGATCAGCCACTCCAGATTGCCCTGTTCGTTTTCATGCTCGGCGAACTTCATCAGCGTCCACACGCTGGGTCCGAGGTCGGCCGGGTTCTGGTAATCGCCCTCGAAGTGACCGATCTCCGGGCGCAGATCGTTCCACTCCATGCAGGCCGACTGGCAGGCCTTGCAGCCGATGCATCGGCTCACGTCGATCAGCTTGGCGACCTGATCTTCGTGGCTGCGCGCGGCCGGTGGCGTCATGGTCGACGCGGAACGGCGAACATAGTCTTGCGATTGCAGATCTGACATGACTATTCCTCACGCAACCGGTGCGCTCGTACGTTCGACGTTGACGAGAAACGCCTTGAATTCCGGCGTCTGGGTGTTTGCGTCGCCGACCGATGGAGTCAGCGTGTTGGCGCCGTAACCCTTTCTTGCCTGGCCGGTGAAGCCCCAGTGGATGGGCACGCCAATCACGTGCGTGGGCTTGCCATCCACAGACAAGGGTTTGATGCGCTTGGTCACATAGGCCTTGCACACCACCTCGCCGCGCTTGGAGCTCACCTTGACCCAGCCGCCTTGCTCGATGCCTTTCTCCTTGGCGAGTACCTCGCCGATCTCGATGAACTCCTCCGGCTGGAGAATGGCGTTGATCAGGGCGTGCTTGGTCCAGTAGTGGAAATGCTCGGTGAGTCGGTAGGTGGTAGCCACGTACGGGAACGACTTGGCATCACCGAAAGCGGCGCGGTCATCGCTGAACACGCGTGCCACCGGGTTGGCGCTCACCTTGGGGTGCAGCACGTTGGCTACCGGCGACTCCAGTGGCTCGTAGTGCTCGGGGAAGGGGCCATCGGCCATCTGGTCGCGGGCGAACAGGCGACCCAGGCCCTCCGCATTCATGATGAAGGGGCCAACGCCATCCGAAGGTTTCACGGTGGGGCCATAGTCGGGCACGTCGATGCCTACCCAGCGCGTACCGTTCCAGGAAATGAGTGGCTTGGCCGGGTTCCACGGCTTGCCGTCCGGATCAGCGCTGGCGCGGTTGTAGAGGATGCGGCGATTCGCTGGCCACGCCCACGCCCAATTTGGCGCAATGCCTTGTTCGCGCGGATCGGTCGCGTCTCGCCGCGCCATCTGGTTGCCCTTTTCGGTAAAGCTGCCGGAGAAGATCCAACAACCCGACGCGGTGCTGCCGTCGTCGCGCAACTGGGCAAAACCGTCCAGCAGCGCGCCTGCCTTGGTCACCGCGCCTGTGGTGGCGTCGGTGAGGTCGGAGAGCGCGCGGCCGTTCATTTCCTTGGCCAGTTCCTCGGGGTCGGGGGCCTTGGGGTCGGTGTATTTCCAGGTGAGGTTGAGCAAGGGATCGGGGAAGGCGCCGCCTTCCTTGCGGTACAGCTCGCGCAGGCGGTGAAAGAGGCCGCTCATGATCCAGATATCGGACTGGGCCTGGCCCGGGCCATCCGCCGCCTTCCAGTGCCATTGCAACCAGCGGGCTGAATTGACCAGCGAGCCATTCTCCTCGGCGAAGCAGGTGGTCGGAAGCTGGAACACCTCGGTCTGGATATCGGCAGACTTGGCAGGATTCTGCGGGCCAAAGTCCTGCCAGAAACGCGAGGTTTCCGTGTCCAGCGGGTCCATGGTGACAAGGAACTTGAGCTTGCTCAGGCCACGGCGGATCTTGCCGCGGTCCGGGAAGGCCTGCAGCGGGTTGAAACCCTGGCAGATGTAGCCGTTCATCTGCCCGTTGTTCATCATCTCGAACGCCCGGATGATGTCGTACAGCGGCACGTCGAGCTTGGGCAGCCAGTCGTAGGCCCAGTTGTTGTCGGCCGTGGCGTTGTCGCCGTAGATGGCCTTCTGCAGGCTCACCACGAACTTGCGGTAGTTCTGCCAATAGCTGGTCTGGCCGGGGCGCAGCGGCTTGTACAGCTTCGTCTTCATGTAATCGTCGAAGCTGGCTTCCTTGTCCTGGGGCAGGTTGAGGTAACCCGGCATCAGGTTGGAAAGCAGACCGATATCGGTCAGGCCCTGGATGTTGGAGTGCCCGCGCAGCGCATTCATGCCGCCGCCCGCCACACCGATGTTGCCCAGCAGCAATTGGATCATCGCCATGGTGCGTATGTTCTGCGCACCCACCGAGTGCTGCGTCCAGCCAAGCGCGAACAGGCTGGTAAGCGCCTTATCGGGGGCCGAGGTGCTGGCGAAAAGGTCGCAGATGTGCAGGAACTTGTCCTGCGGCGTGCCGCAAATACGCGACACCATCTCCGGCGTGTAGCGAGACACGTGCTGCTTGAGCAGGTTGATGACGCAGCGCGGGTCTTGCCAGGTGTCGTCGGATTTGGCGAAGCCATCGGCATCCAGCTCGTAATCCCAGCTGGATTTGTCGTAGCTGTGCGTTTCCTCGTTGAAGCCGCTGAACAGGCCCTCGTTGAACGCAAAGCCATCCTTCACGATCAGGCCGGCGTTGGTATAGGCACGCACGTATTCGTGCTGGATCGCGTCCTTTTCAAGCAGGTAGCGGATCACGCCATTGAGAAAGGCGATATCCGTGCCCGGACGAATAGGGGCGTAGTAATCGGCGACCGACGCCGTGCGCGTAAAGCGCGGATCGACCACGACCAGCTTGGCGCCGTTTTCGATTTTCGCCTCGATAACCCACTTGAACCCGCACGGGTGCGCTTCGGCGGCATTGCCACCCATCACCACGACGACGTTCGCATTTTTGATGTCCTGCCAGGTGTTGGTCATCGCACCGCGACCGAATGATGGGGCCAGACTGGCCACCGTCGGTCCGTGTCAGACGCGCGCCTGGTTGTCGAACACCACCATGCCGAGTGAGCGGGCCACCTTCCACGTGAGGTAGGCCGTTTCGTTGGACGAGGCCGACGCGGCGAGCATGCCGGTGGTGGTCCAGCGATTGACCGTGGTGCCAGTCGCATTCTTGGCGATGAAGTTCTTGTCGCGATCATCCTTCATCAATCTAGCGATGCGATCGAGGGCGAAGTCCCAGGACACCTCCTTGAACTCGGTGCCGCCGGGCGGGCGATAGCGCGGCGCCTTAAGGCGGGTGGGCGCGTGCACGATGTCCAGCAGCGCCGCCCCCTTGGGGCAGAGCGTGCCGCGATTGACCGGATGATCCGGGTCGCCCTCGATGTGGATGATGTTCGAGCGCGCGTTCTTGGCGCGGTCGCCCATGCTGTAGATCAGGATGCCGCAGGCAACCGAGCAATAGGTGCAGGTGTTGCGCGTCTCGGTGGCATGGGTGAGTTTGAAGGGTCGCACGGCGGCGGCCTGGGCCTCACCGGATGCGCCAAAACCCAAAACCCCGAGGCTGGACGCGGCCAAGCCCAATCCTGTGAACTTGATGAACTCGCGGCGAGTGAGTGCCATCGCTTGTACTCCCGGGAAAACTGGCTGGACAGGCCACCCGGCCAAGGGTGGACGTGACTCGTGCTACTCCCTGAAGACCACGGGACGGGCCCGTTGGTTGAACAAAACTTAGCATAGTTCCGGGGTAGGGCGGCGTGCATGGCTCATCGTCGCCGGCGGTGCATGCACGTAGGCATGTCGCCACTCCGGCGGCTTGTGATTTTCGTCTTCACACAGGCCCGCTTTATGACGAGGCGAGCGAAAACACTATGGTGTCCAGACGCTGCTGCGCCCATACTTCGGCTCGTGCGCCGCCACCTCTTCGCCACCCGGTGAAGGGGTGATTGTTAACGTGGCGTCATGGCTTTCTTCGCCCAAGCCGGGACGTCATGCCCGAAAGGAATGGAGTGCAGTGTCCGTGGTTGGCAGCGACCCGCACGAGCGGGACAACGTGCTCGCTCCTTCATCCCCGGTACGGGGCGGCAGCGCCGTGTCTCCACTGACCGATCGCTACGGGCGACAGTTTCCGTACCTGCGTTTATCCGTTATCCCGGCCTGCAATTTTCGTTGCACGTATTGCTTGCCGCAGGGCTACCACGCCGCCACGGGTGCCGCGCCCGTTCTGAGCCTGCCGGAGATCGCGCGCTTGCTGCGCGGGTTTGCCCGGTTGGGCATGCACAAGCTGCGCATTACGGGTGGCGAGCCATCGGTGCGGCACGATCTCGTCGACGTATTGAGGGTGGCCGCTGCCACGCCGGGCTTGCGCAAGCTGGCCATGACCACCAACGGCACCCTGCTGTCGCGCCGGCTGGGCGAGTGGATGGATGCGGGGCTGAACGCGATCAACGTGAGCGTGGACAGTCTCGACAGCGCGCGTTTCGCCCAGATCACCGGCCACGAGCGGCTGGATGACATACTCTCGGGCATCGACCAGGCGCTCGCCGCCGGCCTGCCATCGGTCAAGCTCAATGCCGTGCTGCTGCGTGACGTGAATGACCACGAACTGCCAGCCTGGCTGGATTATTTGCGCGATAGGCCGGTGAGCCTGCGTTTCATCGAACTGATGCAGACCGGCGACAACCTGGCCTTCTTTCATGAGCGCCATGTGCGCGCCGATGGGCTGGAAAACCAGCTTCGCGATAGCGGCTGGATCTCGCTGCCGCGCGCCGTCGACGCCGGTCCCGCTCGCGAATACACGCATGCCGATTACGCGGGGCGCATTGGCATCATCGCGCCGTACTCGCGCGATTTTTGCAACGGCTGCAATCGCCTGCGCGTTACCGCCACGGGCGACCTGCGGCTGTGTTTGTTTGGCGATTTCGGCATACCACTGCGCCCTTGGTTGCAGCATGACGATCAAGCCGACGACTTGCTGCGCGCCATCACCGGCCAATTGGTGCGCAAGGAGCAGACGCATCACTTGCACCAAGGTCGCACTGGTATCACGCCGCACTTGGCATCCACTGGAGGTTGATTCATGCCCGAGCGCGAATCGCGCGTCCTTTTCCACATGGCTGATGTACGCCGCAAGCGCGCCACGGCCCGCCGTGCGGTGGCCGTAGGCGAACTGCATGCCGGTGACGCGTTCGACGCGATCGCGAACGGAAAACTGCCCAAAGGCGACGCCATCCCCATGGCCGAAGTGGCCGGCCTGCAGGGTGCCAAGAATGCTTCGCAGCTGATGCCGCTCTGTCACCCGCTGCCGCTGGAGTACATCCAGATTCGCTGTGAGTGCGTGGCAGCGCGCCACGTAGTGCGCGTGTATTGCGAAGTGGCCACCCATGCGCGAACCGGCGTAGAGATGGAAGCGTTGGCGGGCGTGAACGCCGCGCTGCTGACCCTGTACGACCTCACCAAGCCCGTGCAGCCCGCTTTGACGCTGGGCGGCGTACGCCTGTTGTTCAAGGAGGGCGGCAAGAAAGGGTTGTGGTTGCATCCGGACGGCATGACCGATGCCGAGCGCGAGTGCTTCCAGCCACGCTCGTCGGCGCGACTGGATGGGGTATCTGCCGCCGTTATCACCTTAAGCGACCGCGCCAGCCGGGGTGACTACGAGGACGTTTCCGGCCCGATACTGGTGGAGCGTCTGCGCGCCCTCGGCGCGCAAATCGCGCCTGCCGAGTTGCACACGGATGACGCCGAACCCCTGGCGGCACGCTTGCGCGAACTGGCCGCCGCCGGCACGCAGTTAGTTCTGTGCACCGGCGGAACGGGGCTAGGGCCGCGTGACTGCACGCCCGAGGCGCTCGCCTTGGTAGGCGACCGCCACGTCGCCGGTATCGGCGAATTGTTTCGCAGCGAAAGCAGCCAACACACGCCAATGGCATGGCTGAGTCGTACCGATGCCGTGTTGACGGGCCGCACCTTGGTCGTCGCCTTGCCGGGAAGCGCAAAGGCCGTGGCGCAGGGCATGGATATCCTGGCGCCCATCCTTGGTCATGCATTGGACATGGCCGCCGGTGGAGGCCACGGATGAGCCACGATCTGTTGGATCCGGCTGATGCGCTAGCCATCATTCTCGAGCACAGCGTCGCCATGCCATCGGAGCGCTGCCGTAGCGGTGACGCCATGGGGCGTGTGCTGCGCGAAACGGTGATCAGTGCGAGCGACTTGCCACCTTTCGATAACTCGGCCATGGACGGGTTCGCCCTTGCCGGTGGCGCCGCGCCTTTGCATAGCGGCACCGAATGGCCGATCGAAGGTGAGCAGGCGGCAGGCGACGCCGCCACCGGTATGGTGCATGGCGCATGGGAAATCATGACCGGCGCCCGTTTGCCTCAGGGGCTGGATCGCGTGGTCCCGGTCGAGCAGACGGAGCGCCTGCATGCGCCGCCGCGCGTACGCCTTCTCACCGATGTTGCCGCTGGGCAGAACGTGCGTCCGGCCGGCTCGGACGTGAGCTCCGGCACGGCGGTGCTCAGCGGAGGCACCGTGATTGCCCCCCAGCACCTGATGCTGCTCGCGGCGCTAGGCATCCCCAGCTTGAAAGTGGCGGTTCGGCCGCGCGTAGCCGTGTTGTGCACGGGGCGCGAATTGGTCGATGACCCGGCGGTGTCGCTGGCATCCGGCCAAATCCGAAATTCCAACGGGCCGTTTCTCGCTACGCGAGTGCCGCTGGCTGGTGCCGAGCTTGCGCATCAGGAGACCGTAGGCGACGACGTCGACGCTTTCCTCGCCGCCATCGAACGCGCGCGCTCCCGAGGTGCGCATGTGGTGGTGTCCACCGGGGCCGTCTCCATGGGGCGCTACGACTTCGTCCCGCAGGCGCTGGAGCGGCTGGGCGCGCAGGTGCTGTTCCACAAAGTGGCCATTCGGCCCGGCAAGCCCTTGCTGTGCGCGCGCCTGCCAGGCGGCGAGTTGTTCTTTGGCTTACCCGGCAACCCGATCGCGGTGGCGGTGGGCATGCGGTTCTTCGTGGAACCGGCCTTGCGGGCCATGCTTGGGCTTGCGCGGGAACGTCCATGGCGGGTTCCACTGGCGACACCTTATGCAAAAAAACCGCGCCTTCACATGTATCTCAAGGCTCAATTGACGCTCGATGAGCAGGGTCGACTCGCGGCGCAAGTGCTCGCGGGGCAGGAGTCCTATCGCATACGTCCGCTGGCGGACGCGAATGCCTGGATCAGGATTCCGCTCGACGCCACGGAGCTGCCCGCCGGCGCACTCGTGGACGTGCACGGATTGGGGCATCTGGAAAGCCCGCAATGGGCGTGGAGCATGGGCGCATGAATGTCCGAATCGCACTCTATGGCGCCTTGCGCGACGCCGATCCGCGCGGCTATCTCGAACTGGACGTACCGGCGGGCGCCACCATTGCGAGCTTGCGAGAACAACTGGCCACCCACGTTCGAGAGCATGCGCCCCAGGTCAATGCAGGCTTGGTGCGCGTATCGGCGATTGCCAGTGCGGAGGAGATCCTGCACAACCACCGTGCCGTGCCCGATGGCGTGGAATTGGCGGTGCTACCGCCGGTGAGTGGAGGCTGAGATGGACGACATCTTTGCCGCCGTGATCGATCGCAGCCAAGCCTCACTCGATGTGGCCGCAGCCCTTGAGTTCGTCTCCGACCCGCGATTTGGCGGCCTTGCCGTATTCGTGGGCAAGGTGCGCGAGTTCAACCTCGGCCGGCACGTTACCGGCATCAGCTACGACTTGTTCGAGCCACTCGCCTTGCGGACGTTCCGCGCCATTGGCGAGCGCGCACGCGTGGAAGTCGGCGGCCCACTCAAGCTCTACATTGCCCACGCCAAGGGCGACCTCGGCCTGGGCGATGTCGCCGTAGTCGTCGCGGCAGGGACTCCGCATCGTGCCGAGGCTTTTCAGGCATGTCGCCTGGCCATCGAGGCGGTCAAGCACGAAGCCCCCATCTGGAAGCAGGAACATTACGTCGACGGTGACAGTGCATGGAGCGAAGGTTGTTCGCTCTGCCATGAGACATCGCCTGACCCCACCGTCGAAGCATCGGGCTCGCAGGAACACTCCGCGCATGGACACCCGCGTTGAATCGCTGCCTTGCGTCGGCGTCGTATTGGCCGGCGGCTTGTCTTCGCGCATGGGGCGCGACAAGGCCATGTTGTCCTGGCGTGGGCGCCCGTTGATCGAGCATCAGCTTGGCGTGCTTCGTGCGGCCGGTGCGGTGGAAACCTACGTCAGCGGGGACCGCCAAGCTTACCACGGCATACCCGATGCCCGGCCGGACGTCGGCCCACTGGGCGGCTTGGATGGCATCGCCCAGGTCATCACCAGCGATACGCCATGGCTGGTCGTTCCCGTGGATATGCCCTTGCTCACGGCGGCGCTGTTGCAACGGTTGCGCAGCGAACGCCCGCGGGCGCGCAGTCTCATCTTCGCCGACCACGTGCTGCCCATGCGTTTGCACCTGGATGCCTTCGCCCGAGCGGAACTGCGCCGACTTTTGCAGCTCGATGATCCACGACAGCGCTCGCTGCGCGCCCTGCACAAAGCCCTGCACGGCGAAACCCTGGCGCTGGACGCCGACGAGGCCACGCAATTGACCGATTGCAATACACCCACCCAATGGAGCGAGGTTGCCGGATGAAGGTGCAACTGCAGGACCAGACCTTGCGCCTGCGCATCGATGAAGCGGAGCTGGCGCAATTGCTCGACGGCCGCGCTGTTGGCAGCCGCACCGCGTGGCCCGATGGACGCATAGAGCAACACCAGTTGGTGCTTGGGCCAGCGCAGGATTGGCTGCGCACGGCGGACGGTTGGCGTGTGACGTGGAGCGATGCCGATGTGCGCGCACTGGCCTCGCGACTACCCAGTCGGGACGGGCTCACCTTCAACCTGCCGTTGCCAGGCGATGCGATGCTTGAATTGTTGCTGGACGTGGATGTACGAGACAGCGTGCGTCATCGTCGCGCACCTAAGGACGGTGGCGCGTGAGCCGTCTGCGTCGATTCATCCGCTGGATGGCTCCGCTGGTGTTGTGCTTCGCGGCCGTTGCACTCGCGGGCGATCTGCCGGTGTTGCGCGTTGCCTATGCCGGGTCTATGGGGGTGGTCATGGATCAGGCGCTTGGCCCCGCCTTCACCAAGACGGGTCAGGCGCGTTACGAAGGCGTGGGGCAGGGCTCGTTTGCACTGGCCCGCTTGCTTGCCGCCAAACAGATGCAGGCCGACGCGTTCGTGGCGATCACGCCCGCGCCCATTGCCGTGGTGCAGCAGGCACATTTGGTCGAGCATGCCGTACCCATCGCCAGCACGCGCATGGTGGTGATCTATAGCCCAGGCAGTCGCTTTGCCGCTGATTTTGCCGCAGCCGCCAAGGGCGACAAACGCTGGTATGACGTATTGCGAATGCCGGGGCTACGACTAGGGCGAACCGACCCTGCGGTGGATCCGCAGGGTGCCAATGCCTTGCTCACGCTGCAATTGGCGGAGCGGTATTACCAACAACCGGGCTTGCTCGACCAGATCGCCGGCGGCTTGCAGAATCCCCAGCAGATTTTTGCGGAGCCCTCGCTGATGTCGCGATTGCAAGCGGGCCAGATCGATGCGGCCATTGGCTACGCCAGCGTGGCACACTCGCATCATCTGCCCATCATTGATTTGCCGGACCCCATCAACCTGGCTCAGCCCGGCATGCAACAGGCGTGGTATGCCAAGGCAAACTTGCGTCTCGCCGATGGCAAGGAACTGAAGGCGCAGCCCCTGGTGTTCTACGCCGCAACGTTGGCGAATGCGCGCCAACCTGCACTGGGCGCGCAGTTCGTCCGGTTTCTACAGTCGGCCGAAGGGCAATCGTTGCTGCGCGATCATGGCTACGATCCACCGCATGGCGACGCGCTGTGACTTCAGCACCCAAGCGCGCACCGATGGGATGGCGCTGGTCAGTGCTGCCCGCTGGCTTGGCGCTGGCATTGCTTGCAATACCCTTCCTCGGCCTGCTGTGGGTGACGGATTGGCTGGACCTGCATTTTGCGCGTGGCGACGGCATGGCGGTCGGCGTGTCACTGGGCTACAGCCTGGTGGCGCTGCTGCCCATCGTTGCGCTTGGCACACCGCTGGCCTGGTGGCTGGCTCGTTACCGGGTGCGCGGCCAATGGTTGGTGGATGCATTGCTACTGGTCGCGCTGCTCACGCCACCCCTCGCCATGGGTTTGTTGCTCGCCGCCATGTACGGCCCTTATGGCGCAGCGGGGCAACTTTTCGAGCGGGCGGGGCTGTTGCTTACCAATTCGGCGGCCGCTTTCGTGCTGGCCCAGTTCTACGCGGCGTTGCCGTATTACGTGATGGCCGCCCGCACCGCCTTCGAGGGCGTGCCGCGCGAACTGGAGCAGATCGCGCTCACCCTGGGCTATTCGCCGTGGCGGAGCTTTCTGCACGTCAGCCTTCCCCTGGCGAAGCTCGGTTTAGCGGCGGCCATCGCCTTGGCCTGGGTTCGCGCGCTGGGGGAATTCGGGGCCGTGCTGATCATTGCCTACTATCCGCAAGGCATCCCCGTGAAGCTGTGGGTGAACCTTCAAGACATCGGCCTGAACGCGGTCTACCCGCTGCTGTGGGTGTTCTTTCTGGTGGCGCTGCCGTTGCCTTTGGTTCTGGGGTTGGCCGTTCGCAGGCGACTGGCGTGATGCGTATCCACTACCACATCGCGCACCCCATCGCGCTCCACGCACAGTTCGAGGTGGCGGGGTTCACCGTGCTGCTGGGCGCCAGTGGTGAAGGAAAATCACTGCTGCTCAAGGCGATCGCCGGACTCGTGCCTGCGCGTGGCGAGCCCTTCGACGGCTTGCCTCCGCAGCAGCGGACGGTGGGCTATCTGCCGCAGGGGCACGCGCTGTTTCCTCATTTGCGGGCATGGGAGAACGTGGCATTTGCCCTGCGTGGTCAGCGTCGGCGCGAGCAGGCGCTCGAATGGCTGGAGCGGGTTGGCCTGGCCGCACACGCAGACCGTTGGCCAAGTGCGCTATCGGGCGGGCAGCAACAGCGCGTGGCGTTGGCGCGCGCATTGGCTCGACGCCCGAGCCTGCTTCTGCTGGACGAACCCACCTCCGCGCTCGACCCGGTAACGCGTGACGAAGTGCTGGCGGAGCTGATTGCCGAGGTGCATCAGGCAGGCATCCCCGCGCTTGCCGTCAGCCATGACCCTGCCTTGGCCGCCGTGGCCGATCGCCTGGTGGTGATGCACGGTCGGCGCATTGTGCAGATCGGCACGCCGGCCGAGGTCTATGCGCGCCCGGCCAGTGGCGCTGTGGCACGTTTGCTCGGCATGCGAAACGTGCAGCAGGGACATATCGTCACCGATGGCGGAAGGCAGCGCTTGGTGTGGCCGGAGGCCAATGTGTCCATCGCCGTTCAATCCAACCTGGCGGCAGGTACCGTCGTCGACTGGCATATCTCGCCATCGGACATCCGCGTACTTCCCGGCAGCGGTGAGGCTGCGCATGCCGTGCTTGGCAAAGTCGAATTGAAACAGACCAGCGTGCACGGCACGCAGCTTGGCCTGCGCTGCGGGCAAGCGAGGTTGTGGATGGAGTCGCCCGCCAACCTTGAGGCGTCTGACGAACTGCATTTATCACTGCCAGCATCCGCTATTCGTTGCTGGCCCATTTCGAGTGGGGCGACCGAACATGAGTGAACGAGCCGTCATGACGACATGTCTCGCGTGTAGGGCGCCAACATGACGCACCCGGGACTGGCGCGTCGCACCGTAGTCGTCCACCAAGGGGGGCAGGCACGCCAGGGCGAAGACTGGCTCGCCACCGAGGCGCCCATCGAACTGCGTTACAACGGCGAGCCCTTTGCGGTGATGATGGCCACGCCTTCTGATCTGGAAGACTTTGCCTATGGTTTCTCGTTGAGCGAAGGCCGCGTCGAACGCGCCAGCGACATCCTGGGTGTCACGATCGCCGAACAGCTCGAAGGCTACGTGCTGGATATCCAGGCCAACGACGTGGAGCAGGTGAATGCCGAAGCGACGCGCCTGATGCCAGGGCGCAGCGGCTGCGGCCTGTGCGGCAGCCGCCGGCTCGAAGACGTACTGCACCCACCGCCACGCGTGCCGGACGGCCCAACGCTAGCTCCCGGGGCCTTGCAGACCGCGCAGATGGCGTTAGCGCAACATCAACCCCTGAACGCCGAAACCGGGGCCGTGCACGCTGCAGCCTGGGCTAGCCCTGAGGGGGATATCCGCTGCGTACGGGAAGACGTGGGGCGGCACAACGCACTGGACAAACTACTGGGCGCACTCGTTCGCGAGGGCGCGGATGTACGCGAAGGCTTTGTGCTGGTGACCAGTCGCGCCAGCTACGAAATGGTCACCAAGGCGGCGGCATTAGGGGTGGGTGTGCTCGCTGCAATCTCTGCACCCACGGCATTGGCCGTGGCGCTGGCGCAACATTGCGGCCTCACTTTGGCAGGCTTTGTACGCCCAGGCAGGCATGTGGTGTACACGCATGCCCAGCGCCTGGCGGAAGGAGAAGGTTCGGCTTCAGGCACGCCCGAGCCGGGATGACGGCATCGTCGCCACGAGAAACAGGCGAGGGAAGGGCAGTAGCACCGAGCCATCGGCCAAGACGGGGTAAGCCTCGGCGAGGGCGTCGCGGTAGCGCGCGATAAATGTCGCGCCTTCCGCCGCATCGAGCCGGCTCATGATAGGCCGCAGCGCGCTGCCTTTGAACCAATCCACCACCGCATCCATGCCACCCGGCAACGGGTGATGGTAGGTGGTGCGCCAAACATCCACTGTGGCGCCACAGGCGCGAAGCAGTTCGTAGTACCACGGTGCCGTATGGCGCTCGCTGCGCGCGGCATCCTCGAGCTTGCTGGCCCAGGGTGCCTCTGCCGCCACCTGGCGTAGCGCCACATGCGCTGGCTCCTCCAGGTTGTCGGGCATTTGCACGGCCAGGGAGCCACCCGGTGCGAGGCGGCGCAACAACGCGGGAAATGCTTGCTCGTGCCGAGGCACCCATTGCAGCACGGCGTTGGCAAGGATCACGTCGTAGAGCTCCTCGCCCGCCCAACCAGTGATATCGCTGATCGAGAAGGCTATGTTGGGCAACCGTTGCCTGGCTGCCTCGATCATGTCCGGTGAGTTGTCCATGCCGCTGACCTCAGCCCCGGGAAACCGCGCTTGCAGCAGCTCCGTGGAGTTGCCAGGGCCACAGCCGATATCCATGGCCGCACACACATCGGCGGCTGGTATGGCCGCGAGAAGGTCGCGTATGGGGCGGTTGCGCTCGCTCTCGAATTTAACGTATTGCTGCGCGGACCACTGCGTCGATGCACTCATGTTTTTCCCTGCGGTGGCTGACCATGGGCTTGAAGTTTCCTTCGACGGGATTGCGTTTGTAAAACGCAAAGCGTCGAACGCAGCATGCCGTGCATTGGTACGGATGGCCTTGGCGTTACGCCAGCCTACGTCGACACCCGACAATGCTGGAGCGAGTTGAAGGTCTTCCGCTAGCCAGAGAAGCTCAGCGTGGTTTATCGTGACCGCCTACCGCAGCTAGGGCCCGGTGTCACAGGCATGCCTCGTCGAGCTAACGCCATGACCCAACGTACCGTTCCTGCTGAGCCGCATCGGTCGCGCTCGACTGCCGCTGCATCCGGCCGCGTGCTCATGTGGCCGGGCGGAAGTGTATGGGTTAGCCGCCAAACCGGGCTGGTGCAGCCGCATGCACATCATGCAATGCAATTGGTGCTGGCGCCGGACCAGGCCATTTTGCTTCGCAGCGGCCCGGATACAGCCTGGCAGGCGGTTCAAGCCGCCATCGTCATGGCCGACCGCAGGCACCAGCTCGACGGAAGCGGAAGCGATCTCGTGATCATTTTCGCGGAGCCGGAGACGACGGCCGGGCGCGCCTTGACTGCGCGTTTTGGTGGCGCGGACTTCAGCGTTGTCGAGCACACCGCCGTACTGGGTCTGGCGCGCTCGCTGCTCGCCGCGTATATCGCTGGTGCTGACAATGAAACGCTGTTGAGCGAGGCCAGACACATCGTCAATGTTCTGGCCGAACATGATCGTGATGCGGAAAGCGTCGATCCGCGCATCGCTCGGGTGCTGGCCTGGATCCAGGCGCATTTGGACAACCCCATCACGCTGGCGCAGGCTGCCGCCATCGCCCACCTGTCCCCCAGTCGGTTTCGCCATCTCTTCGTCCAACAGACGGGCATATCCTTTCGCGCGTATCTCCTGTGGGAAAGGGTGAAGCAGGCCGTGACGTGCGGGCTTGCCGGTGAATCGTGGACAACCGCCGCCCAGCGCTCGGGCTTCGCCGACTCCGCCCACTTGAGCCGCATGTTCCGCCGCATGTTTGGTTTTGCGCCAAGCATGTTGGGCAAGTCGGAATAGGCGGATAAGCCAGCGCTATCGGGCAACTTAGCCCAAACGTTCAAGTCTGCCGGGTCCCGATACACCAGAATCCGCTCCGCCATTTTCCCAACGGAGCGATAGACCATGAGTACCGATTCTTCCATCCACTGCGCTTGCGCCACCTGCGTCGGCGCGACGTGCAGCTGCGGCTGCCAAGCCACCGCCACGAGCGACTACACCCCCTGCGCATGCGGCTGTGCGCAAGGCGCGAGTTGCTCGTGCCATCAATCTCGGTAGGTGCTGCCGGGGCACCACGGCACCTCGAACGCAGCAACTGCACTCCACGTACTGGTATTGGGTTCTTGCCTCATGTTGTTTCGAACGGCTTCTCTCGCACTGGCGCTGAGCGCCCTGCTGACCTTGCTTGGGTGCGGCACCGTGCCCGCCACCTTGGACCTTAGCCTGCGACGCGCGAGCCAGGCAGATAAGTTCCTGGTGGAACTGCAACCACCGGCCCAGCCCGCGGCCATCAATCAGATCCATTCCTGGCGGATCAAGCTCATGCTGCCCGCTGGCGCGCCGGTGGCGCACGCGCACATCAGGGTGGATGGCGACATGCCGCAGCACGGCCATGGATTGCCCACACAGCCTCGCGTCACGGCCGAGCCGGAGCCCGGCGTCTACCAAGTGGACGGCATGAAATTCAACATGGGCGGATGGTGGGAGATCAAGCTCGCTATCGAAGCCGATGGCGTGACCGATCACATCGCCTTCAACACAATCGTGCCCGCTCCGGCTGCTGGCGGTTGACGGCCATGCGTAGCGATAAGGCCAACAGCACCAAACAGCGGTGGTCGTATACCGCTTGTGCTGTCCCGTTGAACCTGATGCTTATGTTGGCGCTGGCTGGTGTGAGTATCGCGGGTAAGCCGTATGCCGCTGATGTGACGACGGGGGCATCCTGGAGCAAGGACGAACGCGCCCTTATCGCGAGCATGCAATGGAAGAACGCAGCGCCTCCGCCGCATGATCCGTCCAATAGCGTTGATGACTTGCCGGTAGCCCGTGCGCTTGGGGAGCGCCTCTTCAACGACACGCGCTTCAGCAGCAACCAGGCCGTAGCGTGTGGCAGTTGCCATCGCCCTCAAGCGCAGTTCCAGGACGGCTTGCCGGTAGGGCACGGCGTTGGCGTGGGCACCCGTCGGACCATGCCGCTGGCCGGTGTTGCCAACAGCGCTTGGTTCTTCTGGGATGGCCGCAAGGACAGTTTATGGTCGCAGGCGCTGGGGCCACTGGAGGATGCCAACGAGCATGGCGGCACACGCACGCGTTACGCACAGCTCATCCAAACCCATTACCGTCGTGAGTACGAGGCTGTGTTCGGCGCCATGCCCGCCCTTGGGCCGCTGCCTCCGGAGGCGGGACCCAAAGGTTCACCCGCTCAGCAAGCCGCCTGGGCAGCCATGCCGGTGGACGCCCGCGAGCAGGTGAGTCGCATCTTCGCCAACATGGGAAAGGCCATTGCCGCTTACGAGAGGTCGCTGACGCACCACCCATCCCGCTTCGATCGTTACGCCGCTACGCTTGACGAGCAGACTCAGGGCAGCAGCCCCCTCACCGAAGCGGAGATCAAAGGCTTGAGGATCTTCCTTGGCAAGGGGCAGTGTGTGAGTTGCCATGCAGGCCCGTTGCTGACGGACCAATCGTTCCATAACACCGGCGTGCCACCTGCGGGAGCACCCGTGGCCGACAAGGGCAGGGCGGCTGGCATGGCGAAGGTCGTCGATGACGAATTCAACTGCCTGGGCCACTTCAGTGATGCGAACCCTGAGCAATGCGCCGAGTTGCGTTTCATGGCGGCGGACGATGCCACCATGGAGGGCGCCTTCAAGACACCCAGCTTGCGCAATGTCGCGGAACGCGCGCCGTACATGCACGCCGGGCAGTTTCAAACGTTGCAGGCGGCGATCCAGCACTACATCGACGCACCGAGTGCGGCGATGGGCACGTCGGAGCTGGGCCAGCGATCGCACCATGGCAAGGGCCGTCAACCGATCCGGCTATCATCGGCGGAAGTGAGCGACCTGGCAGCGTTCCTGGGTGCGCTCTCCGATCTTCCCGATGGCCCCATCGTTGCCACCCCGGCCCAACCTTAGAGTGTGACCATGGACTACGTCGCAGGCATCCTACTCGCACTCGCATGCATCGGCCTCGCACGGTGGGCGGGCTTCACGCGCGACCGATCTTTCGGCGTTGTGTTGCTCATGGTCATAGCCACCTATTACGTGCTGTTTGCGGCCATGACCGGTTTCGTACACACCGTGGTGATCGAGGCGGCCTGGGCGGGTGCGTTCGCTGCGCTGGCCTTTGCCGGATACCGGAGGCACCTGGGTTTGGTACTGGCTGCCTTGGCGGCTCATGCTGCCTTTGACTTTGTACATCCACACATCGTGACCAACCCTGGTGTGCCTTCATGGTGGCCTGCTTTCTGCGCCACGTTCGACATCACCGCAGCAGCGTGCCTTGCGTTGGCATGGCGTGCAAAGCAACCATCAGGCGCCCTGGCGGAGCCGTAGCCAGGGCAAACTCGCATCGCTTGGTTGCACGCCATCAACCGCTGGTGGGGTGATGTGCATCCAGCCATGGTGCCAGCGAGACGTACCAAATGTTGTCGCCGCCGTTGTCCCAGGCTTGCATGCGCGCCATATCTTTAGCGCCTTGTTCGGGTGTGCGTGGATAATGCACCGGCATCGAACGCGAACTGCTGAAATAGAGCGTTCGATGGTCTGGGCCCAAGTGTGCGCCCCAGGGCGATTTGAGGTTGATGTCTTTGCCCAGGTCCACAGGCTGACTCCATCCATCACCCTGGCGAAAGGCGATGTAGAGGCGATCCGGATCATCCTTGCCGGTAAAGTTGGCGTCGAACACGATGAACGATTCGTCGGGTGCCACGGCAGGGTCAAGCTTGTGCGCCGAACCGTCACCCAGCATCACCGGCTCCGGCGGCTGGTAGGTGCCGTTGCGATACTGCGAGCGGAAAAGCCGGAAATCACCATCGTCACCAGGGCGCTGGAAATAAACGCTGCCATCGGCCACGACGGCTGGCGCGTACGTGCGCGAGCTTTCGTTCACCGCATCAGGGAGCCGTACCGGCCGACCCCAGCCATTACCCTTACGATCCACGCGCCAAAGGTGGCCGCCTGAACCTGGTAGCACCTTGCCGTTGGCGAGCACCGCATCCAACGGTTTATCGCCGTCGTGGTCCGGTCGATTGGACGAGAACACCAAAAAGGACCCGTCGGGTGCCATGGCCGGATCATGGTCCAGCCATTGCCCGGAAAAGGGGGCAATGGTCGGCGCACTCCAATGCCCACCGACCCAATGCGAAACCATGATCGCGGCATTGGGCCAGTTGATGCGGTCAAAGAAGACGGTGTGGCCATCGGGCGTAAATGCTGCCGAATCCTCATTCCCTGGCCCCGATATCACGCCCGGCCCGAACACCTCTGGCTGCGGTGTCGACACCGCTTGCCCGTAAGCGCCCACCGAAGCCATCGAGATGCCACAAGCCATCCAAACCGCCAACGCCAAGCGCTTCATGCCTTCGATCCTTGAGCTAGGGAGAGGAACGAACGGAAACACGCACGGAAGACAAGGTGATTGTGGTGCTCGTGCGAAGAGCGAGGGATGTGCCTGAAGTCATGTCGTGAGGCGCACATCATGACCTCACCATCCATGATGGCAATTCAGGTGACTCAAGCCTTTCTTATGCTTGACGAATGTCGATACTTGGCGGCCTAGGGTGAAGGAACATCCGAATTGCCAGCCCCGATGCACAAGCAAGTGACGGCTAGAACGACCGGTTGTGCATTCACTTCCGCCAAGGCCAAGTCCTGAGCAAGGGGGCGACGAAGCTGGTCATCTGTCCAGCACTGCCACCCCAGCCGTGTAGCAGTACCACAGTAGGCCCATCTTCGCCCCAAGACCAGGCGACCACTCGGTGATCATCAACGTCAAAGAACATGCGAGCGCCGCGGCTCAATATGTCCTGCTCCGCACGACGGGGCTTGCGCCTTGGTGCTGCATACCAGATTCGATCCATTAGCGCGGCGGCGTGCCGCGGATGGATGACTTTGAGCAACCGTATCGCTGCTCGAAGAAAGCGCAGGCGGTGGCTGCGCACAAGCCAAGGCGGGGTGACGGAAGGGCGCGATGATGCGCCAGTCGCTTGCTGCGACAGGACAGTGCTCATGACGTTGGCGGCTCATTTGCTGGCAGACGTTCGGCACGGGACGCTTCCAGGTACATCTCGCGCACACCTTTTCCGACGATCAATGGATCGCAGGACGTCTCGGATGCTAACAATCGCCACAGGTAACGTGTCCGGGTGCCATCCTCAATCTGGTGGGCAACGTCGCCATCTGACGGCTGTCGGCTTGCTTCGTCTTTGGGCAACCAATCAGAACACTGTCACATCAACGGCCTTGAACCGCTTGCGGAACGTCGCCGGAGTCAACTGTGTACGGCGCGTAAAAAGTCGCGAGAAAGTCGCAACATCCAGATACCCCACCTCGGCGGCCACCTGAGCCACGCTCAACGTGGTTGTCTCCAAGAGAAGCTTGGCTTTCTCCACGCGCAAGTCATGAAGCATATCAAGGGGCGACCGTCCTGTTTCGGCACGAAACCTCCGAAGTAGTGTGCGGCTGGATAGGTTGAATGCCTCCGCAAGCGCATCCAACCGATAGCGCTCAGCCATGCGCTGTTCAAGCCAGCTGCTGACGGCTCGGGCGAACGACTCGCGTCGCCTATGGCTGAAACGGCGATCCAGATAGGCAGCCTGGCTACGTGGACTATGATCAATAAGGCTGAATCGGCCCACGGCGCGTGCAAGGCTGGTGCCCACACAATCACGAATCAATTGAAGGGCCAAGTCGCCATAAGCCGTGAATGCGCCCGAAGTGACAATGTCGTCAGCGCGGACCAGCACGGCATCGGGTATCACTTCGACCTTGGGGTAGCGGCGTGCCATTTCCCCGGCGAGCGCCCAGGCAGTGGTCGCCTGCCGACCATCCAGAATGCCGGCGTCCGCCAATAGCAGGCTGCCGCCGCAAATGGAGGCCACTTTGCGTTGCTCCGCGGCGCGGCGGATAAGCACCTTTTCCTCGTCGAGCGCGACAAGTGCGGACGTGATGTCGTCTGCGCAGTTGAAATCAAAGGCGGGCACCACAAGCAAGTCAAACGATTGAGGTGCCGCGACGGACAACTGCGCTCCGCCCGCGAGACGAACCTGGCCAGCGCGCGCGCCAACGATGGTCACCGAGAAAGGGGCTGGCCTATCCGGTGAGCGCAGCGTACTGATGCGGTTGGCAACCAGCAGGACATCGGACAATCCAAGCACTTCGGCGCCCATGCATCCGTCATAGGCGAGTATGGCAACGCGCACGGCGGGCCTCCTGGTGAACACGTGCGCCAAGCGTGGCGATTTTGCCTTGTGCGTCAAGTGACTTCGCTACTGCACAACAACAGATCGCACTCGGTCGTCAACGCAAAATATCCCGCGTTTTCAATGCTATGCAGATCCACCTGGGGATGCCATGAGTGCAGCCCTGGCGATTGAGACGGCAAGTTTGGCGCGATTGCCCATGTTGCAAGGCGATGCGCGGCGCCATTGCCCAATGATCTGTCGCTATCGCCCGGTGACCTAGGACGGGTAGCCCACCTAGGCTGAGCCGCTCGCAAGATACCCGCTTCGACGATCTGCGCCACGCGTAAGTCACGAACGGGCAAGACCTTTCAATCAGCCAATGGGATGCACCCATGCCCGATCACCTTCTTGTCAAAGACTTTGTGGCCCTGGTGGAAGCAGGGGAATACATCGCCGCGCTGCAACGCTTCTATCACCCGGATGCTGTGGTCTGGGAGAACCAACAGCAATCGCGAACCGGGCTTGAGGCGTTGATAGAAAACGAGAATAGGGTGCTCGACACCTTCGAAACCGTCACCGCCCGCACGGAGGCGATCGCAATCGAGGGCGATCAGGTATTCATCCATTGGCGGTTCGATTTCTATCGCGACAACACGCACGTTTCCCTCGATGAAGTGAGCATTCAGCATTGGCTTTCCGAAAAGATTGCTCGTGAGCGCTTCTATTACGACCCGTCTCAGCTCCAGGCAGCGACCGCAAGCACTACGGAGAGACGTGAGCCTTCGGAGGCATCGACGCGATGAGTACGCTCTTTCTTCTGACATCACTGCTGGTTGTGGCTTCGCCGGGAACCGGGGCGCTCTTTACGATCTCTGCAGGCCTGCTTCATGGCGGGCGGGCCGGCGTTATTGCGGCAACGGGCTGTGCAATCGGGATACTCCCCCACCTACTGGCAGCGGCATTGGGGCTCGCAACGGTGCTCCATAGCAGCGTGATCGCCTTTACGCTGCTCAAGAGCATCGGTGCCGCGTACCTTGTCTATATGGCGTGGCGGACCCTCAGGGATGCCCGCTTTCTTCAACTAAGCGACGCGGGAAGCGAGCAGGGTGCAGCACGTATCATTGGTTCCGCCGTGCTGATCAATCTACTCAATCCGAAGCTTTCGGTGTTTTTCCTGGCCTTTCTCCCACAGTTCATTCCGGCCAGCGTCGCCTCACCTATGGTGGCGACAGTCACGCTCGGCGCGGCATTCATGACGATGACCTGGGTTGTCTTTGTCATCTATGGATACTTCGCAGCGACCATGCGCGCACCCGTACTCTCGCGACCACAGTTACGCGCATGGTTGCGCCGAAGCTTCGCCGGGTGTTTTGCCTTGCTCGGCGTGCGCCTACTCATCAGCCAGCAGCACTAGACACTGACGAGTGGGCAACGCCATACATCGAACGACGGGTCAACAGCCCTAGTGGCATCCCGACCAGAACCGTGTGACTGAATATCTGTTCGAGGAACGAGACGGTAGTGAAATGAGGAAACAGGGCCGGCCAACGTATAGGAAGCACGACCAAGTTCATGACGGCCCAAAGAATCAGTCCATAAATTGCGCCTGATGCCACGGGCTTCTGGGTAAGCCACGAAAAGCTACGCGCCGCTGCCACATACACCACCACCATGACCAGCATGATGGCGAAATGAAGCAACAAGCCGACACCCAGCGCAGGCGCGCCTGCTTTCAGTGCGCCTGGCCATACCGCAGACGCGATGCCTACTGGCACGGCAAGGGGGTTCTTGCCCGCCATCAAGGCATATGCAGCGGCCGATAGCATGTCCAGCGTACCCGCAATGAGGGTGGCGCGAATGAAGAGACTCATGGGCTTTTCTAGCGTGCGTTCCATGTGGTGATTCCCGTGGGCTCGATTGATTCAACGGCCCGCAGCGAAGATGGTTTGACGGGCCTTGAACAGGGTAGGTGGGTTCATGACGAGACGATATTCGTTTTCGACGAGTGGACCGTTTTGATCGGTCAGGCGGCGCCCTGGCCATCGCGGAGCCCGGTAAAACGGCAACCCAGGTGACGTACGTGGCTCCAAGCGATACTGGCTACACACGCACCCAAGCATGGCTGGTCCAGGTACTGGGATGGCTAGCCTACGGGCTGGTGAGCATCTTGGGCGCACTACCGTATCGTCACGCCTATCCTGTGGCGATCTATTTTGCGGGCACGACAACGGCGGCCTTTCTTTCGAGTTACGTCATGCGTGGGCTCTGCCGGCGATGGATGGCACAACATCTATCCTGGGTGCGCCCCGTCGTGACCATCCTTGTCTGTTGCTACGGGCTTGGCCTCGCCAGCTCGATGTGTGGTGTCATTCTGGAAGTTCTGGCAAGTCCAGTCATCAAGCTTGCCGTGGACTTTCGCACGGTGGCCGTGGCGGGTATCGCCAATGCATTCAGTCCTGCCATGATGTTGGTTGCATGGAGTGCGCTCTATTGGGCTGTCGAACATTGGCAGGAGGCCAGGCTTCGCGAACGGCAACTGTTGTTAGCTCAATCGTTGGCGCGAGATGCAGAGTTGATGGCGCTCAGGTACCAGATCACCCCGCATTTTCTTTTCAACACGCTCAACGGCATATCCACACTTGTGGGCGAGGGTGACGTACTGTCGGCTCGACGCATGATTTCGCTGCTGGCTGGATTTCTCCGCTCGACCCTTGAGCCGGCAGCCAAGGGCGACGTACCTATCGCCACGGAACTGGCACAGGTAAGGCAATATCTGGAGATCGAGCAAATAAGACTAGGGCGCCGCCTGGTGGCGAGGATCCATTGCGACAAGGCTGCCAGGGATGCTTTGGTGCCGCATTTGCTTCTGCAACCACTTGTAGAGAATGCCGTTCGCCATGGCATTGCCCCGAGCATCCGAGGTGGAGAGTTGACGCTGAATGTACGCCGTTGTGGCAATGGCGTATCGATATCCGTCCACAACAGCCTCGACCACCCGGCACCCGTGCCACGGAAAGCGGCCGGGCTTGGCCTTGCCAACACCAGAGCACGCCTAGCGGCTCGCTACCGCGACGACTACCGATTCCTTGTGTCCGGAGATGCTGCTCGTGGCTGGTGCGCGGATATTCACATTCCCCATGAGGTAGCAGGGCGGAGGCTGGCGTGATTCGTGTATTGCTTGTGGATGACGAACCGTTGGCGAGACGCGGCATTCGTTTCTGCCTGCGCCGATGGAAGGATGTCGTTGTAGCAGGGGAGGCGGATTCAGGTGAGGCCGGAGCAAGACTGATCCGCGCGCTTAGGCCTGACGTGGTGTTTCTAGACGTACAGATGCCTGACGGTGACGGTTTCGAGATGATCTCCAGTTTGGATATCGATGAACGCCCGGTCATCGTCATGACGACCGCCTATGACAACTACGCCTTGAGGGCATTCGGCATCAGGGCGACGGACTATTTGATGAAGCCACTGGACGATGAGCGCTTCGATCAGGCCATGCGTTCGGTTTGCCAACGCCTGCAGGAGCTGCGATTGCGCGCTCCATCAGACAACACGCAGGCTCCGCGCCCTGATGCGGTGCGCTGGGATAAGCGCTTGCAGGTCAAAAGCGGCGGAAGGACAACCTGGATACCAGTCGACGATATCGACTGGATCGAAGCCAGCGGCGACTACGTGACGCTACATGTGGGGCCGCGACTCCACATGATCCACGCAAGCATGGATGGCATCGAGAGGCGACTCGATCCGGCTCGCTTTGCGCGAATTCACCGGTCACGCATCGTGCCATTGAGTCGAATCCATGGACTTAATCTGCTGCCGACGCGAGACGCCGTGATCACGTTGCGCGACGGCACCGAATTGCGGGTCAGCCGGCGATTCCGTCACCGAATAAGCCTGGATCGGGTGGGCGCTGTTTCGGCGAATAGTGGTGAAACGCGGATCTATGGCATCTGAGCACAGCAACCAATTCCATCATGCATATTATTTTACATAATATACACATGGCTCGGGCTATGCGAATAAAGCCCGGCGTCCCGCGCGGCGGCAGGGGATGCATGCGAAAGACCTACGACTAGCGCCACGCCTGCGGCCAAGGCGCTCATTTGCTTCAACAGCTTGCGGTGACGCACGCCATCCTTGGAGCCCAGGCGAATCTCTGCCGCTGTGGCGACTGGCGGCAACCCAGCCATGATTGCCAGTTCGGCCGCATATTCGAACGTTGGGCACGTGGTTCCGTTTACCCATTGAGTCACCGAAACGTGGGACACCCCGAGCGCCTCCGCGAGCTTTCGCAGGGAAGCAAGTTTCTGTTTTTCCATTGCGAGTGATACCAGCTTCGCGGCGTCCATAGGACCTCCTGTTAGTTCAACTTGACAGTACCACGGGGCATTGGTAGTTTGCCCTACCACGGTAGTCTGAACTAACAGGGGTCCAGATGCACGCCACAGCCTCTTTCCGCGCCGCTCTGCGCCGCACCCGACGCCTTCGGGTCGTTCGGACCTTCCTCGACTTCGTTGCCCCGCTCAAGCCCTGGCAGTACCGCGTGGATTGTGTGGACCCGCGCGGCTGGTTTGGCCCTTTCTCTCTGTTCTTCGACAAGCGCGTAGATGCGGCCAGTTATATGCGCGGCATTCGCGCAAAGGGCTGGGCAGCTTCCGTTCACGGCGAGAGGTGGGCGTGATGCAGTGCCCTCCCTTCGCCGAGAACTGCGCCTTGGCGCATGACGGAAGCGCGGCCGAGTTTGTGCTTGTGCTCGGGCTGGTGATCGTTGGCGCCTGGCTGTTCTGTGCGTTCGACGAAGGCGATAAGCCATGACTTGCAACGTCATCACGGCAGACCAATTCACCGAAGCCCTCGGCGCGCTATCCATCGCCTTCTTCTTTGGCGCCGCAGCGTCATGCTGGGCGGGCAAGTTGCTGGGTGAGGCGTCGTGGTACTGCCTCTGGCTGTTCCTGCGCCGCCTCCCGCGCTGGCGTCGATTTGATCGCGCCATGCGAAGGCTGCACGGGTGAGCGGCCCGGTTCGCTCCATCTCAGAGAGTGCGACGGCCTTTGACCGTCGCGTGTGCATGCATGCCGCACGCGTAGGGCAGGGTCCCGACACGGTGCAGCGCGATGCGCGTCTCGTGTATGTCGAGGGCGTGCATGCCGGCCTGTCGATGGCCGTGGCCGCATTGCAGCGGCGCGAGAAAGTCACCGACTACCTGCGCCGCTGGGAAGGCCAGTTGCGCATTCTTCTGGAGCGCGAGCGTGGCCGCTGACACGGAACTGAGCGGCCGCATTGCCGCGATGCACATTCATGGCGAGGCCGCCGGCCTGTTGGGGTTGGTGAATTTGGAAGCCGCTTACGCTACCTGCGCCATGGTCTTGTTAGATGCCGCCCTGGAGGACGGCATCGAGCTTGACCTCGATCTGCTCGAAGGCTCGTTTGGGGTGGCGCGATGATTCCAGACGGCCGCCCGACCGACTTCTACGCACTTCGCCAAGGGGCTGGCCCTCTCGCCGGCACCAGTGCGCTAGACCTTCCAGAGCCTCGCATGTCGCGCCGCAGTGCGCGTTATCTCGATGGCGGCGTGGCGGCGCTGGGCAAGCTTGCTGCGCGCCACTATTCAGAGCGAGCGGCGCAGCAAGACGCGATGGACGCACCATTCAAGGAAATGGCGCGTGCTCGATTTTTTGGCTTTGAAAGCAGCGAAAGCGGAAGCGACGCGCACGGCGCGAGCGTCGCGAGCGGCGGGCGCGGCGCAGCCGCGCCCGCGGAACTTGACCCATATAAAACAAAGGGAGCACGGGCTCGCGAGGTATTAGAAATAGACGTCTATTCGTCACGTGTGCGGAAGCTACAGAAGGCGGTGCGCAACTCGGCGCACATTCTGGACGCTGCGGCACACGTGGATGAGCAGCATGTGCGGTGGCGTCGTCTTTTCGTGACGCTGACCTATGCGCAGGATGGCGCCTGGGAGGCTGGCCATGTCGGCGATTTTCGCCGGCACGTGCGCGACTGGTTTAAGCGCAACTGCAACGGGACGCAGATGCGCATGGTGTGGGTTATGGAGCTTACCAAGCGCGGCCGCCCGCATTACCACTGCATGATCTGGGTGCGCGCACGCGATTACTTCCCCAACCCACATAAGGCCGGTTGGTGGCCGCATGGCTTCGCGCACGTGCTGAGCAGCAAAGTGCACATCAATCGGCCGGTCGCCTACATGGCGAAGTACGCGAGCAAGTTCAGCGCGGAGCAGGCGAAGCACGTGCCCAAGGGCGCGCGGCTGTATGGCGTATGCGGCGCAACGGCGGAAGGCAAGCGGGTTATTCGATGGTGGCGAGCGCCGATCTTCGCGCGTGAAGCGTTTGGCGGTGCCGCTGACATTCGCAAGGTGACAGGCGGTTATGTGAACCGCGTGACGGGCGAGTTTCTCGCCTCTGAGTGGAAAGTGACGGTCCTGCCATCAGGGCGGGTATTTGCGTGGCGGGACATACCGCCAATAACGGAGACAGTGCAATGAACAAGGCTTTGGTGATTACCGTGCTCGCCCGCGAGCCGGAGGCGGCGCGTTTCGAGCGTGACGGCGTGGTGCGCGACTACTGGAAGCAGTGGGCGACGGTGGAGGTTGATGGCCTGGTGAACTCGTTCGAGTTCTCCAGTGATGAGCCGGTCGCGCCCGGCCCCGCGACGCTCGATGCGCGGAGCTTTTCGATCAGCAATGGCCGGCTTGCGCTGGGCCGAGTGAAGCTCGTGCCGCTCGCGCAGGCGAAGCCCGCTGCCGCGCCTGCGGTACCGGCGAAGTAAGGGCAGGGGGTCGTTATGCCCTACCTGTACTGCCCCTCGGAATCGATCGACGCCAGTTCGGGGCAGTGCAGCGACCCGCACTGGATTGAAGGAACGCCCGGTGGGTTGCCGCCCCTCACCGGACCTCAAGGCCTCGCCATCGCCGGAGCGATTCTCACGGCGTGGGGTGTTGGCTACTGCGGGCGGCTTATTCGTTATGCATTGAGAGGACGTATCTGATGAACCTGAAGACCAAGACCACAGCCTTCGCTGCCACTGTTGCAAGCGCTTTTATCGCCGCGCCAGCCTTCGCTGCGGGTGACGATCTGAGTTCGGGCATCGTGACGCAGATCACCGCCGTCAACCCGCAGCTCGTCGCCGTGATTGGAGCGGTAGCGGGTGCACTCGTTGTCATCGTGGCATGGAACCTGATCCGCCGCGCCATGAGTAAGTGACGCGGAGGTGAGGCAGTTTATGGCGGCAGGTCACTCCTGCCGCCCTTTTCTTTGGAGGGCGCAGCGATGGCCGGATGGTTTGTCTTGATTGCAGTGCTGGGGGCGGGATGGCTCGCGCTCTCTGGGGATTGATCTTTGCGCTTGTGGTTGGCGCGTTCGCGCTAAGCCCGCGCGCTGCGTTGGCTACGAGCAATCCTTCGTATGACGCCGCTATGGCGGGTTGCCTGGATTACAAGGCCAACTGGGCTCGAAACAACAACACGTTGTCTTGGCTGGCAGGGAAGTGCCATGTCGTTGGCAACAAAGTTTGGCTTGAGTCTTGCGCAGCGCCTACCAACGGCGCCCACCCGCCCGGCTATTGCTATGACGCGTACTACTGGTCTTTCTCCGGTGATCCACCCTACGGCGATATTTGCAAGGCGCGTCCGCCTCTGAAGAAATCCTTTGACGGCTCAAACACAGAGGTCGTGAACGCTGGCTGCAAGTACAAGTTGCAAGCGGATGACGATAAGGCGGTCAAGGTCTGTGTGCCTTGGCAGGGCAAGCAGGTGTGCACGGGAAATGCAACCTGGACGCCGACCGGCGAGTACACGGAACCCCCGGGAGACAATGCCGACCCGGTTCCTCCGCCACCTAAGGTGTGCGGCGGCGGCTCGTGCTACGACCCTGGGTCGAACAAGTATTGCGCTACGGGTGACGCAGGGCAGGTGTGCGTTTCCGGGCCGTCTGGAAGTTCGGGAACGTCCCCGAGCTGTGCAACCGCAGGTAGTACCACGCTGTGTGCGGGCTCGCCCCCACCGACTCCACCAAACCCGCCCGTTTCAGACCCGCCCACGCAGATTGCGGGTTCCGACAATTTCAGCTCGCAGGCCGGCAAAGGGCCGGTCTCGAACACCACGGTTAATAACTACAACGGCGCTGGCTCTGGCGCGAACAATGGTGCCAGCCCGGGCGATCAGGGCGCGCCCTCAGGCACCGATGGGGGCAGTGGTGACGGCGACAAGAAAGGTGATGGCACGTCCGCTTCCGGTGGCGGCGATTGCAATACCCCGCCGATCGTTGAAGGTAGTCCCGCTCTCGGAATGATCGCGCGGCAGACCTGGCTATTGCGGTGCGCAGACGGCGGACAGGGCGCTGACGATAGCGACAAGAGCGTGCCTGGTCTTGACGGTATCGGCGAGAAGCCCGGTGAAGGCTTCACCAAAGAGGTCAGCGTCCTGGACAAGCTGGACATGAGCGGCTTTGGTGGTGGCGGCGCCACATGCCCGCGACTCCCCGATATCAACATTGAGTGGTTGCAGCTCAGCAAGTCGATGCAGCTCGACGCATGGTGCGACGTGCTGCGCGCAGCG
This sequence comes from Frateuria sp. sgz306004, assembly GCF_057750885.1. Taxonomy (NCBI): domain Bacteria; kingdom Pseudomonadati; phylum Pseudomonadota; class Gammaproteobacteria; order Lysobacterales; family Rhodanobacteraceae; genus Frateuria; species Frateuria sp. sgz306004. The sequence continues at coordinate 253,351 of NZ_JBYLFE010000004.1, forward strand.
GGCTATTTCATCTTGCTGCTAGCGATGTTCTTCTCGCTGCGCATTCTTTCGGAGAAATAGGCATGTTTGAAGGGCTGAAAGGTTGGCTTTGGACGCATTTGAAGATGCTGATAGGCATCTTCATCAGCACTATGCTCATGAAATCCGGCGGCATCATTGGCCGGATTTTTGGCACGCTTGGCCTCGCGTTCATCACGTACAAATACGTGATGCCGGAGGTCAAGGCGCTGCTGATGAGCTACGCCGGCAACCTGAGCCCTGAGGTGTGGAACCTTGTGACCTACGTGCAGTTCGACAAAGCCATGGTGATGGTGCTCTCTGCCGGCGCTACCAAGCTGGCATCCAACTTGATGGTCGGCAAGGTGGGCGTGTAATGGCGATCACACTCATCACCGGGCAACCTGGTCACGGCAAAACGCTGCTTGCCATCAGCAAGGGCCTGGAGTTCGTCAAGGCCGGCCGCGACGTGTACGTGGACGGCATTAAGGGCCTGGACTATGAGGCCACGGGCTTTAAGCCGTTCCCTCACAAGTTCACTGAGTACGATCCAGCCGATAAGGACGATCAGGGCCGCCAGATGCCTAAGTGGCAATTGCTGCCGCACGGCTCGGTGATGATCTTGGATGAGTGCTACGACTACATGCCTTCGCGCGCCTCGGGCGCCAAGGTGCCGCCGCACATTGATGCGCTAGCGCGGCATCGCCATCACGGCTACGACATTATTCTTCTCTGCCAAAAGCATGATCAGATCGACAGTTTCGTTAAGGGCCTGATTGACCCGCACATTCACGTGCGACGCAAGTTCGGCTTCAACGTGGCGGTGCTGAAAACGTGGGACCGCTTTGAGTCCAATTGTGCCAAGGGATCTGACTACATTAGTGGCCCGACATGGCGCTATCCGAAAGAGGTTTACAAGCTCTACACCAGCGCGACGCAGCACACGGTCAAGAAAAAGTTGCCCTGGTTCTTCTACGCGCCGCTTGTGCTGTTGCCGTTGATTGGCGCCCTCGGTTGGTGGGTGAAGCATTCGTTCAGTGGCATGGCGTCGAAAGACGTGCCGGCCAGTGATTCCGCGTCATCGGGTGGTGGCTCGCGCCGCTCATCCGAAGACGCGGACGATGATTTGCGGCGCCGTGACTATGAAAAGTGGATCGCGCCACGCGTACCGGGACACCCATGGACCGCAGCGGCGTATGACCACCTTCAGGTGCAGGGCGTGCCGGACCTGTTCTGCATTGCGGTGGATGATGGTCGTTGCACGTGCCATACGGAGCAGGGCACGAAATACGAGATTGAGGCCGGCGTGTGCCGAGCCATTGCGCGCGATGGGGTCTACAACCCGTTTCGCCGGCCGTTAGAACACGTGCACCCAGAGGGCCGCGATAAGGCCAGAGAGCCCGAGAGGCCAGCCGAAGCGCCGCAGGTGCCGGCGATAGCGCAAGTCGGCTCAGCCGAGGGCTACTGGCCCAAGCCAAGCATTCCGCAAAGCTACAGTCCGCCTGAGCATCAAATCGCCATTGGAGGGAACCCGTAATGCCCATCGTTGCGTTGTTGGCTGATCTTGGTTTAGTGACGGAGGGTGTGGCCGCGATCATCGGTGCTATCGCGGGCGCCCGCGCGCTCATACATGCCTTCAATTACATTCGTTCCGTGATCTCGGCCAGGCGGGCCTGATTGCCCTGGGGTGTAGGGGTGCAACCCCTACGGATACGCTTTTCAGCGGACATTCCCGGCGAAACCCTTGTGCCGCAAGGCTTGCGAAGGTTCACCGATCGCGCAGCACCTTCCCGCCAAACCCGCTTTTAGGGTGTTGCTCGTGAGGGAATCCCAGCGGGTTCCCGCCTGTGACCTACCTGGACTTGACTGAGCAAACCGCAGGTTTGGGAAGGCGAGGCCAGTGCCTTTGGCTCGCTGAGTGCCGGTCTCGGCACTGCCTTTGAACTACCTGGACTTGACCGGAGAAAGCGCAGCTTTTGGAGGGCGAGGCCAGTGCCTTATGGCTCTGGCGGTGCTTTATGCGCGAGGCTTTCGGGTGTCCAGACTTGGCCGCCCGGGCCCTTGAGATAGCGACCACGGACACGCCAGCCGGCCCAGGGGCCGGTCAGGTCGTGTCGGTGGTAGAGCCGGTCTTGCAGCCACGTGGCAATTTCGCGCACCGTGATGGACCAGCCGAAAGGTGAGTTAAGGCGTTGATTCGCTGAGTCAAAGTGCCATTTAAACCGCATACCTAGCGTCCATGCGCAAGAAATTGCGCATCCACGCAAGTAGCGTGCCAAAACGGCGACGAAAGCGACGCCCATAATTTGACATAATATACACATGGCTCGGGCTATGCGAATAAAGCCCGGCGTCCCGCGCGGCGGCAGGGGATGCATGCGAAAGACCTACGACTAGCGCCACGCCTGCGGCCAAGGCGCTCATTTGCTTCAACAGCTTGCGGTGACGCACGCCATCCTTGGAGCCCAGGCGAATCTCTGCCGCTGTGGCGACTGGCGGCAACCCAGCCATGATTGCCAGTTCGGCCGCATATTCGAACGTTGGGCACGTGGTTCCGTTTACCCATTGAGTCACCGAAACGTGGGACACCCCGAGCGCCTCCGCGAGCTTTCGCAGGGAAGCAAGTTTCTGTTTTTCCATTGCGAGTGATACCAGCTTCGCGGCGTCCATAGGACCTCCTGTTAGTTCAACTTGACAGTACCACGGGGCATTGGTAGTTTGCCCTACCACGGTAGTCTGAACTAACAGGGGTCCAGATGCACGCCACAGCCTCTTTCCGCGCCGCTCTGCGCCGCACCCGACGCCTTCGGGTCGTTCGGACCTTCCTCGACTTCGTTGCCCCGCTCAAGCCCTGGCAGTACCGCGTGGATTGTGTGGACCCGCGCGGCTGGTTTGGCCCTTTCTCTCTGTTCTTCGACAAGCGCGTAGATGCGGCCAGTTATATGCGCGGCATTCGCGCAAAGGGCTGGGCAGCTTCCGTTCACGGCGAGAGGTGGGCGTGATGCAGTGCCCTCCCTTCGCCGAGAACTGCGCCTTGGCGCATGACGGAAGCGCGGCCGAGTTTGTGCTTGTGCTCGGGCTGGTGATCGTTGGCGCCTGGCTGTTCTGTGCGTTCGACGAAGGCGATAAGCCATGACTTGCAACGTCATCACGGCAGACCAATTCACCGAAGCCCTCGGCGCGCTATCCATCGCCTTCTTCTTTGGCGCCGCAGCGTCATGCTGGGCGGGCAAGTTGCTGGGTGAGGCGTCGTGGTACTGCCTCTGGCTGTTCCTGCGCCGCCTCCCGCGCTGGCGTCGATTTGATCGCGCCATGCGAAGGCTGCACGGGTGAGCGGCCCGGTTCGCTCCATCTCAGAGAGTGCGACGGCCTTTGACCGTCGCGTGTGCATGCATGCCGCACGCGTAGGGCAGGGTCCCGACACGGTGCAGCGCGATGCGCGTCTCGTGTATGTCGAGGGCGTGCATGCCGGCCTGTCGATGGCCGTGGCCGCATTGCAGCGGCGCGAGAAAGTCACCGACTACCTGCGCCGCTGGGAAGGCCAGTTGCGCATTCTTCTGGAGCGCGAGCGTGGCCGCTGACACGGAACTGAGCGGCCGCATTGCCGCGATGCACATTCATGGCGAGGCCGCCGGCCTGTTGGGGTTGGTGAATTTGGAAGCCGCTTACGCTACCTGCGCCATGGTCTTGTTAGATGCCGCCCTGGAGGACGGCATCGAGCTTGACCTCGATCTGCTCGAAGGCTCGTTTGGGGTGGCGCGATGATTCCAGACGGCCGCCCGACCGACTTCTACGCACTTCGCCAAGGGGCTGGCCCTCTCGCCGGCACCAGTGCGCTAGACCTTCCAGAGCCTCGCATGTCGCGCCGCAGTGCGCGTTATCTCGATGGCGGCGTGGCGGCGCTGGGCAAGCTTGCTGCGCGCCACTATTCAGAGCGAGCGGCGCAGCAAGACGCGATGGACGCACCATTCAAGGAAATGGCGCGTGCTCGATTTTTTGGCTTTGAAAGCAGCGAAAGCGGAAGCGACGCGCACGGCGCGAGCGTCGCGAGCGGCGGGCGCGGCGCAGCCGCGCCCGCGGAACTTGACCCATATAAAACAAAGGGAGCACGGGCTCGCGAGGTATTAGAAATAGACGTCTATTCGTCACGTGTGCGGAAGCTACAGAAGGCGGTGCGCAACTCGGCGCACATTCTGGACGCTGCGGCACACGTGGATGAGCAGCATGTGCGGTGGCGTCGTCTTTTCGTGACGCTGACCTATGCGCAGGATGGCGCCTGGGAGGCTGGCCATGTCGGCGATTTTCGCCGGCACGTGCGCGACTGGTTTAAGCGCAACTGCAACGGGACGCAGATGCGCATGGTGTGGGTTATGGAGCTTACCAAGCGCGGCCGCCCGCATTACCACTGCATGATCTGGGTGCGCGCACGCGATTACTTCCCCAACCCACATAAGGCCGGTTGGTGGCCGCATGGCTTCGCGCACGTGCTGAGCAGCAAAGTGCACATCAATCGGCCGGTCGCCTACATGGCGAAGTACGCGAGCAAGTTCAGCGCGGAGCAGGCGAAGCACGTGCCCAAGGGCGCGCGGCTGTATGGCGTATGCGGCGCAACGGCGGAAGGCAAGCGGGTTATTCGATGGTGGCGAGCGCCGATCTTCGCGCGTGAAGCGTTTGGCGGTGCCGCTGACATTCGCAAGGTGACAGGCGGTTATGTGAACCGCGTGACGGGCGAGTTTCTCGCCTCTGAGTGGAAAGTGACGGTCCTGCCATCAGGGCGGGTATTTGCGTGGCGGGACATACCGCCAATAACGGAGACAGTGCAATGAACAAGGCTTTGGTGATTACCGTGCTCGCCCGCGAGCCGGAGGCGGCGCGTTTCGAGCGTGACGGCGTGGTGCGCGACTACTGGAAGCAGTGGGCGACGGTGGAGGTTGATGGCCTGGTGAACTCGTTCGAGTTCTCCAGTGATGAGCCGGTCGCGCCCGGCCCCGCGACGCTCGATGCGCGGAGCTTTTCGATCAGCAATGGCCGGCTTGCGCTGGGCCGAGTGAAGCTCGTGCCGCTCGCGCAGGCGAAGCCCGCTGCCGCGCCTGCGGTACCGGCGAAGTAAGGGCAGGGGGTCGTTATGCCCTACCTGTACTGCCCCTCGGAATCGATCGACGCCAGTTCGGGGCAGTGCAGCGACCCGCACTGGATTGAAGGAACGCCCGGTGGGTTGCCGCCCCTCACCGGACCTCAAGGCCTCGCCATCGCCGGAGCGATTCTCACGGCGTGGGGTGTTGGCTACTGCGGGCGGCTTATTCGTTATGCATTGAGAGGACGTATCTGATGAACCTGAAGACCAAGACCACAGCCTTCGCTGCCACTGTTGCAAGCGCTTTTATCGCCGCGCCAGCCTTCGCTGCGGGTGACGATCTGAGTTCGGGCATCGTGACGCAGATCACCGCCGTCAACCCGCAGCTCGTCGCCGTGATTGGAGCGGTAGCGGGTGCACTCGTTGTCATCGTGGCATGGAACCTGATCCGCCGCGCCATGAGTAAGTGACGCGGAGGTGAGGCAGTTTATGGCGGCAGGTCACTCCTGCCGCCCTTTTCTTTGGAGGGCGCAGCGATGGCCGGATGGTTTGTCTTGATTGCAGTGCTGGGGGCGGGATGGCTCGCGCTCTCTGGGGATTGATCTTTGCGCTTGTGGTTGGCGCGTTCGCGCTAAGCCCGCGCGCTGCGTTGGCTACGAGCAATCCTTCGTATGACGCCGCTATGGCGGGTTGCCTGGATTACAAGGCCAACTGGGCTCGAAACAACAACACGTTGTCTTGGCTGGCAGGGAAGTGCCATGTCGTTGGCAACAAAGTTTGGCTTGAGTCTTGCGCAGCGCCTACCAACGGCGCCCACCCGCCCGGCTATTGCTATGACGCGTACTACTGGTCTTTCTCCGGTGATCCACCCTACGGCGATATTTGCAAGGCGCGTCCGCCTCTGAAGAAATCCTTTGACGGCTCAAACACAGAGGTCGTGAACGCTGGCTGCAAGTACAAGTTGCAAGCGGATGACGATAAGGCGGTCAAGGTCTGTGTGCCTTGGCAGGGCAAGCAGGTGTGCACGGGAAATGCAACCTGGACGCCGACCGGCGAGTACACGGAACCCCCGGGAGACAATGCCGACCCGGTTCCTCCGCCACCTAAGGTGTGCGGCGGCGGCTCGTGCTACGACCCTGGGTCGAACAAGTATTGCGCTACGGGTGACGCAGGGCAGGTGTGCGTTTCCGGGCCGTCTGGAAGTTCGGGAACGTCCCCGAGCTGTGCAACCGCAGGTAGTACCACGCTGTGTGCGGGCTCGCCCCCACCGACTCCACCAAACCCGCCCGTTTCAGACCCGCCCACGCAGATTGCGGGTTCCGACAATTTCAGCTCGCAGGCCGGCAAAGGGCCGGTCTCGAACACCACGGTTAATAACTACAACGGCGCTGGCTCTGGCGCGAACAATGGTGCCAGCCCGGGCGATCAGGGCGCGCCCTCAGGCACCGATGGGGGCAGTGGTGACGGCGACAAGAAAGGTGATGGCACGTCCGCTTCCGGTGGCGGCGATTGCAATACCCCGCCGATCGTTGAAGGTAGTCCCGCTCTCGGAATGATCGCGCGGCAGACCTGGCTATTGCGGTGCGCAGACGGCGGACAGGGCGCTGACGATAGCGACAAGAGCGTGCCTGGTCTTGACGGTATCGGCGAGAAGCCCGGTGAAGGCTTCACCAAAGAGGTCAGCGTCCTGGACAAGCTGGACATGAGCGGCTTTGGTGGTGGCGGCGCCACATGCCCGCGACTCCCCGATATCAACATTGAGTGGTTGCAGCTCAGCAAGTCGATGCAGCTCGACGCATGGTGCGACGTGCTGCGCGCAGCGGGCTATTTCATCTTGCTGCTAGCGATGTTCTTCTCGCTGCGCATTCTTTCGGAGAAATAGGCATGTTTGAAGGGCTGAAAGGTTGGCTTTGGACGCATTTGAAGATGCTGATAGGCATCTTCATCAGCACTATGCTCATGAAATCCGGCGGCATCATTGGCCGGATTTTTGGCACGCTTGGCCTCGCGTTCATCACGTACAAATACGTGATGCCGGAGGTCAAGGCGCTGCTGATGAGCTACGCCGGCAACCTGAGCCCTGAGGTGTGGAACCTTGTGACCTACGTGCAGTTCGACAAAGCCATGGTGATGGTGCTCTCTGCCGGCGCTACCAAGCTGGCATCCAACTTGATGGTCGGCAAGGTGGGCGTGTAATGGCGATCACACTCATCACCGGGCAACCTGGTCACGGCAAAACGCTGCTTGCCATCAGCAAGGGCCTGGAGTTCGTCAAGGCCGGCCGCGACGTGTACGTGGACGGCATTAAGGGCCTGGACTATGAGGCCACGGGCTTTAAGCCGTTCCCTCACAAGTTCACTGAGTACGATCCAGCCGATAAGGACGATCAGGGCCGCCAGATGCCTAAGTGGCAATTGCTGCCGCACGGCTCGGTGATGATCTTGGATGAGTGCTACGACTACATGCCTTCGCGCGCCTCGGGCGCCAAGGTGCCGCCGCACATTGATGCGCTAGCGCGGCATCGCCATCACGGCTACGACATTATTCTTCTCTGCCAAAAGCATGATCAGATCGACAGTTTCGTTAAGGGCCTGATTGACCCGCACATTCACGTGCGACGCAAGTTCGGCTTCAACGTGGCGGTGCTGAAAACGTGGGACCGCTTTGAGTCCAATTGTGCCAAGGGATCTGACTACATTAGTGGCCCGACATGGCGCTATCCGAAAGAGGTTTACAAGCTCTACACCAGCGCGACGCAGCACACGGTCAAGAAAAAGTTGCCCTGGTTCTTCTACGCGCCGCTTGTGCTGTTGCCGTTGATTGGCGCCCTCGGTTGGTGGGTGAAGCATTCGTTCAGTGGCATGGCGTCGAAAGACGTGCCGGCCAGTGATTCCGCGTCATCGGGTGGTGGCTCGCGCCGCTCATCCGAAGACGCGGACGATGATTTGCGGCGCCGTGACTATGAAAAGTGGATCGCGCCACGCGTACCGGGACACCCATGGACCGCAGCGGCGTATGACCACCTTCAGGTGCAGGGCGTGCCGGACCTGTTCTGCATTGCGGTGGATGATGGTCGTTGCACGTGCCATACGGAGCAGGGCACGAAATACGAGATTGAGGCCGGCGTGTGCCGAGCCATTGCGCGCGATGGGGTCTACAACCCGTTTCGCCGGCCGTTAGAACACGTGCACCCAGAGGGCCGCGATAAGGCCAGAGAGCCCGAGAGGCCAGCCGAAGCGCCGCAGGTGCCGGCGATAGCGCAAGTCGGCTCAGCCGAGGGCTACTGGCCCAAGCCAAGCATTCCGCAAAGCTACAGTCCGCCTGAGCATCAAATCGCCATTGGAGGGAACCCGTAATGCCCATCGTTGCGTTGTTGGCTGATCTTGGTTTAGTGACGGAGGGTGTGGCCGCGATCATCGGTGCTATCGCGGGCGCCCGCGCGCTCATACATGCCTTCAATTACATTCGTTCCGTGATCTCGGCCAGGCGGGCCTGATTGCCCTGGGGTGTAGGGGTGCAACCCCTACGGATACGCTTTTCAGCGGACATTCCCGGCGAAACCCTTGTGCCGCAAGGCTTGCGAAGGTTCACCGATCGCGCAGCACCTTCCCGCCAAACCCGCTTTTAGGGTGTTGCTCGTGAGGGAATCCCAGCGGGTTCCCGCCTGTGACCTACCTGGACTTGACTGAGCAAACCGCAGGTTTGGGAAGGCGAGGCCAGTGCCTTTGGCTCGCTGAGTGCCGGTCTCGGCACTGCCTTTGAACTACCTGGACTTGACCGGAGAAAGCGCAGCTTTTGGAGGGCGAGGCCAGTGCCTTATGGCTCTGGCGGTGCTTTATGCGCGAGGCTTTCGGGTGTCCAGACTTGGCCGCCCGGGCCCTTGAGATAGCGACCACGGACACGCCAGCCGGCCCAGGGGCCGGTCAGGTCGTGTCGGTGGTAGAGCCGGTCTTGCAGCCACGTGGCAATTTCGCGCACCGTGATGGACCAGCCGAAAGGTGAGTTAAGGCGTTGATTCGCTGAGTCAAAGTGCCATTTAAACCGCATACCTAGCGTCCATGCGCAAGAAATTGCGCATCCACGCAAGTAGCGTGCCAAAACGGCGACGAAAGCGACGCCCATAATTTGACATAATATACATTATGCGAAATAATGGCACTTATGGCGAAACGAAGAGCCACTAGGTGTCGCAGTCCTCTTAATTCTGTCGTCTGTCCGCTAATCGTGTCATGTCCGCATATTCGGTCATCTTTTGACACCGGGCTATTTGCGGCCAGGTCCTACCGGCGACTTCTTTGGTGCGCGAGCGCGTGTGGATGTCTTTGCTTTCGGAGAAAGCGGACGCTTGGGTTTTGCCGTCGCCGCATAGGCTTCCGATAACGCCTTTTCCAATCCGGCGATCTGGCCAGCCTGCCGCGCAGTCTCTTGTTCAAGGTCACGCGACTGGGCGACGATTAAATTGAGCTGGCTCTGCATGGACGCTACAGCATCTCTATGAACCCGTTCTGCACCTTCGTGCCGTTGTTGCCACTGCTTGGCGTCCTGTCGAGCACGGTCGACTTCTAGGTGCGCACGTTCTTCGACAGCGCGAATGTACGCCTCCTGTCGCTCACGCTCTGTCCGCAAAGCGGCCTGGTTCTCGTCCAGCTGGGCCCGAAGCATCTGGAATTGTGCAGACTGAACATCGCACTGGTCTTGCAGGCGATCGCGCTGCTGCACCAGATCAGCGCGCAGCGCATGACTGTCCTGCAGTTGGCCGTCGAGAGTGGCGCAAGCGTGCTCGGCGAGATCCCGGGCGGCCTGTGCTTGCGCTGCGCTGGTTTCAGCTACTTGCAGCCGAGCCTCCCAGTTTTCACGCTCTTTCGCCAACTGGGCTTGGTCTGCCTCTAGCGAAGCCCGCGCGGTAGCGAAACGGCCCTTGATGACACCCTCAGCATGCTCAGTAGCTAGGCGCCACAGCTCAATCATCGCCTGCCCCACCGTGTCGGGCACGTCGGGCAGGGCGTTCAGCTGCCGCAATCGCTCCCCGAGCTGACTGCGCCACGCATCCAGCATGCGCGTAATGGTGTTAGGGGAACCGGTCCCGAGTTCAGCGCGTACTTTCTCCACGGTCGGATTTTCGCCGGCCCCCAGGATGGCGTCCGCGGCGCGATTGACCTGGTCTTGGGTGATGCCTCGTGCCATGAAATGGCTCTCCTCAATCGGCGCCCTACTCGCTTGGATTCGTGCTCGCGATAAGTGATGATTATCACCAGTACATGCCCTATTTCGTAATGTACATTACATATTATGAAGCATAAGCGCACCTCCACAGACCTCGCCGCACCCGCTTCCAGCCTGGTGCTACCGGAACAATTGGCCCAGCAGGCCGCCGACGCCGTGCGCGAGCTGCTGGCCGAAGCGGCCGCCGCCAATACGACCCGCAGTTACGCCGCTGCTCTGCGTTACTGGGCGGGCTGGCACCTGGCGCGGTTTGGCGTCGAGCTGACTTTGCCGGTGACCGAGGCCGTGGTGATCCAGTTCCTGGTCGACCACATCCAGCGCAAAAACAAAGCCGGATTGGTCAGCGAGCTGCCGCCGGCGGTTGACCAGGTGCTGGTGGGCGCCGGCCTCAAGGCAACCCTCGGGCCGCTCAAACTCTCGACGGTGACCCAGCGCGTGGCGGTGCTATCGACGGCGCACAAGCTCAAACGGCTGACCAATCCGTGCGAGCTGGCCAGCGTACGCACGCTTCTCAGCCGCGCTCGGCGGTCGGCGGTGAAACGCGGCGAGCGACCGACCAAGAAAACCGCGATCACGCGTCAGGAGCTCGAGGCCATGCTGGCCACCTGCGATGACTCGCTAGAAGGACTGCGCGATCGCGCCCTGCTCTGCTTTGGCTTCGCCAGTGGCGGGCGCCGGCGCAGTGAGATTGCGGCGGCCGACCTGCGCGACCTGCGCAAGACCGGTGACGACAGCTACATCTACCGATTGGAGTTTTCGAAGACGCAGCAGGCAGGCGTCAAGGTGGATTCGACGCCCGACAAACCGATCCTGGGGCGCAGCGCCCAGGCGTTGTCGGCCTGGCTCGAGGCGGCAGGGATTCGCGACGGCGCGATCTTTCGGCGCATCTGGAAGGATCGGGTTGGCCCTGCCCTATTGCCAGGCTCGGTGGCGACGATCGTCAAGCGACGAGCAGCCCTGGCGGGGCTTAAGGGGGATTTTGGGGCGCACAGTTTAAGGTCGGGCTTCGTCACCGAGGCCGGCAAGCAAGGGGTGCCACTGCCGGCGGTGATGGCGATGACCGAGCACCGATCGGTGGCCAGCGTCATTGGGTATTTTCAATCCGGGCAAGCGGAAGACAACCCCGCTGCCCGGCTACTGAAATAATCCCTTGCCGTTTGCGCATCGAACGCGAGCCTCTGGCTCATCGGCCTCCCGCGAAGAATCGCCGGACCCTGCCCGTCACCTGCAGTATCGCGCGACGTCCGCGTTCCCACCACGAGCGCCCCGCTCGGTCAGCTGAGACGTGTCGCACCACCTGCTGCCGCATCAGCGCTTCGGCCTGGCTAGGCGAAAACGCTTGAAGCCATTCAACCTCCCCATTGGTGATGAAGTAGTGTGAGTGGCACGCCGCGTCAGCGACGAGTATCGACGGGGTAATGGAGAGCACGGATCCCTCCACGGAAATGCGGTGGCCGTCAGGCACTAAGAGAGTAATGCGATGGCCGCAACCGCAAGCGCACAGGAACGCCGCCAACTCAAACTCCACGTTGTGGTAGACAACGCCCGGGCTCAGCTCCGTAGGGGTGCGCTCCACCGCCTCGTACACATATGTCATAGGTCACGTGCCTCGGACTCAGCTTCGAACGACGCGGTTTCGAATGTGTGCCACGCGGCCTCATCGGTCCGCTCGTAGAGACCGAAATGCTGCTTGAAGCGGACAACGGCGAGAGCGGCATTCAGCACGTTCAGTTCGATGATTTGTGCCTGTTTTCGGTACTCGGCATCCTTCGGGTTCAGTGTTGGCAGGTACGGAGTGTCGACGGTGCGATCGTAGGTGCCGCGGTCGACGCCGGTGATGCGAACCACGCCGTTGAGTGCGCCGCCAAAGGACCGGTTAAGGCCCATGCCGCAGTCGACGTATGGAATGCCCGCACTGCTCAGCCAGTCGATGAGGAAGCGCCGGGAGGGTCCGTCGTCGACTGAGACGAAGACGAAGTCCATGCCGCGAAGACGGTCGACATTCTCGGCGGTGACACGCTCGGGTACGGGTGTGATGCCGGCGTGCCAAGTATCGTAGTACTGGGCCAACGCCTCTACTTTCGACTTACCGATGGCGTTTCTGCCTATGACACCTGGGATCCGGAACAGCGTATGGACGTGGATCTTGTCATCGTCGAACAGCGTGATGGTATCCAGATGCGTTCGGACGATGGAGTCCAGTATGCACGAGCCAGTGCCACCGAGTCCGATGATGGCCACCTTCTTGCCGCGCAGGCGGTCGGCGATGTCGTTGATGCCGTAGTTCGCCGACGACGTGTCGGGGAATCTAAGGGGCGAGCCCTGTTCCGCAGCCCGTCGTTCGATGCCGCGCAGCGGAGTCGCGCCGGGATGCGCTGCCAAAGCAGGCCGAACGATGACATCGAGGTAAGTTCCGATCTTCTCCTGAAAAGACACATAGTTCCGCGGCTGGTGGTTGTCGTCGCGCAGCTTCAAAGAGAACGCCAGGTCGGTCATTACGTCGGGGACGATTTGGACGGCCGCAGCGGCAGGGCCAATGCCAAGTTCAGTACCCCCCGGGCCGTGCGGCCGACCGCCGCGCCACCAGACCTGGTGCGTTCCGCAGGGCTCGATGACGCATTCGGCACCGAGGTTGACGGGGCTAAATAGGTCGCCGTGCTGGAGGGCACCAGCTTGGTCCAGATACGGCAACCCGTAGAGCACGAAATAGCCCCCTACGAAATCGGCGTCGTAGCCGAGTTCGTGAAGGTCTTGGACGAACGGATTACGACTCGCCAGTTCCAGAAACACGGAATCGCATGCCATTTTTGATCTTGACCTCTTCTCCAGGTGCCAGCGTTCCACTCGGGTTCTCTGAGGGGCCGTGCGAATACTTGATGACGTACTGCTTCGAAGGCGGCTTGCCTTCGCCAAGGTATAGATCGACGACGCGGTCGTATGTGATGGTTTGCGTCTCGATCTCGTGGCTGTCCTCGTTGACGTAAATCTGTGTCTTTTTCTTTTCGGTGTTCATAGGCTTTACTCCTAAGGATGTCCGGGATGAACGTCGATAACTGTCTCGTGGTTCGAGACACCGCATTTACCTCTCGACCCCATGGAAGTAGATGCGGGGCCCAACGAAAACTCGGACATCCGAGGAGCAGGGTTGCACCCTCTCCGCCTCTCCGCCTCTCCGCCTCTCTGCCTGTCGCTCGGCGAGAAGCACCAACCTGAGCGGCCAGCGCCTGGCACATGGCCTACCTCAACGTGGTCGCCCAGCTCGATCCGCCTGCCACGGCCGTTATATCTACCAGCACTCCGTCGCCTCTCGCCGAACGTCACCACGCGGGGTCACCCCGTCGCCAACCCGCCTATCGTTTGCCCGGTGTTGGTCGTTATCCCTTAGGCTGTGCGTAGACGACGAGTTGCCAGCGGATGCGGCCCACGCCTGCGGCGTGCCGGTGGTGGTTCTGCGGCGGCAGGGAGTGACCCTTTGCGATGCCGATCTCGTCACCGCACGCCACGCAGCGGTAGATGCCGGCGTTTTGCGTCTTGGTGCCAGGTTCGTTTTGCTCGTCGAATGCGGCATGCTCGTTCTTGGCTAGATGTGTCGAATATTTGTACAGGGCCATGGTGGTTTCCTCGTGGTCGGGTAACCGAAAAAGGATGGGCCGCCGAAGCAGTGATGCTCTTCAGCCTTTCGGCGGGCGTGGGTCGTGGCCCCGACTGTCCTTCGACGAAGTGCGCCCATCACGCCCGTGGGCAACGAGTTCCGTGCCCTGGTTGAGGGCGATGCTGCGGGCCGCGACGGTTACCTCGACCCTGGTGTCGCACGCCCCGCAGCGCGCTTGGCCTCCTCGCCGCGACCGGCCTGTCCGCCGACGTGATGAGCCTGCTGATTGCGCTTCCTGTTCATTTAGTATCCTTTCCATCATGGCGCGGACAGCCGCCTTCCCGGAGGTGCGGCGTTCTTGGAAAACTCGGACATCGGCGGGCGATGTCCGAGTTTCTGCTTTCGTCCGCATTGGATGGTCAAGGAGGCGTCGATGTACTTGGCGGACCATGAATCGAAACGACTCGCCACGGCCGAGCAGATCCGCGCGGCCATCGAGGGCTTGACCGACGAGGACTTCGCCCGGTTGCGGCGGGCGGGCTCGGCGTTCCTATATGGGTCGGAATACACCGATCCGCTCGAACTCATGAATGAAGCAATCGCGCGGGCGATGCACGGTGCTGGCCAGGCTAAAGGGCGGCATTGGCCGCTCGATGTGCCTTTCGTCGCGTTCCTCATCATGACCATGTCCTCGATCGCTAACGCTTCGGCAGAGTCTTTGCCCCAGGCATTCACGGACTCATTGGCGGACTTCGTGCCGGAAGGCGTCGCTTATTCCGATTTCGCCGTTGAACCGCTGCGCTCAACGTCGGCCGAAGGGGAGTGCGTGAACGAAGAGGAGCGCGCTGCTGAGTCGGCAAGGTCTTCGAAGGTCTTCGCCGACATCGAGGCTTTTTTTGCGGATGATGAGGAGGTGCTCATGCTGGTGCTCTGCTTGCGCGATGGGCAGCGTCCACGCGAGATTCAGGAGTCCGCGGGTATGACGATGACCCAATACAACACCGCCCGCCGGCGCCTGCGCCGCGGGCTCACAAAACTCGGTTTGGGCGGAAAGCGGCCATGAGCAAGCGCGACGACCGACACGACCTGATGAGGCTGCGTCTTCTTGCTGCTCAGGACGCCTTGTCGCTTTCTGCCGAGGAGTTGGCCCAGGAGGATAAGGAGGCGGGGGTAGACACTCAGGCAGAGGCCAAACGGTGGCAGGCGTCGATGCGTGCGACGGCGGCTCGTGTTCTGCGTGATGCGCGGCCCGTGCGTAACGCCGAATACGTCCCGCTCAGTACGCGCGTGCGCAAGCGACCTGATATCGACGCGCTTAAAGCGCTGGTTCGAGGAGTTTTTGCCGCGAGGCCAGAACTAGGCCTGGCCTACCGAGACGGCAAGCATCAATCAGACGAGGACTGGAAATCGCTCTACGACGACTTGGTGGATGCGGGTGCCATTGTTCCCGATGAGCATGAGGATTAATCCCACCGCCTTCTCTCCCGGGGAGGCGCTCCTTTGGCGCCATGGGGTTGTGGAGCCCGAGCACATTGACCTCGACGCAATTGCGGCGGCAGAAGGAGTGGCCGTGCGCTATCGACCGCTGAGCGGGTGCGAAGCCCGCCTAGTGGTAGTGGACGATCGAGGCATCATCAGCGTAAAGCAGGACGCTGCCAACATCGGTCGGCAGCGGTTTTCGTTGGCCCACGAGCTTGCCCACTGG
Organism: Frateuria sp. sgz306004; assembly: GCF_057750885.1. Lineage (NCBI taxonomy): Bacteria > Pseudomonadati > Pseudomonadota > Gammaproteobacteria > Lysobacterales > Rhodanobacteraceae > Frateuria > Frateuria sp. sgz306004. The sequence continues at coordinate 268,942 of NZ_JBYLFE010000004.1, forward strand.
ATGCGCGATCGCCACTCAGGCGGGGTGCTCTGTTCGAGCGATGACATCAGTCCGTCGGATTTGGGGGCTCGCTCCAAGGAAACGGAAGCCAACGCCTATGCGAGCCAGCTCGTTCTTCCGGACTACCTCGTCGCACCCAGGGCCATTGAATTGGCGCCGACGTTGGATGCCGCTCAATCGCTCGCCAAGACGTTCAAGTCCAGTATGACGGCTGCGGCCATCAAGCTCGTTCGGCACGTGGCGGGCCCGGCATGGGTAGTGTGCCACCGACCCAATCGACCGGGCTGGTTCATCCGCGGACGTGCTGCGCCGCCCGACTTGTTCGTTATAACGGCCGAACTTCACCACGATAGCCCTGCTTTTACCTTGCTTTACGGGAGCCAGGGCGGACGCACACCAATTCATCTGGAGCCCGCAAGCCGTTGGTTGTCAGGCGCCGTCACGAGGGGCAAAGACGTTCAGTGTCAATCGATGAAGCTGCCCGAAGGATCCGTCCTGACAATATTGAGCCTGAAATAGAGCTGACTCCCTTCCGTTCCGGCTTTAGAGCTCTACCCGCTACAACACGGGCCAATCGTCACCTCACGCGTGGCGACAACCAGACCTCAGGGGCCCTTTTGCACGTCCGCCACGGCGGCTTCAAAAAGCTCAATAAGTTTGTCGGCATCAACGCCCGGCTGCGGCAGGAAAACGTGAGAAACACCAGCCGCAGTGGGTAGGAGCACGCCGTTCGCTTCACTGCCTTGCCGCTCAAAAACGTAGTTGGAGAGTCGCCACACGACTTCGAGGACGCCGATCGACTCGCCCATCAGCTCGACATCGAGGGTGCCGGCGAAGTGGAACCGGGGAACAGCCAAGCCATCTTGTGGATCTCCTTCAAACACGCAGCCCCACGTTCGGGGTTTGGTCCTTATGGCCGAGCCGCCCAGAAGCTCGCGCATGCGTTCAAGCCTCTCGACCTCGTGCCGTGGGATCAACCCGTCCCGCCACGTCGCGCTCGTCCTTATGCGTCGTGCCACCTCGACGAGCACAGGAATGGGGCCAAGTGCCACGATGCAGTTCTTCGCAAAGGTGACAACCTCGGCATTCGTTCCAAGTGGCGAAGCCGCGACCAGCTCTCCAAACTCCCTATTGGCTATGCCCAGTGGCGCCCCGTTAGCCAAACCGTTGAGCATGGCCATGACGCGATCCCACCAGGGCAGCTTAGCCAATGGTTTCCCGGTCCAGGCCGCCGTGGCCATACGAAAGGTACCTTGGATCTTGCGTTCCTCAGCATCCGCTCGGATGGTCACTCGCACCGGGAGAGATTCGTCGTGGAGTCGAACTTCGAAACCTCGCGCTCCTCGAAACAAGACGGCTTGCCCCTCTTCACCAACCCGAAACTCGCCAGCTTGGTCGTACCAACCAACGGCCACGACAAGCTCAGTGGGCACGGCGCTCAAATCTATCCGCGCATCGGTGGGCCCATGGTCAATGGCAGGCGAGCCAGTCACAACAAAGTCCTTGAATTCCGCGGTCACTGGGACGCCGAAGCTCCACAGCTCCTCGAGTTCTTGCCGACTACTTTCCGCCGGCTCGCCGACAAAAGTGAGAACGACCTCTTCCTCAGGACTCTTTTGCGTCAGGGTGCGAGTGATGCCGCCGCTGTCGGCTGTGAGTCGAACATTCAGTCGGGGATCGAGCGCCTGGAGTCGCGCTTCTTCGGCGGCAAGAGCCAAAGGTGCGGGCGTCAGTTGTACGCGCCGCTGGAACAACAGGCGGCGCAACTCACCAAGCCAGCTTTCTCGAGAGGCAGCTGTCAGGCGTCCCTCGGTCGAGACTCTGACGGTCACGGCCCTGGCCGACGGCTTGAGGGTGGCCAAATTGTGCCAACGGATCTCGCCCGTGGTCACGTCGACCGCGAGCAAAATGACCGGATGCGTTGCTTCAAGGTACCTGTGGACGGCGCGGGCTTCGATCCTGACTTTCCAGTCTCGGTCCGACGTAGTATCGAAGCGGGTGGAACCCTTCACCTGTACGAACAATCGCTCCCAACCACCCGGCTCCCGCGGCACCTCGATGGAAAAATCCTCTCCGTCATCCCAGGCTTCTCGGCGGGGCTGCAGCCCCAACTCGAGCAGGAGCCCCTCGGCCATGTTCTCACCGCGCCGACCGGTCAGCTGGTTACGGCTTCCCTGTGCTTTCGTTTCCTTCGCCATGCACCAGTTCCTTTCCCGAAGCTCCCCACACGAACCCGCCAAAGTGCCCACCCATCACGGCGGCATATGAGCACTTCGACAAATGCACCCAGTCAGAGCACTGAAATTGGCTTGCGCTTGCTTAGGTAGGGCCTGATGCGTTCGATCACATTGGGCTCAATCTTGACCCCCTGGAGCTCCTTCCGATAGTTGTCCGGCAGGTCTCTGTGCAGCGACAGCGTACCGTTCTGTTTGATCGTGAAGTAGCCTGCGTCGTACAGGCGATGGAGGTCCGCCCGGAGAAGGATGTCGTTGTGGGCTTCATCGGGACCGTCGTCCTCGACAGCTTGGACATGCGCCGCGTCAAGGACCGCGCGAAGCGTTTCGCCGGTGATCGCGCACCGCTGCCCCATCTCCAGCAGATCCTGCTTGAACCGGGCCTGCGCAGTCCGCGCTTCGACCACTTGTGCCTTCTTGTCCGACGGGCCCTCCACGCGAAGCTCGACCTTCTTCGTCTTGCCGTCCAAACTCCCTCACCTGGCAGTCCAACCCACTCAGCGGATGGGCAGGTGAGGTTGCGAGGAATTGTGAGGGTGGCTGTACCCCAGGGCACCTTCAGACTTTGCAAGTCAGGATGGTCCTTCTCCAGGTATTCCAGCGCGACGATGTGATTGCCGTTCGAATCTGCGCGATATTTTAACCGCGGCTGGTAGGTCACAGCCCCTACCCCTTCCCCTGGCCAGACCTCGTGCGAAGTGATCTTCTCCGGAGGCTTGGCTGCAATTGCAGCCAGGTCGAGGCGCATCCGCTCCACCGCGTATTTCCAGCGGATCCGAACGAAGACTACGGGCAGTTTCTTGGGCATGGTCAGCATTTGATACGGGCGAATGGTTTAGGTAGACAGCCGCGATGTGGCGACGTCGAGCATAACAATCAGCACAGGGGGTTTGTGAGTTGCTTGGGTGCCCTCGATAACACGGCAAAAAGCTCTGTGCTGCCCCCGGGGCGAGGGCATCAACGCTATCCATCTGGCAAGCTTGCCCCTGCCCCCTATATCCTTTCTGCAAAGAGAGTGCATTTGAGGATGCCGCCGTGAAGGAGCCGGTCAAGATCGCTGGACGCGAGGTCAAACCTCATAAGGCAACTACATCGCCGCAATTGGGCACACGGACAGTACTGACTAACAGTCACTGGGAATATGTGTCGCTTTGGCTCAAACGGCAGGGCAAGGGCGAGGCCCTGTTCTTCTGGCAGCAGGCGCAAACGTTTGCGTCGGCCGCGAGCGGCCTCCCCGTGGAATCGGCCCCTCTGCTCCTCTACTACTCCTTCATGAATGCCACCAAGGCTCTCTTGGTCGCTAAAGGGGTCGTATTCGGAGAGCATCACGGAGTTCGCGCCCACAATATGCGCGGTGCAACGTCCAAGATTACCCTCTCGAACGAAGGCGTCCGGATTTTGAATCACGGTGTGGCACCTGCATTATCTAGCTATCTTGGTGAGCCCGAAACAGCAACCGTTCACAGCCTCGAGCAGCTACTCTTCAACCTGCCGTGCGTCCATCGGACGTTTTGCCTGACCTACACCCGCCAGGAAGACATGTTTCTTCCGCTTACTGATTGCCGTCTGACTTTCGACGACGCCACGGGCCAGGCGTACCTTACAGCTCGGCTTTCTGAAGACTTTGCCAGCACGAAATATTTGCGCCGTTTGCCAGCCCAACTGGTACGCGATCTCGCGGTCATTGACGATAGGGCGATACGATCGCGCGCGTCGTTCAACCTGACATCTCCGACCCTTGATCGGCAACCCGCCTCCATTGCGCAAGCCTCTGCTTTCCTCAGCTCGCTACGCTTGGATCTCCAGTATCTCGCGGGCTCTCAAACACTGTGGTACGCAAAGGCTGTCGTCCCCGGACCGGCACGCTTGGCCCGCTCTCCACTTACCTGCACGCTTCTTGCGATGCACAGATTGAGCGAAATTTGCAGGTATCGCCCGATGCAGTTGGCGGCGTTTCTTGCCGGTCAAAAAAACTGGCTACTCACTGAGTTCATACGCATGTCCCCCATCCAGTTCATCGACGAGATCGCGGCTGAGCTGACAGGTCAGCAATTCATGATGCCAAACGTTCGACCAGCGACCTAATACACCCCATGAAAATCTATCTCGCTTGTGCTCTCACGCATGTGCCTCGTGATGCGTTCGACGATTACGTGCATCTCCTTCACGGGATCGCCGAACATCTCACGCGAGAGTTGGGGGCTGAGGTCAAGTACGCATTACGCAATAGTGACCCCCAGCTCGCGGAGAAACCGTTCAATGAACGGGCGCGGCTGTGTTACCTGTGGGACAAGGAGATGGTCGAATGGGCGGATGTCGTCGTCGCAGAATCCAGTTTTCCTTCGACAGGCTTGGGGATAGAACTTCAGATCGCGGCGTCGAACGCGATCCCTATCGTGATCCTTTTTCAGACTAGCGGAGCACACCGGGCGACTCCAGTTGTCTACGAAAATCCGGATCACACCAGCCACCAACTGCAAGTGGGAGATGGCTATGTCTCGCTTATGGCTCTTGGACTGCCATCTGTCGCCAAGGTAATTCCCTACGACTCTCCGACGACGGCTCGGGACGCAATATGTGCAGCACTGCGCTCAAAACCTTCTATTGAAAACGCCTATTCGTAACTGATCGCGGTCATGCCCCAACACCGCTCCGGGTCGAAAGCTGCCTTTTCCTACCCCCGATAACACGGGCTAATCACAAACCCAAACATTGAAGCCACGGTCGCAGGTGGTCGTGACGCACCCAGCCGGCGCAGCGCCCGCTGGTCCGGCGCCACCAGCATCGGCCATCCGAATGTGTTCGACTGGCGCACGCACTCCAGCGTGCTCAGTGCTTTGAGTGGCAGCGACAGGCCTTAGAAGTAAAAATCATGCAGAGGTGGGCCTGTCGCCTCAGCGGCAGGCCCACGGGCTCACCACGGATGCCGGTTCTGATGGCTGTGGCCGTCATGAAAGAAGCCGCCCGTTGGCCCCATGACATTGAAAGCTGCGAGTTCAACGATCACCTTCGCGGCTGCCTCCACTGTTCGATAGCCTTTGTGGTCATTGAGGTCGGTGGCGGTGTATCCGGGATTCACCGCGTTCACTTTCATGCCTTCGGGCAACAACTCTTTCGCTAGCTTCGCGGTAAGCATGTTCAGCGCACTCTTGGTCGCCGAATATCCACCATAGCCGGCGTTCCATATGGGGCTGGCCATGTCCAGGGTGTCGGAAATGGATCCCAGCGTGCTGCTTACCATCACGATACGCGCAGCTTTCGAACGCCGCAGCAGTGGCAAAAATGCTTGTGTGACGCGCATCGGTCCAAGCGTATTCACCTCGAACATCGCGCGCATGTCATCTACGGTTTCTTGTGTAACACGCACAGGAACGCCGCCAAGACTGATGCCTGCGTTGTTGATCAGCACGTCCAGCTTGCCGGCTTGCTCCTGAAATTTCTCTTTGGCTTCGGCCACACTTTGCGTGTCGGCGACATCCAGAACCAATAGATGCGCGTCAAGCCCTCTGCTGCGCAGTTCGGATACCGCCGAGTCGCCACGTGCCGCATCCCGGCACCCCAGCCAGACGGTGTAGCCCTGCTCGCCGAGCTGGCGAGCGGCCGCTAGGCCAATACCTTTGTTTGCGCCCGTGATGAGCGCGACTTCTTTAGAAGACATGAAAGCCTCGTTGAGTGGAAGGGCCGAGCAACTATCGATTGACGCTGCTCATGCCGCATCCGTCATGACTCCGAAGGCTTGCCTAATCCTGCCAATCCGGCTAGTTTGCAAACCCAAACATCGAGGTTGCCGTGCTTACCAGACTGACCGAGACCGCCTGTCGCCACCTCAATTCGTCAGGAAAACCCACGATCGTACCCGGCTTGACGATCAGGTCTGCGCGCGAGCCGGGCGCCTGTGCTCCGGGCCTCTTTGAAGCCTCGTTATATCTCTTGCTTCAAGGCGAAAAGCGCCTGACGTTCGCCGGACTCGACTACATCTTCCGGCCCGGGATGTGCGCGGCTGCCCTGGTAGGGTTGCCGTTCTCGCACGAGGTTGTCGAGGCCTCCGCGGACGCACCCTATATTGGCCTCGTACTGAGGCTCGATGCCGGGGTCATCGCGAGCCTGCTAATCGACATGCCTGATCCCCCCGCTAGGTCGCCCGCCAAAACCATTACGGTGATGCAATCAGAAGAGCGCACGCTGGACCCCCTAGCTCGCCTGCTTTCCCTGCTCGACACACCCTCCGACATTGCAGTACTCGCTCCGCAATTTGAGCGCGAGTTTTGCTACCGGCTCCTGCAGGGCCCCATGGGGACTCAGCTTCGCCAAATGGGAGGCCATGGCGCGCGGCTTGGGCAAATCAGGAAAGCGGCCGAGTGGATCGCCGATCACGCCGACCAACCCATGCGCATTGATCGCCTGGCCGAATCTGTCAGCATGAGCGTCACTTCGTTCCATCGCCACTTCAAAGCCATCACCGGCTATGCCCCACTGGCGTATCAGCGCTACATCCGACTGCTTGATGCGCGCCGGCTACTCGCATCGGGATCCAGCAATGTGACGTCGACCGCATTCGCCACCGGGTATGCGAGCGCTTCGCAGTTCAGTCGCGAATATAGGAAGTGCTTTGGCGTCGCTCCGAGCAACGATCTAACATTGCTGCGACCATCGGCCTGATGCCGAAATTTTGCCCCTCTCTTCAAGCCAGCTCTGCCCTGACGGACCATCGTCAACAACTGTCTGGACTGCCAGCCAGGGTCTGGCCATCCGGACGGCTGTGACAAGGCTGTGATGGCAGCGGCGCTGAAGCGAACGTCCCCTACCAGGGGCCGTGCTAAAGCCGAAATACCACACCGGATCACAAGCGATGGCTATCGCCATAACTTGAAAGGCCATAACTATTGGCGAATTCTTTAGCATGCCCGGAGCCATCTAATGGCAAAGGCTAGGATGCTGGCTGTTTGCTCCGCGATCGGCAGCTGAAACAGGTTTGCGGCTGCTCGTTCTCCAATGGCCAGCGACCACTGACTCCCGCCTGGGAACTTTGCAATCCTGTCCCGACAGCCATGCAGCCTCAAGCTTTTCTCCGAATCAGCGCTTGAGCCAGCTCCGCGAAGCAGGCCAAAGCCCGTCTGACAAAAATAGTGAAGAGGGAGTCCGCGAAGGAGGCCTCGTCAGTGCTGCGTGCCCTCCGACGCAAACTTGTTGATATCTCGATTCTTCAAAGCGTGGGGATAGGGAGGCCCAGATTGCACTAGAGTCAACATGCATCGACCCACGGCCTCGGTCGTCGTAAAGACGCGCGGCATCATTTTTGCCGCAAGTGTCAGCGCTGGTGCAGTCAGCATGTACAACTGCCGTCGGACGGGGTGGGGTGAGCGTTCGCCATGCGTCGGTCGAATTACACCAGGCCTCAGGCATGTGTGCGCAACCCCGATCTTTTTCAGCCCCTCTTCCGCTTGGCCCTTCACACGGAGGGGCATCCACCGGCTAGCTGAGCTTGCACCGGCACCGGAGATATAGATCAAGTAGCCCTCGGGATTGGCACTAACGAAAGCCGCCGACACCCGCTCCAGCATCCCAACGGTGGCCTCGCGGTACGCAGCTTCCGAGAGCAACAGCGGCAGTGCTCCCGCGCAATAGAGACATGCATCGAAACCACCAAGCTCTATCGTGGCAAGGGTATCCGTCGAAAAGTCGGGGATCTGCAAGATCCGCACCCTGGGTGAGACCGCGGAATACGGGCGCCGTACCAACGCAGTGATTTGCCAGGAAGTGGTTTCTCGCAGCAGCACTTCGAGCACGCCCTGTCCGACCAGTCCTGTTGCCCCCACCAGCAATATTTTCGATTCCATCCCTCGCTCCTTAGATGAACTGGCTAACACATGGCGATCTTCATCTCCGCGACAGTCGCTTCCAGATCGCGCGGGCTCGTTGAGAACGGGGCTGACGCTTGGCGGGATATTTCCAGGCGTGGTTGCGTACGTGGCTGCGCAGATTGGTCATGCACTATTTCGACGAGATTTCGCTGCGGCCGCCGTCAACGCCGATGACCTGTCCAGTGATCCAGGATGCGCGTGATGAGAGCAGGAAAGCCGCGAGATGCGCGGCATCCTCTGGTTGACCCAGTCGTCCCAGGGGATGCATCGCCGTAATGACATCGCGCATCTTCTGGTTAGATATTAAGTTGCTCGCCAAAGGCGTTTGCGTCAACGACAGCGCGATCGCGTTGACGCGAATGGCAGGGGCGAGTTCAGCGGCGAGCGACCGGGTCAAGCCATCCAACGCTGCCTTGGCCATGCCAATTGAGCTGTGCAAAGAGAGGCCAAGCGACGCGGCGACGGATGAAAACAATACAACTGATGCACCAGTAGTTCCAGCACGCAGCGCGGGCAGTGCTGCTTGAATTGCCAGTGCGGCGCCTAATGCGTTAAGACGATAGTCGCGTTGCAGATCAGTAGCGGTTATTCGTGCCAATGGTTTGAGGTTGATGCTGCCGACAGCGTATACCAAGCCGTCAAGTGTCGATGGCGCATTCTCCGTCACGCGTGAAAACGAATCGTCCTGGAGCACGTCCACTGCGGTCCACGTGGCGCTCAGTTCGTTGCCCAGCGCCCTGAGGCGGTCGGCGTCTCTGGCCACTAAGTGAAGGCGATAGCCTTCACCCGCGAGTGTTCGTGCCAGGCACGAACCGATCCCGCCGGAAGCCCCATAGATGAGTATGGATGACGTCATGGACTGCTCCACTGAGCGATTGCTACGTGATACGTAGATCGCTCTCATACGGATGCATGCAAGCCCGAAAAAGACGCGCAGGAGCCGGCGAGCCAGATCTGACCTGTTCCTGTAAGCGGGGAGGCCCACCCCTTGCGTTCACCGGCGATGGCCACCCCACGGCCGCCTGCACCATGGCGCGCTGGGAATGTTTCAGAGTCGAGCACCATGTTCCGCAAGTAGCTTCGAAAGCAGCCGATTTGGGAATCGTCGCGCTTGCACGATCGCAAAGAAGCGTTCGGTTACGTCGGGAAGCCGGCAATACTCGACCAAGGCGCCGCTCTCCAATTCGTCGCGCACCACGATGGGTGGCACCAAGGTGACGCCCTCACGCTCACGGGCAAATAGGCGGAGCATGGCCATGTCGTCCACTTCCGCCATGATGATGGGCCTGATCCCCGCCCGCTCCAGCAAACGATCGAATGCCACTCGGATATCGCTATCCAGGCTGGGCAGCAGTACGGGCTCACTACTCAAGTCTTGTGGAAACCGAAAGCGATGCTTTTTTCCCTTTCGTGGACGTCCGACTAGGCTCACGGGCTGTTCGTCGAGCAGGTAATTGCGTAGCGGTGAGTGGGCGTCGCGGGCGGCCGCGCTATTGGCGAGAATCACGTCGATCTCATGCGCATCAATTTGGGACAGCAAGTCGCGCATTGTTCCGGATCGGACGATCAATTCCACGTCGGCGCGACCGACCAATGGCCGCAGAAATTCAAGTTGGAAGTTGCGCGACAGCGTCGTCAGCGCACCTACGCGCAAAACCTGTCGGCTGGCGATCGGTTGCCCCTTCAGCGTGCTGATGAGCTCGTCACCCGCCTTGAAAACGGTGTCGGCGTAGTCCAGTGCGATTCGTCCGGCCTCAGTCAATACCAATTTCTTGCCCGTGCGCTCGAATAGCCGATGGCCGACCTGCTGCTCGAGCTTTTGAATCTGCACGGACAGGGCCGATTGGGAAAGGTGCAGCCGCTCGGCGGCCCGAGTAAGGCTGCCTTCGTGGGCAACCGCCCAGAAATACTGCAGGTGGTTGTAGTTGAGTCGTTTGATAGGCCACCCTTCGCACGATGGTTCTATAAAAACGAACAATATCAGAGAAACAATGAATTTTTATAGTTTCGGACTTTGACCAACAATGCCGCTGTCGCCATAGCGCGTTGAATCGGGATTGACTTTGGCTATTGAACTGCTACCCCTGCTGGCCCCGCTAACGCTGACACTCAGCGCCACAGTCGGTTTCTTGAGCCCCGGCCGACGGCCTCGTGCAGCGCTCGCATGGGCTGAACCCGCCTCCATCGCGGTGCTGGCCCTCGCTTTGGCGGCGGCAGGCTTCGACGTTGCCCATGGCCCGCTCACGGGCGCTTTGCTCGGCATGGCAGGCGTAGGCTCGTCGGTTAGGCTCGACGCCGTCAGCTCGATCATGTTTCTGCTGGTCGCCTTCATCGGCTGGGTCGTTGTTCGATTTGCGAAGACCTACCTGGATGGCGAGGAACGTCAGGGCATGTTTCTTGGCTGGCTGAATTTGACCCTTGCGTCCGTGCTGCTGCTGGTGTTGGCTGGCAACCTGTTTCAGCTGGTTTTCGCCTGGTCGATGAGCAGTCTCTGTCTACACCGGCTACTTCTGTTTTATCCGGACCGAGTGGCGGCACGCCGAGCCGCGCACAAGAAGTTTGTCGCCGCGCGCATCAGTGATGTCGCGCTGGTCGCCGCAGCGGCCATGCTGGCTGTGGCCTACGGCACGACAGACACCACGACGATCCTTCACGCCGCGCGCGCAGGCCAAGGTGGCTGGTTGGCCATGGGCGCTGCCTACTTACTGGCTTTGGCGGCCATGCTGAAGTCGGCCCAGTTTCCGACCCACGGATGGCTGACAGAGGTCATGGAGGCGCCCACGCCGGTATCGGCAGTGCTGCACGCTGGCGTGATCAATGCGGGCGGCTTTCTGCTGGTCCGCCTGGCGGATGTTATGCAGTTGGCCCCGGGCGCACTCGATGCACTCGTACTCATCGGCGGCTTCACGGCGCTGTTCGGTGGCATGGTGATGTTGACACAGTCCGCCGTGAAGACGTCGCTGGCGTGGTCAACCGTGTCCCAGATGGGCTTCATGATGCTTGAATGCGGACTCGGGCTATACCCTCTTGCTCTGCTGCACATCGTTGCCCATTCGCTTTACAAGGCGCATTCGTTTCTGTCCTGCGGCGGGGCGGTGGACGTCATCGCGGCGAATCGACGACCGGGGCGCGTTGCCATCCCCGATGTAGCCGCGGTGGGCCGTGCGTTCGTGCTCGCCTTGCTTATTTACGCCGTCCTAGGCTTGGCACTGGAGCCGCATGGCAACTCTCCGCAGGCGGTGGCGCTGGGCGCCATTCTGATCTTCGGCGTGGCCTACTTGCTTGCTCAGGGACTGGCCGATGCCGCTCCCGCCGCCTTGACGCGACGCACAGCAACTTATGCACTGGTGACGTCGATCAGTTACTTCGCAGCGCAGGCACTGATGATCGCGTTGACGCGGGACGTTCTGCCCGCTCCAACGGCGCCAGGTATCTTTGGTTGGCTCTTGCTCACGCTCTCGGTGATCACCTTTGGCATCGTGGCCTTGGCCCAAGCCATGCTGCCCCTGTGGTCAGCGCACCCTGCCGTTGCCGGTCTGCGCGTTCACTTCGCCAACGGATTCTACGCCAACGTCTTTCTCGATCGATGGCTGAGCAGCTGGTCGAAAAAGCGAGAAGCCGGGGTCGCACATATGTCAGAGTCCCCTGCTCTGGCCGTGCAGCCCTTAGATCATGACGCGCTGAACCGAGCGGTCGATCGCGCGGCATGCGCCATTCCTCCGGCGTGGCCCTTGGCCTCCAGCGTGGCGGTCAATCCGTTTCTGGGACAGCTCGGCGAGGAGCTTGCCATGGTCAGCGCCCGGCTGGGACGCATCACCGGCACATCGGCAACCATGCCGCGGCGGTGGTATGCAGACCGCATACGTGTCGGCGCCATCAACGATGCGGACCTGTCCGCGGCGTTAGCGTCGGCCTTCCAGCCGCATGTAGCGCTCGATCTCGCCGCGTTCAAGGCGGAGGCTTTCCGCGACGACAGCGGCGTGCGCCCCATCGCCATGATCGCCGATCTCGCTGCGGCTGCGTCTGGCATCGACTGGCCAGGACTCATGGAAAACGGCCTCGGTGCCTGGGCCGCCGGCTACTTCGACGAAGGCCAGGCGCTTTGGGGCGCCCCGCGGTTGCAGAGCGCGTACGCCTCCTGGCGCGCATACGCCACACGAGACTGCACGCCCGAAATCATCGGGCTGCCGGGTTTTCCCCGCTTTGTGCAAAGCGCACCGGACGACGCACGAGAAACGGTGACATGGGCGACGCAACGGCTGGGCCTGGAAGCCGCCGCAATGGAGACCTACTTTCACCAGTTGCTGATGACATGGGGCGGCTGGGCGCAGTACGCGCGTTACAAGCAGTGGCAAGCGGCGCTGGCGGGCGAATCGGACCAGACGCTGGTCGATTTGCTGGCCATCCGCCTCGTCTGGGAAGCGGCACTGCTTGAACGCTTTCACCACCAAGTGCGTGACGGTTGGGCCAAGGCACGCGGCGAACACGCATCGCCGGTTGTCCCCACGTCCGCACAGATGGTCAATGCCATTTTGCAGGAGGCGTCAGAGCGCGCGGCGCAGCGCGAGGTCGCCCACGTACTCGCCGCCCCGGCATCCAAGGCGCCCGATCTACGGCCGGCACTGCAGGCGGTGTTCTGCATTGACGTTCGCTCCGAAGTGTTTCGCCGCGCGCTGGAGAGGACGTACGCCGGCGTTCGGACCTTGGGATTCGCAGGGTTTTTCGGCATGCCCTTGGCGCACCGCCGATTCGCTTCCGACACAACCGAACGACGACTGCCGGCATTGTTGAATCCGGTTTTCCAATCGCACGCCGGCGGCGCGGCGAACGCGGCGCAGGACGTCTCGGCGCGAATCAGGGCGCGTGGTCGTCGCGCCTGGGGACGCTTCAAGATCGCGGCGGTCTCGTCGTTCGCCTTTGTCGAAGCTACCGGCCTGCTCTATGTGGTCAAGCTTATCCGGCACGCGCTTGGACTCCGGGATGCGCCGCCATCGCACGACCCCCTGCCCCACTTCGATCCGCTGCCCGATCTCGCCGTAAGGATAAAGACCGCCCAGAACGTGCTTCGGGCCATGTCGCTTACCGGCAACTTCGCACGCCTCGTTCTGCTGGTCGGGCACGATGCAAACGTCGTGAACAATCCGCATGCGAGCGGATTGCGATGCGGAGCCTGCGGTGGCTACTCAGGCGAAGCTAATGCACGTTTGCTGGCGACCCTCTTGAATGACCCACCGGTGCGCGAAGGTCTCGCCGCGGCAGGTATCCACATACCGACCGACACGCTCTTTCTCGGCGCCGTGCACGATACGACGACCGACACGGTGACGGTATTTGACGAGGATCATCCCTCCGAGCTTCATCGAGAGGACTTGAATCACACGCAGAACTCGCTCGACGCGGCGAGCTATCTCGCTCGCGCCGAGCGCTCTTTGCGCCTCCCCGGATCACCGAGCGCCGCATCGATCGTGCGTCGTGGCTTGGATTGGGCACAGGTCCGGCCAGAGTGGGGATTGACTGGCTGCCAGGCTTTCATCGCCGCTCCCCGTCGGCGTACCGTCGGCAAGAATCTCCAAGGACGAGTCTTCCTTCACGACTATGACTGGAAGACGGATCGCGACGACGGCGTGCTTGAATTGATCATGACGGCGCCGGTGGTGGTCGCCAGCTGGATCAGCCTTCAGTATTACGGCTCGACCGTGGCACCGCGCGTTTTCGGCGCGGGCAACAAACTGCTGCACAACGTGACCGGCGGCATCGGCGTGATCGAAGGCAACGGCGGGGTACTGCGCTGCGGACTTCCATGGCAATCCGTGCACGACGGCGAACGCTTTGTGCATGAACCCCTGCGGCTTGCGGTGTACATCGAAGCGCCTCGCGAGGCCATATCCGCCATTCTTCGGCGCCACGACGACGTGCGCGCGTTGTTCGACCATCGGTGGCTGCATCTGTTCGCCCTGGATGATGAGGGAAAGGCGGCGTGGCGCTATGCCGGAAACCTCAACTGGGTATCGACCGATGCCAGCAGCGAGCCGGCAAGCGATTCCAGGAAGGAGCTTGATTACGAGCCGCACGATGTATCCGAGGCTCCCTTGCCATGACGTTCAGCCGATCGCACCTGGCCGCGCTGGAGTCGGAAGCCATCCACATCATTCGCGAGGTTACCGCCGAGGCAAGGAACCCGGTGATGCTTTTCTCGGCCGGCAAGGACTCAACGGTCATGGCTCATTTGGCGCTGAGGGCCTTCTACCCAGGCAAGCCTCCGTTTCCGCTCCTTCATATTGACTCTACTTGGGAGTTTCGATCACTGATCGCTTTTCGTGACGCCTTTGCAGCAGAGTATGACTTCCAGTTACTAGTGCATGCCAACGAGAGTGGACGCGCCGCGGGCATCAATCCCTTCGATCACGGCGATTACTACACGACGGCAATGCGCACGGGGCCGGTCAAGAAGGCGCTCGACGCCGGCGGCTATGACATCGTATTCGGCGGGGCACGTCGAGACGAAGAGAAATCCCGGGCCAAGGAACGAATGGTTTCTATCCGAAGTTCCGGTCACACCTGGGAGCCGCGCAAGCAGCGCCCGGAGTTGTGGCAAACCTACAACACTCGATTGAGTCCGGGGCAGTCCGCCCGCGTCTTCCCGCTGTCCAATTGGACGGAAATCGACGTCCTCGCATATGCCCTTGTAAATAAGATCAAGCTTGCACCCCTCTATTACGCCGCACAGCGGCCCGTAGTGGAGCGTGACGGCGTCTTGATCGTGGTCGACGATCCCCACCGAATGAACCTCCGTGAAGGCGAGACCCTCCAGTCCAGATCGGTGCGATTCCGAACCCTTGGCTGTTGGCCCGTCACGGGTGCGATCGCGTCCGGCGCAACCAGTCTCGAGCAGGTTTTTGAAGAAACGTTCCTCGCATCCACCTCGGAACGTCAAGGACGCATCAGTGATGCTGGAGACAGCGGTTCGCTGGAACAGCAAAAGCGCGAAGGCTATTTCTGAAGCCGGCCACGCCAGTATTGACACGCCATGACAAAAGATCCAGAGAATCGCACCTCATCCTCGACAGGTAGATATCGATGACTACCCATCCATTGAAAGAACACCATACCGGCAATCTGTCGCCGCCTGCCTACCTTGGCGCGCGTGTCGCCTTGTTGACACAGCATGGGAAGGAGCAAGTGATCGCGCCCGTACTCCACTCGGCTCAGGGCTGTATCGTCGAGCTTGTCTCGGGATACGACACGGATCTGATGGGGACATTCACCAGGGACATTCCCCGAGTGGGTACGCAGCTGGAGGCGGCGCGCAACAAAGCGCGCAAAGGTATGGACATGTCGGGCCTGTCGATTGGCTTGGCCAGTGAAGGCACCTTCGGGTGCGACCCGATGCTTGGCGTTCTGCCCTGGAACGCGGAGCTGGTGCTGTGGATCGATGCCGATAAGAACTACGAGGTCATCGGCTTCGCACAAGGTAGCGCCATGTTCGGACATCAGGTTGTTACCGAGTGGCCGCAAGTCGAGAAATTCGCTCGTCAATGGGGCTTCCCTGAACATCATATCGTGGCCCGCCCCGAGGGTGACGGTCATCGCCGCATACGCAAAGGCCTTTCCAGCTGGCAGGAGCTAGAAGGCGCCTTTGTATCCGCCAGGGCAGAAGCCTCTAACGCACAGGTCTTTCTGGAAACCGATGTACGTGCCTTCGCCAATCCAACGCGCATGGAGATAATCCGCCGCGCCACCGAGGATCTTGTTGCAAGACTGGCATCCACCTGCCCTGTCTGCGGCACACCGGGATTCTGGCCCAGCGAGCGGATCCCTGGCCTGCCCTGCGGCCTCTGTTCTGCCCCCACTTCTGTAGCAAGAGCCGACATATGGGAGTGCGTCGGGTGCCCGCACCGCCAAACGCTCGAACGCCTAGGGGAGGCAACGGCTGATCCTGCGCGATGCGATTTCTGCAATCCCTGACTGCCCCTCCTGAACGCGCAACACAGGAATTTCCGGCCATGCGAAACGGTATTTTTATTACTGGCACCGACACGGGCGTAGGAAAGACGCAAATTGGCTCCTTCATTGCCCGGCTCTTAACGGAACGCGATATCTGTGTGCGGCCGCGCAAGCCGGTCGAATCGGGCTGCCCCTTGGGGCCCGACGGGCTTATCCCTCTGGATGCGCTGGCCTTGAAGCAAGCGGCGCGCAACAGCGAGCCACTGCACGACATCTGTCGTTATCGCTTCAGCGCCCCGGTATCACCCGAACGAGCCGCTATGCTGGAGAGCACCATTCTTGACCTGGGTATGCTCTATCGGGCGTGCCTGGCGGGCGTGGGCGAAGACGACTTTCTCGTTGTCGAAGGCGCCGGTGGCTTCTACTCACCGTTAGCGCGCAGCGCACTCAATGCAGACCTCGCCAGTGCGCTGGGCCTCCCAGTCCTAGTAGTGGCTTCGGATAAACTAGGCACAATCAACCACACGCTACTGACGATAGAAGCGATTCAGATGCGAGGGCTGCCGCTGGCTGGCGTCGTCTTGAATCAAATGGAATCGCAAACGGATGCGAGAATGAATAATGCACGTGATATTGAGCGTCGGCTCCAATGGCCGGTGACGCGGATATCGTACAAACCGCATCCTGGCAGCACGCTGGGACCGTCGGAAACGGGAGCCTTGTCTCGTCTGGTCGATGCGTGGCTCACAGGAGCGAGCTTATGTGAGCCAGGTACCCAACGATGATTCGGGCTCGCTTGAGGGAGGTGAATCCGCCCATCGGATGTCATAACCTGGTGACGGTCAAGCGTTGCCCAAAGCGTGCATGTCTTTCAAGCGCGGCGGCAGCCGGATGGTGCCGCAACAGAACGAAGTAAAGACCCTTACGCCCAGGCTAAGGGCGCTGCCTGACTGGTAGTTGTTGACCAGAGGGCTTGGCATAGAGGTGACGGTTCCAGAGGTTATGATCATGTCAACTTCAAGCAGCCCAGCGATACCCGCGCGAAGACTGGTTCTCAAACGCCCCGACGATTGGCACCTTCATCTGCGTGACGGCGACATGCTGAGACTTGTGCTTGCCGACACTGCGCGTCGCTTCGGGCGAGCGATCGTCATGCCCAACCTGCGGCCGCCCATCACCACGGTGCGGCAGGCTCGGGAATATCGCGATCGAATCGTCCAGGCTACTCCGAAGGGTTCGACATTCGAGCCACTGATGACACTCTATCTGACGGACACCACATCCCCGGACGAGATTACCAAGGCCAAAGAAAGCGGTTTCGTCCATGCGGTGAAGTATTACCCTGCGGGAGCGACGACCAATTCAGCCAACGGCGTTACGGATATCCGACGCGTCACGCATGTGTTTGCCGCCATGGAAAAATTAGGTGTTCCCTTGTTGCTTCATGGCGAGGTGACAGACCCAGACATCGACGTGTTCGATCGCGAGGCCGTATTTATCGATCGCTATCTGAAGCCTTTATCTTCCCAATTTACCGGCCTAAGAATAGTCATGGAACACATCACTACGCGCTCAGCCGTGCAATTTGTTGAGGCTGCGTCGAATAATGTCGCAGCGACGATTACCGCCCACCATCTGCTACTAAACCGCAACGCCATGTTCGCGGGCGGCCTGAGGCCCCACCATTACTGTCTGCCCGTGCTGAAGCGCGAAGAACATCGCCAGGCGCTGGTCCATGCTGCAACCAGCGGCAACCCGAAGTATTTTTTAGGCACGGACAGCGCTCCCCACGCGCGACACGCCAAGGAAGCGAGTTGTGGTTGCGCAGGAATCTATACGGCGCACGCCGCTATCGAGCTTTACGCAGAAGCGTTCGAAGAAGTTGGCGCACTCGACAGGCTTGAGGCTTTCGCCAGTATTCACGGACCTAATTTCTACGGCCTTACCCCGAACTTGACGACGATAGCGCTCGAAAAGACTTCATGGGTGGTCCCTGATTTGATTGGCGCGAACGACGACACCATCGTTCCATTTCGGAGCGGCCAGTCTGTCTCATGGCGTCTCGTTACGTCGTAGATCCCGTGAAGTCTTGACATAAATCAACCGGCCATGGCCATCGCCATCGACGGAATCACGGTGAGCTGGGCGTTGGACATAGCTTTGACCGCCCGGCGGCGTGACCAAACTCACCACTGACGCTGACTGGTGCACAAGCCGGAGCGCACCCCCGGTGTCCCGATGTACATGATGGCCGGCTTTCTTGCACCATCGATTGTTTCTGTGTCGCCGCGGTTATTGCTCTGCCGGGCCATCAAGTAAGTCGCCAAGCCCTGCGGATCGATACAACCGGTCACGCACTGCCAATGCCAGTCCAGAACCCTCGGGAGGAACCACGACAACCACGTCCAGGCCTCGAGCGTCCGCCTCACGCAACTTGCTGTAGAGATGACGCGCCTGGAGGTCCGGATCGCTGTCCATGCAAAGCCATGGCACATCGGGTGGCAGGTCTGCGGGACATTCGGCGGCGAGCAATCCCACTCGCTGTTGCTGCTCCAGCCAAAGCGCGACCTCCACGGCTGCGGCTTCGCGCTTCACTATGCGCACCCTTGCCAGTGGTGCATAGTGTGAGGGCTTAAGCCCTGGGCTGCGCGTTGTCGAACTTCGCCGGGTGATCAACGGGCGACCAATGACGCCCTCTATTTGCTCTGCCGTAATCGTGCCTGGCCGCAGAATGCATGGCTGGTCATGCGAGAGATCGACGATGGTGGACTCTATGCCAACTCGGCATGGGCCGCCATCAAGGATGCACCGCACTACGCCGCCGAGTTCCGCGCGTACATCGGCTGCACTGGTTGGGCTGACCCGGCCATACCGGTTCGCCGAAGGCGCTGCCAATCCACCGCCAAAGTCCCTCAACACTGCAAGCGCCACGGGGTGATCGGGTACACGGATTGCGATCGTATCCAAGCCACCGGTCACGGCATCCAATGTTTGCGCCGCACGCCGCAATATAAGGGTCAACGGGCCTGGCCAAAAGGCTTTCGCCAGAGCCCTGGCTGCCTGGGAAACATCGGTCGCCCATTCATCGAGGGCTGATGCGCCCCCCAGATGCACGATGAGCGGGTGATCTACAGGACGTCCCTTAGCTTCGAATATTTTTAGAACCGCCGTGGCGTTGCGGGCATCGGCCGCCAATCCATAAACCGTTTCCGTCGGGAGCGCGATCAATTCGCCACGACGCAATGCCGTGATCGCTTCTTCAATCTCTGGAACCACGGAGCTTCCCATAGGCGTATTGCCATCACATCACAAGTATCCAATTATCTCAAATTGTCTTGCGCAGCGGCACACCATGCCTATTTGAAGCCGGCGGAAGTTGTGGTCCGCGAGAAGCCGGGATATTTCCATTGCCACGCGATTGATTGCACAGCGTCGCCAGAGCCGTCATTTGAGGCACATAGCCCTGTAAGGGTTCTCATTCGCGAAACCTATGGCTGATGAGATCGAGTGATATCGCTGTTGAAAATGATGAAAGTCTCGATCTTGCCGCCTACTTGGCCTCCAGATAGTAGGTCGGGTCACGCGCACTTCCGTTAATCCTTTGTTCAATCCAATTTCCGGATTCCTCCGTAGAAGCACGTGACCCGATGTCTTAGACGTGCGGCGTCGCATCAATGAACCTCAATTACGGAGAACACCGTGAAAAATGTCCTCTTGATCGCACTGGCTTCCGCGACCGCTATATCGGCGATGGTACCGCTGCATGCAAGCGATATCGATGCTCCGGGCTTCTATGGCGCGCTTGGGTTCTACGACGTCTCCCCCAAGAGTCACAACGGCGTTCTCGCGGGTGCCTTTCAGTCAAGCATCAATAGCGACGCCGAGCCCACCCTCACGTTGGGCTACCGCTTCCCGCAGAACTGGAGCGTTGAAGCTTGGCTTCCCATTGTGAAATTTGAGCACGACGTCAAGCTTGATGGGGCTAAGTCAGCAACGATCAAACATATGCCCTTCACGCTTACTGGGCAGTATCACTTTTTCGCCGACCAACAGTGGCAACCTTTCGTCGGGGTCGGATACGGCTGGGTAAATGTGTCTGATGAGCGCACGACAGGTCCTATCGCGGGAACGCGCCTGAACGTGAAAAGTGACAGTGGATTCGTGGGCCAGGTCGGCCTTGATTACTTTGCGACGAAAAATCTGTTTGTCCGAGCCGATGCCAAGTACTTCGACTGGCGGAGCGACGTCAGCCTCAACGGTGCCGGCATCGGTCGAGTGAAGGTAGATCCTTGGATCTATGGTGTTAGCGTTGGCTATAAGTTTTGACGCTTCTGCGAGGCGCGCGCGTCGTGCGCGCCTCGCCCCTAGGTTATTCAATAGCCGCCGTCTTCCGAGTACAGAATATTTCTCTCGCACCTAAAGAATACCTCCTTTCCTGCGTGTTCGAATCCGTGCAAGGGTGTGGCCCGTCCTCGAATCGTGGCGCGCGGATGACCAGCCTTCCAGCTTTTCAAGCGTGAGTAATTCTGCCCTTGCATCCAAATGCACCTCTGGTCCGTAGGAAGGCCAGAGCACAACGTCGAGCACCGAACCATGTCACATTGGCAACGAATTGCCTACGTGAGCAAAGCAACTTTCCCTGCCGCCAGAAGCGCCTCGGTCGTTGAGCCGGAGGTGGGTCGCATTCTTATGCAGTCGCGACGCAAGAATCCGCTTCGTGGTCTAGCTGGCGCGCTTTGCTACGGCGACGGTCGGTTCTTCCAATGTCTCGAAGGGCCACCCGAAGCCCTGGATGGGCTTCTGGCGGACCTACGCAAGGATCCTCGTCACACTGATTTGATCGTCCTTTCGCGAGTGAACATCTCTCAGCCCAGCTTCTCTGGTTGGACCATGAAATACGTTGCAGCGTCGGCCGCGGTACGTCAGCTCCTAGCAGAGTTGAGGCTTCGAGAGTTCGATCCGTATCAGTTCAGCCCTGAGGACACGGAGCGGATGGTAGCGATCCTCCAAAGAGAGCTGGAGGGGGCAAGTTTTAACTCGTCGTCTTCAAAGGAAACAACCACGAGCAATGTTGCGCTAAGCAGCGATTTTAGCTCACACGAAGCGCGATATTCGCTTCCGTTGAGCATTGCTGCGTTGCTCATATCGATGGTTGCGCTCGTCCTATCATTACGGCGCCACTGACCTCACCATGGCGCCGTGTGCTCTTGTTTGGCTGAAGCGAGACCTTCGCGTGGCCGATCACGCCCCTCTGGCTGAGGCCGCAAAGTTTCCCGCCGCCGCCGCAATCTACGTGATTGAACCGGCGTGGCTGACAAGCCCTGAGTGCCATGCTCAGCACGTTGCTTTTGCCGAGGCCCACGTCCTTGCGTTGCGAGCGATTCTTCTCACTCGCGGCATGCCTTTGTTGATCAGGTACGGCAACGCCGTTGAAGTCTTTAGTGCGCTCCGGGGCACACTGCCGTTTGACGTGCTGCTCAGCCATGAAGAGACGGGACCCGGTTGGAGCTTCCAGCGGGACCGAGCCGTCGCAACGTGGTGTAAGGAGGTTGGCGTGGCATGGCGTGAGTGGCCAACCAATGGTGTTGTCCGGAGACTACGCAACCGTAATGACTGGGCCAAGACATGGCACACTCGTATGGAAGCACCACTCGTATCGATTCCGCAGGCATGGCGGGGTGCACTGCTGTCAAATCTTGGTCACTGGCCCACCGAGGACGTCAGGCGTGCCGCATTGGGCGCTGTGCCCCCAGCGCCGCCCTCGGGTGAGGTTGCGGCACATCGAATCCTGCACAGTTTTCTAGATACGCGCGGCGCCAGATATTTGGAAACACTCTCAAGTCCGCTGACAGCAAACTTCGGCTGTTCCAGGCTCAGTGCCTACCTGAGTTTTGGCGTTGTCTCGGTTCGCCAGGTTTACCAAGAGACTGAGAGGCGCATCGAGGAGTTGGTCAACCGGCATGACGCCGAGGCGGTCCGATTCGCAAGGAACCTGCGAGGCTTCGTGGGACGCCTGCATTGGCGATGCCACTTCATACAAAAACTGGAAGATCAGCCTTCCATCGAGTCCACAAACGTCGCTCGAAGTTATGATGGCCTGCGCGAAGAAAGCTTCGACTCTGAGCGCTTCGATGCATGGAAGACGGGAAACACCGGATATCCCATGGTTGATGCTTGCATGCGGAGTCTCAACGCGACAGGCTGGCTTAACTTTCGCATGCGAGCCTTGCTGGTCAGCTTCGCGGCCCATCATCTGTGGCTTCACTGGCGCGAGCCCGGTCTCTATCTCGCGAGGCGGTTTCTCGACTTTGAGGCTGGAATACATTGGTGCCAGATGCAGATGCAATCGGGCACGACCGGCATCAACGCGTTCCGCGTTTATTCTCCGACCAAACAACAAGCGGATCACGACCCGCAGTGCGAATTCATCAGGCGCTGGATTCCCGAGTTTGGAACGCGCCATTACCCCCCGCCCATTGTCCAAGAGCGGCTGGCGATGCGTGAAGCAAAACGCAGACTTTTTGCCGTGCGCGCTACTGAGAATGCGCGTGACGAGGCGAACGCGATCCAGCGCCGTCATGGCTCGAGAAGGAGGCGTGCTGCCAGAAAAAATTTCCCTGGAAAGGCTGCTGGTCCGACACAGTTCGAACTCTTTTGAAAGCAGAGGGCAGCGATGAACGGAAACAAGAAACCTAGCCACCGGGGCAACAAGTCTTACCTTCCGAGTAAGCCGTGCGTCGTTTGCGGCCGCGCCATGACTTGGCGCAAAGCATGGGCAGCTGACTGGGATTCGGTCCGGTATTGCTCCACAGCATGCCGCTACGAATGGAAGCGAAGTCTCAGGTTATCCCCAAACAAGGCTTTAGAAATCTAATGCGTGGACTATTTACGCAGACGCGCTGACTGGACTCAAGATGGGAGCTCGTGTTCATCGCACACATTGATTCCGCTGAGCGGACCGCATCCAATAACAATGAGTTTCCGTAAGCGACAATGCTTCCAACCGGAAGTGGATTGCTACGGAGAGAATCATGAAGAGCATTAAGCGCTGGCTTTCGACGGTGGCGTGCATGATCCTGGGTTTCGGTGTCGCGATCTGTTCACCTTTGGCCACGGCGATCGCGATGGACGTTCCGTCCTCCGTCATGGTCGGAGGGGCGGCAATGTATCCAACAAAGAACATCGTCCAGAACGCTGCGAACTCCAAAGACCACACCACGCTGGTCGCGGCGGTGAAAGCGGCTGGGCTAGTCGACACCTTGTCCGGCACCGGCCCGTTCACCGTGTTTGCGCCCACCAACGAGGCATTTGCCGCACTGCCAGCGGGCACAGTGGATACGCTGCTCAAGCCAGAGAGCAAGGCGAGCCTGATCAAGATACTGACGTATCACGTGGTTCCCGGGCGTCTCACTGCGAAGGACTTGTCAACGAAGATTGTGGCCGGCGCAGGCAAAGCCGAGCTAATGACGGTACAAGGAGAGACCCTTGTGGTAACCAAGGATGGCGACAACTTAGCTGTCACTGACTCTCAGGGCAATATCGCGCATGTAACCATTGGCGATGTGATTCAGTCCAATGGTGTGATTCATGTAGTCGACAAAGTTCTGATGCCCTGAGCAGCAAAGCTCTGTCGTACACAGTAATGGCCGGGACAGCCACCTGTCCCGGCCTCGGTCTGTGACGCTGATGCCTCGTAGCCACGCTATTCCTAAGGTCTACGATGACGCGTGACGGCAGCCGCGGTCTGGCTATGCGAGCAACATAGTGGTGACTCGACGAAGCAAGAGAAGCTCAATAGATTGGCACAACGGCGCTACCAACCCGCGATAGGACCCACGCGAGATGCCGGTGCAGCCATTGATATATCCAATCGTCCAACGCTCCCGGCTTCCATTAGCAGTTGCAATTTCAAGCTTGGTGTTACTTTGACTGCTTCGCATAGGGTGGCAGGCGTCAAGTCGAGTCGCAAGAATCGGTTCTTGAGCTTCAGCTCGATAAGTATCGCCGCGCGCTCTGGCCGCAGAGGCGGCCATGAAGAGCTCGGGGGCGTAACTGTTAGCAATCGAAAGCAGGCGCCCGACCTATCCTCGATAACACGGGCTAATCGCCCTGCCCTAGGTGCGCTCCCGGTCAAAATCCGCCCCCTCGAAGGCATGGCCGCGGACGTCGAGGTCGACATCCGTATCGACGGCACCGCTCTGCTCGCCGCAGACCGCGACCTGTTCCGTCGCGCCATCAGCAATCTGTTGTCCAATGCGCTGCGTTACACGCCGCGCCACGGCGTGATTCGCCTGTTGGTGGGGAGATGCAGGGCATGGCGGGCGTGGCCGTGGAGAATTCCGGCCAGGGCATTCCTCCCGATCATCTCGACAAGCTGTTCGACCGCTTCTACCACTTCTACCGCGTCGATCGCTCGCGCAGCGATTCGGCGCATTCCGCCGGACTCGGGCTGTCCATCGTCGAGAGCATCATGGAACTGCATGACGGGCGGGTCATGGTCCAGAGTAGGCCCGAAGGACCCACCCGATTCACGCTGTGGTTTCCGCTCATGAGTCAGCCAGCGTAATCGGGCGATCGCGGGGCCGGTCGTCGCCCATACTCGACCGCGAATCTTGCGCCAACATCATCGCGCGCTGCTTCTGTAGAAAGGCCGGCCCGATCCACGGGCCGGCCGATGCTTCCTGCCGTCGCTCACTAACTCACGCCGAGTTCCATGTACTCCGGCTTGTCCTTGTGATTGGAGAGATATCCCTTGACATGGTAGAACGATCGTTCTACCATGGGGCCATGAACAAGACGACGATCGATACCAGACACAAGATCTTGGCGACAGCTGAGAAGCTCATTTATCAGAACGGAATACACGCCACGGGCATGGACCTTCTGGTTAAGACATCCGGCGTTGCGCGGAAAAGTATCTATCGCCACTTCGAAAACAAGGATGAGGTGGCTGCTGCAGCATTGAATGCACGTGACGTGCGGTGGCTCGAATGGTTTAGGCGGGAGTGTGACAAAGCCGAGGGTCCGGAGGAGCGGATCCTCAACATGTTCACGGTGCTTAAGGGCTGGTTTGAGTCAAAGGAGTATCGCGGCTGTGCGTTCATCAACACGGCAGGCGAGGTCGGTGACCCCAATCACCCGATTCGTCAGATCGCCAGGCTCCACAAGCAAAAACTCCTGGATTACACGCTTGAACTAACAGAACGGTTGAATATTGAGCATCCACTCGAGTTGGCGCGGCAGCTGCTGATTCTTATGGAAGGCGCAATCACGGTGTCGCGGGTGATGGGGGATCACAGCGCCGCAGACGATGCAAGGAATGTTGCGCAGCTGTTGTTAAAACAGGTCGCACGTTAGCGACCTACATCTCCCAAAACCGCTGAAATTGAACATTAATCCATTTCGATTGGAGGCTTCGCCATGTCCAGTAATGAAACCCGCCCTCCCCTCCCACCGTTTACCCGCGAATCAGCAGTTGAGAAGGTTCGCCTCGCGGAAGACGGCTGGAACAGCCGCGATGCCGAAAAAGTATCGCTCGCCTATTCGCTTGACACTAAGTGGCGCAATCGCGTCGAGTTCACCAACGGTCGCGAGGCTGCCAGAGATTTCCTTGCGCGTAAGTGGAAGAAGGAGCTTGACTACCGGCTGATCAAGGAGCTGTGGGCCTTTACCGAAAACCGTATCGCGGTACGCTACGCCTACGAGTGGCGCGACGATTCCGGTAACTGGTTCCGTTCTTATGGAAATGAGAACTGGGAATTTGGCGCGGATGGCCTGATGGAGCGTCGGTTCTCCTGCATCAACGACATGCCGATCAAGGAGAGCGAGCGCAAGTTCCATTGGCCGTTAGGACGTCGTCCGGATGATCATCCGGGACTGTCCGACCTCGGTCTGTGAGCTTCTCGATTCGCATCAAAGAAGATCCCCCGGCAGACACGTTGACGGGGGCTTTTTGCGTAACGCTCAAAAGCTATGTGGCGCGCGAATCGCTGATGGCCCTCCAAGGAGCTACCGTGGTTGTCGAGCGCGTCAGGTAGTCTGGGCGAGAAGGGGCGGTGATTTGACGCGTTGCAAGATGGCGGCGCCAATGAATCAGTCCGTGGCACTAGCGGATATTGCACAATCATCAGCGCCACCGACACAGCACAACGACGGATGGGCGTGGATTGGCGTTTGCTTTCCGCCGCGGTGCCTACGCTCCCACCTCTAGATCAAGGACGATCATGCGACTCGTCAATTATGTGGAAATTGCTCCGATTGCCCTCGCGGGCGGCTGGTTGTTATGGGGCATGATCGAACTGTTCGTCTATGACGAGTTCGGCTTCCGATTCTCGCGGAAACGCCAGCAACGCATCGATGACGATTGGCATGCGCTGGATGATCTGGTGAAGCAACTCGCCCCTCGGGTGCTCGCTATTCGTCACCAGAGTGAGCGGCAGATCGAAGGGGCGGCCTATTCATTCCGAAAAAACAGTCGTGACGGCGGGCTCGAGCTGGATACGGTGGAGATCATCTCGGGGCATGCTCGCACTCCCATCGCCGCTGCGTCGCTACCGGCGGAATGCGCGCCTCTGCTGAGATCGCTGAATAGTCAGGATCTCAAGCAGGCATTCGCGCGCTTCGCCAAGAACCGGCATTCACTTAAGACCACCCATCAAATCGTCGTCAAGGCGGATGGGGTGTCTTTGGTCAAGCGCGGCTTCACTCTTCTTCACGACATGGTCTTGACCATATCGGTCAATGACAAAAGCGGACAAACGAAGCCACAGCGAACCAAGGCTACGTAAGTTCACGCCCAGCAACCACGCCAGTAGCCCTCCGCAAGCCAGCGATGCCAAGAGCGGATCTGCCTGTCACACCATAGTGGAAGGCAGAGACTTCATTTCTACCGAATACGCCAGTCGGTAGTCGTAACGGAAGCTTCGACAGAAACGACTTGCCCCTTGACTTTGAGGGGCGTCCAGGCGCTCTGCGCGCCGATGAGTTCGTCTTCAGCCCCGAGGTCATGCACCGCGTACCCGCGATAACTTGCCCTAATCACCCATCCCACCCTTGTTCCGGGCGAGATTGGATGCTAACGCTGTCCCCCGGCCGCCGTGATTCCACGTCAACTTGAGACAGGGAGCAGGTGCGGCGCCTCGACGCCTTGCGCCACAGAAACCACTGTGCCCAGTTTGATGCTTTGCCCAGTCGGGCTTGGATCGGTGGAGATTGCACTTGTAGATCACATTTGCTCGGCGTAAGAACAAACCACGAGGCATCAGCGGTAATCGCGAAAACTCAGTGACACGTGTTTCCGAGACTCTTCAGTTCACAAGGAGGATGCGTGATGACATCAACTAAAATTGGTTATGGTGCGGCTACGTTAATCCTGATGTTGAGCGGATTGGTTACGCGGATCTTGGCGGAAGAGCCTCCTGCCGTACCATGGAATAAATGTTGCGCCGTGAAACCTTGGGCTATGGGGCGCGCCGTGATGCAGCAAGGTTATATTGTGGCTACTCCACGACTTCACCTTGCCATGGGTTCCGGGGTTCCCGAGCCTTATAGAGAATTGCGCAATCCGTTACCGCGGACTATGGCAACGGTTGAGCGAGGAGCAGTGGTGTACAAGGAAAATTGCATTTCTTGTCACGACATGGACGGTCTGGGCCAGGGGCCGGCGGGTCATAATCTATCGCTACCACCAGGCAATTTGGCCTGGCTCACAGTGATGCCGACCGCTCAATTGGACTCTTTCCTATACTGGACCGTCGCCGAAGGTGGCGTGCCATTTGGAAGTTCAATGCCCGCTTTTAGGGCCACGTTGTCCGAGAGGGATACGTGGGCAGTCGTCGCCTACATGCAGGCCCGGTTACCCCAAAAAACGGTTCACTAGCCTTCCTGTCTAATCAAGATGCCCTTGAATGGGACGGAAGATAAGTGTGCACGTGGTTTGAATAGGCATCACGGCCTGCTCGGCGACAGCATCCCCTCTAGTTTATTTGCGCATTCTAGCTAATGTCTGCTACCGGATCGGAAGCGGGCTCCGTACCAATCGATTTCATCCCATGATCCTTTACCTGGCGCGGGGAATGAGCTCCGCACTCAATCGAAATGATGCACAAAACCCACGCAGAACCCGCCTGGTAACAGCGAAATGATCCACGGCGAGTTCCGGTGTGCGGTCCAGATGCCCACGCCCGTGCCAATGGCCGCTCCAAACAGCACGTCGCTTTGCCAGTGCCCATGGGTTTTCACGCGAGCCACGGCGTCGTATGCAGGCAATAAGGCCAGGAGGTAGACGGTAGGATGGTCAGGGCCGTAGGCCGCCATGAAGGGCGTCACGGCGGCAGAGACTGCAGCGACTTCACCACTCGGGAAGCTCTGCGCGTGTATGCCCTGGAACCACTTATTCGGGTTGTCAGTCTGCGAAGGTCGTTCGCGCTGGAACGTCCATTTCATCACCTGCGTGCCGACGCCAGTGATAACCATCGAGTCCACTGAACGCCAGAACGTGTCGCCGAGCTTGTCGTTGTCCCCAAACCAAAGGGCGCCACCGCCCACCGTGGCGATCGTGCCGTATATGAGGAATTCCTGGTTGGTTCGATTCCAGATGCCGCTGTTGTCGTAGCGGACCGTGTGGTCGAGCCCAAGGATGCCGCTGCCTCCCCAGACTGGGCCACATGCAAGGACGAGAACGAGAGCCATTAGCCAACGAGCACGCATAAGCACCCCCATGCTCCAGTCGCGCCTTGCCTGGTACCGCGGACGGTACACGCGCCGGCTTTCTGGTCGCTTACGAAACAGACGCGACGAGCGGCCTTTACGATTTCAGCGATGTCCGCCGCAAATGGCGTACGCGTCATGGGTGCGCGATTTCAACGTAACCCGCAAGACATGCGTCCCAACATTTTGGCGAATAGACGGGAGTTTTGTGTTTTGTCTATCCACCGCGGTGGATGCTCCGAGCAACTCGAGGAATCTCCTATGGCTCACCTGCAGGCCATCGGAGCTTTCTGCCGCGTGGTCGAGGCCGGCGGGTTCAAATGAGCCGCGCAGTCGCTACAGATGCCAAACGCCACCGTGAGTAAATGGCTCCGATCCCTGGAAGCCCTCCTCGGCGCCCCCTCCTTGACCCGATCCATTGGACGTCTATATCACTAGATCGTTAGGCGGCAACTGAGCGCAAAAGTCCGTGCCTTCGTCAGCTGGATCACCGAAGTCTACACAAGCACCCGGATGCCTTGACTGCTCAAGCTTGCGGCCACGGCTTTTGCCCACGACGCCGGGATGACAGCGGCCCTAGGTGTGTCTTGCAGCTTCGGACGAGGTCGGCTTCCTCGACGTCTCCCGATGGCGAACCTCGAAGTTGCGTTAAATCACTAAATCGAACGACAGGCGTCATTAGCCTTCTTTACGCTCACTCAAGGCGAAACCGAGACTGCTGCATGCTGCCGTCCTCATCCTCGCCGGCCCCGGTCTTCCGTGCACGGGGCCTGACCAAGGTCTATCGCATGGGCGAAGTGGAAGTGCACGCGCTGCGCGGGGTGGACTTGGACCTATTCCCGGGTGAGTTCGTAGTGCTGCTGGGCCCGTCAGGCAGTGGCAAATCCACACTTCTGAACATCCTCGGTGGGCTAGATGCCCCCACCGGTGGCGAGGTCTGGTACGTCGACCATTGCCTCACAGGTGCTGATGATCGCGCGCTCACCGAGTTCCGTCGCGAACACGTGGGCTTCGTGTTTCAGTTCTACAACCTGATTCCCAGCCTCACCGCACGCGAGAACGTGGCTATCGTGACCGATCTGGCCGAGCACCCTATGCCACCGGAGGAGGCGCTGGGGCGCGTCGGCCTGGGTGATCGCATGAACCACTTTCCGGCACAGATGTCCGGCGGGGAGCAACAACGCGTGGCGATCGCTCGCGCCATCGCCAAGCGCCCTGCGGTGTTGCTGTGCGACGAGCCCACAGGAGCGCTGGACTCGACCACTGGCGTGCTGGTGCTGGAGACGTTGGAACAGGTCAATGCCGAGCTGGGCACCACCACCGTGGTGATTACTCACAATGCCGGCATCGCCGGCATGGCCCATCGCGTGCTTTACCTGGGCGACGGCCGCATCGTGCGAGAGGAGCACCCCGCCCGGCGGACGCCAGCGAAGGAGTTGAGCTGGTGAACGCGCTCGTCCGCAAAGGGCTACGCGACCTGTGGCACATGAGAGCGCAGGCGCTAGCCATCGCCTGCGTCATCGCCGGCGGCGTGGCCACGCTGGTGATGTCGCAATCCACGCTGGAATCGCTCACATCCACACGCACGCTGTTCTACGAGGAAGGCGCGCTGGCCGACTTGTGGGCACCGCTCAAGCGCGCGCCCGACACCCTGCTGCCGCGGCTAGAGGCCATCCCGGACGTGCAAGCCATTCAGCCTCGTCTGCTCGCGGCGGTTACGCTGGACGTGACGGGCTTCAACGAGCCCGCGCGCGGCGAAGTGGTGTCGCTGCCCATCGGCGGCGGCCAGCCGTTGCTCAATCGTGTGCACCTCACAAGCGGGCGCCTTCCCGATCCCGACGCCGAAGATGAGATCGTGATGGGTGAGGCCTTCGCCCAATCCCATGCGCTGCGACCTGGCGGCAGCGTGCAGATGATCCTTCGGGGACACGCCAGCGCGGTACGCATCGTCGGTATCGGCACATCCCCCGAATACGTCTACCAGAGCCCACCCGGCGCAGTGTTTCCCGACTTCCGCCGCTACGCCGTGCTGTGGATGAACCGTCACGCGATGGAGAAGGCACTGAATATGGACGGCGCCTTCAATAATGTAGCCTTCCGCCTGCGGCCAGGTGCGCGCCCGGCCGCGGTGGCGACGGATGTCGATGCGCTGCTGGCGCGCTATGGCGGCGTGGGTGCCTATGGCCGCCATGAGCAGACCTCGGCCCGTTATCTTGAAGAGGAGTTGCGGCAGCTGCGCACCATGGCCACGCTTTTTCCGGCGATCTTTCTGGGCGTGGCGGCCTTCCTCGTGCATGTCGTGCTCATGCGCCTGTTGGGCACGCAACGCGAGCAGATCGGCGTGCTGAAGGCATTCGGCTACGGCAACGGTGCCTTGGCGGGGCATTATCTGGGCATGGCGGCGTGGATCGCCTTTGGCGGGGCGCTGTTGGGCATCGTACTTGGTGCTGCATTGGGCCGTTGGCTGGCCCATGTATATCAGGGGATCTATCGCTTTCCTTTTCTCACCTATCGCCTGAGCATGAGCGCTGTTGGCCTGGGTCTGGGGGTGAGCCTTGCAGCCTCTTGCGGCGGTGCGCTGATGGCGTTGCGCGTGGCCGCGGCATTGCCGCCGGCGGAGGCGATGCGCGCGCCGATTCCGGCCCACTTTGGGCCCACCATACTGGAGCGACTGGGCTTTCAACGCTGGCTTTCACCCGCCTCGCGCATTGCCTTGCGCGACCTGGAGCGCCGCCCGGGCCGAGCATTGTTCACCGTGATCGGGCTAGCGATGGCTTGCGCCGTGATGATGGTGGGGCGCTTCCAGGGCGATGCCGTCGAGCACATGGTGAATGTACAGCTCAGCATCGCCCAGACCCACGATATCGAAGTGAGCTTCGTTGAGCCCGCGCCCCACCGGGCGGTGTTTGAGCTAGCCGCACTGCCTGGCGTACGCGAAGCCGAGCCGCTGCGTTCGGTGCCGGTGCGTTTGGTCCACGGGCAGTACTCGTACCGGACCACGATTGAGGGCGTGCCGCAAGCCGCGCGCCTGAGGCGGCCCATCGATGTCGAGCTTCAGCCGGTGCAACCACAGGGCGATGACCTGCTACTTACCGACTATCTTCAGAAGATGCTGAACCTTAAACAAGGCGACAGTGTGGACATACAGGCGCTGGAAGGCCACCGCCGTCGGCGCGAGGTGCGAGTGACTGGTTTCGTACACGAATTCATTGGCGCCCGGGGCTATATGGATTTCGATACCCTCAACCGTCTGCTAGGCGACGGTGACGTGGTCTCCGGTGCGCTA
Organism: Frateuria sp. sgz306004; assembly: GCF_057750885.1. Classification (NCBI taxonomy): domain Bacteria; kingdom Pseudomonadati; phylum Pseudomonadota; class Gammaproteobacteria; order Lysobacterales; family Rhodanobacteraceae; genus Frateuria; species Frateuria sp. sgz306004. The sequence goes on from NZ_JBYLFE010000004.1 coordinate 300,975, forward strand.
CTAGGTGTGACCCCGGGCGCCGAGCCCGACGTCTATGCACGCTTGAACAGGCGCCCTTGGGTGGCGGGGGTCGCCTCACGTTTGGCCTCGGTGCGCAGCTTCTATGCCACGATGGGGGAAAGCTTGCTGGTGTTTACCCTGGTGGCCGCGCTGTTAGGGGCTGTCATCAACTTTGGCGTGGTGTACAACGCCGCGCGCATCAGCCTGTCCGAGCGCGGGCGCGAACTGGCGAGCCTGCGCGTGCTGGGCATGACGCGGGCCGAGGTGGGTGCATTGCTGCTGGGACAGCTTGGGCTGCTGGTGTTGGTGTCGCTGCCGTTCGGCCTGGCCGCCGGTTGGTCGCTGTGTTGGTTGATGACGCTTGGACTTCAATCGGAGCTGTTCCGGGTACCTGCACAGCTGACCACGGCGACCTACGCATTCGCTGCGCTCACGGTACTGAGCGCCAGCACACTGTCGGCTTTGCTGGTGTACCGGCGTATCGCCCGGCTGGACTTGGTCGCCGTACTCAAGACTCGAGAATGATTCCGGATGGCATCCATGACCCTTCGCCGCCGCATCGCCTTTTCGGTCGCTGTTATTGCAGCCGCTGCCGCGGCATGGTGGGCACTCCGGCCTGCCCCACGTCCGGTGGACGTGGTACGTGTTCAGCAAGGGGCGTTGGTGCAACGCTTCGAAGAGGAGGGTCGCACGGAGCTCGCACACCGCTGGGTAATCTCGGCTCCCATTGCCGGCACCCTGCGGCGCATCAACCTCCTGCAGGGCGATAGGGTGAAGGAGGGTCAACAACTCGCGCAGATCGAGCCTTTGCGGGCACAGCTGTTCGACCCAGCCAACCGCGAACGCCTGCTCGCGGAAGAGAAGGCTGCACAGGCGTCCATGCAAGCGGCGCGGCAACGCCAAGCCGCCGCGCAAGCTGATGCCGACCTGGCGTCTCGTGACGTGGCGCGTATGCGAAGGCTTGGCGCCGCCGGGGTCGTCAGCGTCGCGGCACTGGACGAGGTTGAGACACGCGTATTGCGTGCACAGGCGTCGGTTTCCGCCGCGGCTGCCGACTATCGCGCAGCCGACCAGCAGCGCGCGTCCTTGACGGCACTCCTCTCGGGCCAGGGCGTGGCCGGCGGCCCCATGGTGGCGGTGTTTTCCCCCATCGACGGCGTCGTACTTCATCGCTACTTGCAGAGTGCTACACCGGTGCAGGCCGGGCAGGCTCTTCTGGAACTCGGCGATCTCGAACAGCTGCAGGTGATGGCGCAGGTGCTATCGCAGCAAGCCAGCCTCTTACGGCCTGGCACCCCTGCTCAGGTTCTGCGCTGGGGTGGCGAAGGCGCTCTGCCCGCGCGGGTGGCGCGGATCGAACCCGGTGGCTACACCAAGATTTCAGCTCTAGGCGTCGAGGAACAGCGCACGCAGGTGTGGTTGGACATCGTGGCGCCGCGCACACAATGGTCGCAACTCGGTGATGGCTATCGCGTAGAAGTGGCATTCGAGGTCGCGCGCAAAGAGCGCGTACTCAAGGTGGAGGCCAGCGCGCTGTTCCGTGATGGAAGACGCTGGGCAGTCTACCGACTAGAGGGCGACCGGCTGCACTTGGTGCACATCCAACCCGGAATGCGTGGTGGAACTGAAGTCGAGATCGACAATGGGCTCGTCGAGGGTGATCACGTGGCGGCCTTTCCGGACGACCGCATGCGCGACGGGCTGCGCGTACAAGCTCTGGAGCAAACGGCCGCAGCGCCGAAATAAAGTCGCCGCTCCCCGCTGCTTTCCGGTGACGCTTCGATCACGTGGTCCTCAACGCCTTCTGAGAGGAATGGCACCATTGGCTTTCTGACGGAACCGTTGGACGGTTCGGGCCAAACGGATTGGACCTGTAGGACACCTGATCGACGCCCACTGAACTCCCCGGCCAGGTGTCTTCCCGCGTGGGAATGTCGTGCGTTGCATGTTCTGCCTTGGCGTGGCGCCTACGCAGAGCCAATCAGAGCATCCCTGTTTCGGCGCCTGGAATCTAACGAATCACCAGCACCGGCACGCGCGAGTGGGATAAAACCTTGACCACGACCGAGCCGAGAAACAAGCTCTTAAGAAGGCCCCGGCCATGGGATCCCATGACAATAAGGTCGAATCGGCCCTTGTGTGCCAATTGCACGATTTCGTTGCCAGGGTCGCCGACCAGCAGGCGCTCTTCAAATAAATGACCCGCCTTTGCCAGGACGCGACCGGCGCTCTTAAGCGCGGACGTGCAGTTATCCATATGGAAACGTTCGATGCTGTCGGCATCCAATCGCCCGGCGATGGATTCTCGCAGCGGCGCATCGACATTGACGAGCGTGACCGAGGTGTCCGCCGGCCAGTGCTTAACAAGGTACTTGGCAGCACGAATGCTATTGGCGCTCCCATCCACCGGCACAAGGATTTTCATGGCATACCCCTCACATCAGGAACAGCGCGAGATTCGATTTGATCCGGAAGAACGCGCCAACGGCACCACGCTTCACCTCGCTAGTGCGCAAGCAGCAGAGGAAACCGGCTGTGCCCGAGCACGTAGCGGGTGACGCCGCCCAGAAGCCACTCGCCAATGCGCAGATGGCCCCAAGCTCCCATCACAATGAGGTCCACCTCGCGTTCCTTGGCCACTTCCAGGATGAATCGTCCGGTGTCATGGCTTTCGACACAAGGTTGCCAGTGCGTATGAACGCCGCGGCGCTCCAGCCACCCCCGCAGCGGCAAAGGCGACAACAGCGCGGTTGACCCGTCATCCGTGTCGTGCCCGATAGCCTCTCCATCGAGCACGATGACTTGCGACGCTCTGGCAAGGATCGGATAGGAAGCTCTCACCGCCCGCGCCCCTTCGACTGAGCCGTTCCATGCAATGAGGACTCGCCTCACACGTCCCGATCCCATCCACTCATCAGGCACCAGCAGCATGGGTATGGCTTCGGCCAGGACCGATCGGTTCACAAGGGCCACGGCATTCGAAGTCGAGGCACCGAGATGATCAAGGCCGCCCAGCACGACATCAGATAAGACGGCGCGACGTGCCATCACGCTCTGATAGAAACCGCGCTCCACCTCCCATGAGCCACGGACACCATGCTGATCGCATAGCGCCTTCCACCAATGCTGGCGCTCCCATGCCTGTTTCACCTCATCCTCAAGGACGAGCAGCGCTTCGGGAAGCGCAAGTACCAGCGCATCCAAGGCAACGACCTGCAAGCCGGTGATGCTCGCCCGATGCTGGCGCGCGAGCGAGAACGCAAAACGTAGCAACGCGCTGTCGCCTTGCCGCCCGTCGACATCGACAAGAAGGTCATGCATAAGCGTGCTCCACATCAACCCAGCACTACGTTAAGCCCTGCGGCAGACCGCAAATTGACCTCAATCAGCTTCCGCGTGCCCCGGTCTTGAATTGCCATGTCCTTCCTGCTGGCAATGCGAGCAATCGGTTCAAGTACAAGTGGCAATGCGCTTACGAGGGTCAGTGCGCGACTGAACAGCTGCACTCATCCGATGACGTTGCGTCGGCCGCGGTTTCGACGTCCGATCGACGATGTCACAGTCGAGGGATGAAGCTAACCTTCAATGGCGTCATGGCGTATCAACAAAACGGTCACGCCTTCCACCAGTGGTTGAGCCCGGTATAGATGCCCGCCGACGCCAAAGCAACCAACACGATACCTGCAATGGCAACGGCCAATCCGGACCAGATGGCGATTCCGTCTCTCTCCATCATGCCGAGCGAGAACAGCGAAATGGCTGTGCCGGGGACGACATGTCCCAAAGGAATGGGAAGGGTGATGATGATCGCGAGAATGAGGCATATCACTCCGACAGGGGGCTTCATCCAATCGGCGGCTAGCCATCCTCGCCTTGGACGAACGACCTTCTCGAGATGACGCAATATCGGCAAGACCCGCGTAAGGACATTCCTGACCCTCGCAACCTCCATGGATCGCCGAGTGAGTGTCGCCGGGAGCCAAGCATGGCCTCGACCGAGGGCAAGTTGCGCGGAGATTAAGATCAAGCATGCACCAAACGGCACCGAGAGCCCCGGAGCCGGGATAGGTAGCGCCATGGGCAGTGCCAGCAGCAGGAGAATGGCCCAGATCGATCGATCTTCGAGCAGCCTGAGGAGCTCGCCTATCGACATGAACTCACCCGTCATCCCCTCGGCCTTTGCCTCAAGAATGGTTGATAGCGGAGACCCCAAAGTTGCATGGCGCGACGAGGCCACTCGCTCCGGTTTCATGTGATTACCCCCTGCCGTGGCTAATGGCGGGCACGCAGGTTCTGCCAAAGATCTGGCTAAATCCCATGACGGATTCCCGCCGATTGATCTTAGTCCTTTCGAGCAGTGAAGAGGTCGAAGATCGAGAGAATGGCTCGATGCCCACTCAGTGCATGAAACGCCGCAGCGCCGGCGTGAAGCGCCAAGTAAGCCCACATCACGGGTCCAAGTATCTCGTGGACCTCTTGGGCCCAAGCTGCGGCCGGCAAAGCAGTGCCGTTCTCGGGAGTCCCGAAATAGACCATTGCGCCCGTCACGGCGAGGCCGGTAGCCAGGGCTAGTCCAACGCCCTGAATGGCACCCGCCATATGCTCTTGTTTGGAAGGATCACTCCACTCGAGGCGCAGGAAGGAACGGAAATCCGATGTGAGCGCCCGCATTCTTGATCGAGAGAACCATGGATAGAAATGCCCTAGGTCGCGACCAACATATCCCAGCGGAAAAAGTACCCAATGCAGGAAAATCGCGGCCAGGATGATCATCCCCACCGTTTCATGGAGCTCCATGCTCACCCATGCCAGGCCGCTCGAATCACGACTGGGCGGTGCATCGCTCATCAGCAGGCTTAGCAAAAGCTGCACGGATATACCGATTGCAAGAATCGCGTGCACAAAGCGTAAGAGTCGCGAATGATTCACTCTTCACCCTCTCGATCAGCCGGTGATACTTGCGCGCTCGCCTGGATCATGCGCGATTTCTGCCGTCGACGATTGCAGGCCTTGGCCAACGCCCCCAGAGTCGACCTTTCAGGTCAGGCTACGGAATTTGAGGGGTTCCGAGTTGACCAAGATCAACTTATCGGCACCGACGGGACCAGGCGCGGCAGCCTTGAGCCCAAGAACATTGCGTACTGCTGGTTGATACCCGGCAGTGGCCGCGCACGCATGAACGGCAAAACCAATCGCTTAGCCTCGCCATTTGCTCGAGCAGCTCGATCTTGTGGACAACCAGGGTTCTCCCGTATGACGGATCCGCGCATCCGATCTTGCCCAGCCCATCTTGCAGCCGCCGCTATCGTCGACCGTTCGGTTTGGCGCCCCTAAGTCGCTGCGAATATTTCAGCAAGGCAATGATCGCCAGAAGCGAGAACCCCGCGCCACTATAAAACGTGGCCGCCGGTCCGAGCCCGTCCCATAGCGCGCCCGCGATGACGCTAGCCAGCAGCATGGCCATACCGCTGGCCAGATTGAAGATTCCGTAAGCCGTGCCACGCAAATCCATCGGCGCCGCCTCCGCCACCATGGCGGACAGCAGCCCCTGCGTCATTCCCATATGCATGCCCCATAGAGACACACCGATGATCACGATGTTCCAGTGCTCGCCAGCGGCAAGCGTGACGTCGGCCATGATCAGGACAACAAGCCCTGAAGCCAGCAGCGCGGGATGACTCATGCGATCGGACAACCAGCCAAATGGGTAAGCAGATGCCGAATACACCACATTCATGGCCACCATGACCAAAGGCACGAGCGCTATGGGAATACCACCTCTTTGGGCACGCAACACGAGAAAGGCCTCACTGAAGCGCGCCATGGCGAAGACCGCACCGACACCCACGACCCACCAATACCGGGGGCCGAGCCGGCCCAGGTTTTCGCGACGGATGGGATGGGTGTGGCGGCCATGGCTCCGCTGTGCAGGCTCGTGCACCCCCCAAGCCAGCAAGAGGACAGCGGATACTCCCGGAATGACCGCCACCCAGAACACCGAGCGAAAGTCGTTGTTCCACCAGAGCATCAGTGCGGTTCCGAGCAATGGCCCAAGGAATGCCCCCACGGTATCAAGCGCCTGGCGTAGACCAAAGGCTGCGCCCCGCACGGCAGGCGGGACCAGATCGGCAACCAACGCGTCGCGTGGCGCGCCCCGCACACCCTTGCCCACTCGATCCAGTAGCCGCGCGAAGAGCACCACCCAGACCGAGGATGCGATGGCAAACAGCGGCTTGGTCAACGCGCCCAAGGCATAGCCAAAGACTGCAATCACCTTGCGCTTGCCGAGATAGTCACTCAGCGTTCCAGAAAAGACCTTGACGACAAGCGCTGTGGACTCGGCCAGCCCCTCCATCAGGCCGATGACCAGGGCGCTAGCTCCGAGTGTGGTCACCAGGAACAGCGGCAGCAGGCTGTGGATCATCTCGGACGAAATATCCATCAGCATGCTGACCAAGCCCAAGATCCAGACATCGGCCGGAAGGCGTCCGTGAAGCGTCTGTCGGTTCATCGCGCGAATCATCATGAGGCGAACCGTTCAAGAGCGCACTCCGCAATCGTCCGCGGATACGCTGGATCAGGCGACATTCGTGCCCAACAATCGTCCGATGCCCGCGGTCAGCGCCATCGCCAGCGCGCCCCAGAACACCACCCTCGCTACGGGCCGCCACGGACTCGCGCCCCCTGCCAGCGCGCCAATCCAACCCAAGACGGCAAGAAACGCGAGGCAGCCGGCCGATTGGATCATCGCCATGGAGCCCTCCGGCATGAAGGAGGCCAAGGCCAAAGGCAGCAAGGCGCCGGAGGTAAAGGTGGCGGCGGAAGTCAGGGCGGCCGTCACCGGCTTCGCGCTGGTGTGTTCCGTAATGTTGAGCTCATCCCGGGCATGCGCCGCGAGAGCGTCGAACGCCGTCATTTGCGTGGCTACTTTCAGCGCAGTGTCCTTGTCGACACCTCGTTTCATATAGACCTGGGTCAACTCCTCCAGCTCGGCCTCGGGACGCGACGCCAACTCGGCGCGCTCGCGCGCCATATCGGAGTGCTCGGTATCAGCCTGCGAACTGACGGACACGTATTCACCCGCGGCCATCGACATGGCGCCAGCCACCAGTCCCGCGGCGGCGGCGACAATCATGCTCGATCGAGATGCACCGGAAGCCGCAACGCCGATCACCAGGCTGGCCGTCGAAACTATGCCGTCGTTGGCCCCCAGCACGGCAGCACGAAGCCAACCGATGCGTGATACGAGATGAGTCTCTCGGTGAGTGCGCATGGCAATATCCAACTCCTGTTCGGTATGGTTCCTGGCGGTTACCTGAAGTCACTTGGCCTGCGCGACGATCCAGCCAGCGGATCGCATCGAGTCGAAGGCGCGCCCGTGTACCGCCCCATCGTAAAAGCACGCGAGCTAGTGCGAGACAAGCAACGGTATCGATGCCGTGGCCAGAAGCTCCCGCGTGACCCCACCGATCACCCATTCCCTCAGTCGAGAGTGCCCATAGCCGCCGGCTACCACAAGGCCCGCTCCGTTCTTCTGCGCGTGGGAAAGGATCAGGCTGGCGATATCAATACCACTGGACTCACGCGAGTGGAACCTGGCCTGGATGCCATGGTGTTGCAGATGGGTCAGTAGCGCCTGACCCGGTGGCTGATGGCCGCTCCCGTCAGGCGCTTCGTCGTCATAGGCGAGGATATCGACCGACGCCGACGATCGAAGGAAGGGCAGCGCGTCATGCGCCGCTCGCGTGGCTTCCCTGCTCGACCGCCAGGCAACGACGGCGAGCCCTAGCGGCAACTCCAAACGTGTCTTATCCGGAACTACCAGGATGGGCCGGCCGGCTTCTAGCAGCAGGGACGCAACGCCACGCGCGACTTCGCCCAGCATGGGGTGCCCGTATCCTGGCCGTGAAACAATCGCCAGGTCCGCACAGCGAACCTCCTTGGCCGCGACTTCCCACGCGGTGTCGTAAAGAGCCTCAATCACTCGCACTTCAGCGTGCTGGCCCTCCCTTCCCCGCAGGTGTTGCCGTGTCCGCTCGGCCAGCCTGGAGGCAGCGGCGCGATAGCGAGCGTGAATAGCCTCCATGGCCGGATCAGCCGTGCTCGACCACGCAGCATGGAGGGGTCTGGGAAGCTCAACGATCTGCAATGGCGACAAGCGCGCATCGAAATGGCCGGCGAGCGACAACGCAACCTCCAGGAGGTGCTCATCATCGCCTCCCCCAATCAGCGGGACCGCAATATCTCTGAACATTGCCCACTCCTTGAGACCCGACCAGCTGCGCCTTCCCCAGCACTGCGATGTGGCCTCTAGTCCTAATGCCTGCTCAACAGAGCCACGCCTGCCGCCAGCGCAACGGAGCAGAAGAAAATTAACCCCCACCTGATCGCAAGCCTTCGAGATCGCCGTCCAGCCTCATTCAGCAGACCGGGCCGAAAGATCACGTTCATTGGATTCCATAGGGTTGCCGAAGACCAGGCGGCGATCCTCTCGCGCAGCTGAAATGTCATGCGGACCCAGAAGAACATCGCCTTCACCAGGCTCGCAGCTGCCGCGACCCATAACAGCACAAATAGCCAAGACACGATGTCATGAACGGTATCCATTGAGCTTTCAAGCCTCTCTCGCGATCCTCGAGGGAACTGAAGAAGATCGACCTGTCGGGTATCGAGTCGCACCTCCAACCCATCAAGGTAGGTCTGAACAAGTCGTCATGCCCGCGGCTCTCAACCGCCGAAGGGCTGGTCAAGCGGGCATGACGGGCAGGTACTTGTTCAGACTTTCCCTAGAGGCTATCAATGACTTTGCGCAGTCTGGCTTGCACGCCTTCGGCGGCCGATTTCAGCTGCGGATTGTCAATGGCCCGCATTGAGGCAACCGGATCGATGGCGGCAACCTCGGTCTTTCCGTCGCCCACATCCTGGACCACGACATTACACGGAAGCATTGTGCCAACCTTGTCCTCGATCGTTAGCGCTTCGTATGCGAGCCTGGGATTGCATGCACCAAGAATACGATAGCTACGAAAATCCACATCGATCTTTTTCTTGAACGTTTCTTTGACATCAATATCCGAGATGATGCCGAAGCCCTCGCTTCTTAGCGATTCGATGGTGCGCTCAACCGCCTCATTGAAGCTCATAGCCAAGGTTTTCGCGAAGTAGTACTTCATCTTTGCCTCCTTTGGCGATTGCCTTGCCCTACGCGATCACCGTGGTTACCCGCCCCGCTGGGCGACCGCAAGTCCACAGCCTTTGATCCTTTGAAAAACCTGCTGTGTTTCGACGAATAATGCCCCGCATCGAGGGAGGAGACATGGCGCCATTGCCCTCCCCCGTCTCCGACATGGACCAGCACGTAAGCGGCAACCACGACAAAGGGCGATCCGCCAGTGGAGATCGCAGGCCAGGATGTCACGGCGTCCGGGTTTGTTCGTGGGCGCTCCTTTGACCACTAAGGCTTTGGCTGCGGTGTCGTGGCCACGCTGGGCGGCAGAATCGGCAAAGTAACGACCGGCTGCTGACCCGTAAGTGCATTCAAAAAGTCCTCGATCTTGCCGACCTCGTCGTCAGACAACGTCGCCCCCAGTTGGCTGCTTCCCATCACGGCGATGGCCTGCCGCAGATCCCAAACCTTTCCCGAATGAAAATAGGGTGCCGTCAGCGCGATGTTTCGCAGCGGCGGCACGCGGAACACGTACTCATCGCTGGCTGTCTTGGTCACCGCAAAGCGCCCTTTGTCGCCAGGTGGCAGGATTTGCGCCCCTGGCCGCTCCACGACGCCAAAGGGAGCGTACTTGTCGCCGCCGACATTGATGCCGTTGTGGCAGCCGGCACATCCCTTGGTAATGAAAAGCGATAGTCCCTCCTTCTGCGTCGCATCGAGTGCTTTCTCATCACCCCGCAGATAACGATCGAACGGAGCATTGGGCGTAATCAGCGTAGCCTCGAACACCGCGATGGCCCTCCTCACGTTGTCGAATGAGATGGGGTCGCTGGTGCCGGGAAAGGCTTTGGCGAACAACGCCTGGTAGCCCGGAATACCCTTGAGCTGCTCCACAACGTGGGATTCGGTCGTGTCCATCTCAACTGGATTCACCAGCGGACCGCCCGCCTGCTGCTCAAGGTCCTTGGCACGTCCGTCCCAGAACGGGGCGACGTCGAATACGGCGTTGTAGACCGTCGGAGCGTTACGACCACCATGTTGCCAGCGATGGCCCAGCGAGGTCTCCTGCAGATCGACCCCGCCCATGCCGATCACATGGCAAGAGTTGCAGCTGATGGCATGGCTCTCGGACAGCCGGGGATCGAAATACAGCGTTTTGCCCAGCGCCAACTTGGCAGGCGACGCTGGATTGTCCGGAAGGCTGGGCGCACTGGTGGGAATCGGCTTGAACAAGCCTTGCGCCTGTTTCATCAAGGCCGTCTGAGACCAAGCCTGACTGGCCAGCAGGAGACCAAGGGTGGTTAAGGACATGGCGGACCTGAGGCGCATTTGCGTTCTCCTCATTGGGCACTGCGTGGTCGATCGTGCTGGCGCTGATTCGTGGGCAGGCGTTTTGATCAGGGCCCCTCCACACTCGACGAAGCATGCTGTCGCCGAACCGATGCAATGTTGATCAAAATCAACATTGCATATTCATCTGCTCATTGCGGGCCACCGCATACGCCAACGTCTATTTCGCGCAGGCGAAGAGCGCGACGGGCACTCATGCGGCGATTTGACAAGGTCAACCCAGACAGCTCGAGAGCGAAACCAGATTTCCTGGTCACGCCGTCATAGCTGTCAGGTTGCATCCGCGCCATACGCAGCGAAGATGGCTTTGAACTGACTTTGCGACATACCCGTGCCGCGCGGGGGTGAATCAGCCAGGCAGGCAGCAAGCCGTTCATGACGCCCAGATTGATTCAGCTCAAGTCGGCCCTTCGCTCTAGGGCGCCTAATAGAAAATGGCATCTACAGGCGTATCTTCACTTCCATAAAGCCTGGCGCCGGGAAGTATCGAAGCACGGTGACGTGGAGTGGCATCATGAAAGTTGCAGACCCGCCGCCTCGCGATCTTGGCCTAAGCCAGGCGGAGGCTAAGGCAAGACTGGATCAGTACGGCCCAAACACCCTGCCCGGCAGCAAGCCGAAATCGCTGTGGCTGATCGCGCGCGACGTGCTAATCGAGCCGATGTTCCTGATGTTGCTCATCGCGGCAGGTCTTTATCTGGTGCTCGGAGATCTTGCCGAGGCGATGTTCCTGTTGATGTCCGTGCTGTTGGTCATTGGCATCACGCTGATGCAGGAGCGCAAGACGCAGCGGGCACTGGAAGCGCTACGCGACCTGTCGGCGCCACAGGCGCGCGTCATTCGCGATGGCCATGAAACCCGCATCCCATCCGCCGATGTGGTCGTGGACGACCTGCTTTCGCTGCGCGAGGGCGATCGCATTGCCGCCGATGCGACGCTGGTCAGCGGTCACCTGGAGGCGGATGAGTCCTTGATGACCGGAGAATCGTTGCCCGTTCGCAAAGTTCCCGAACCCGGCGAAAGCGGCGTCTTTGCTGGCACGGTGGTAACGAAAGGTCGTGGCCTGGCGCGGGTCACCGCGATAGCCACCGCCACGGCACTTGGTCGCATCGGGCAGGCCCTGGTCTCGACGATAGAGGTAACCTCGGGGCTCCAGCGCGCTTCACGGCGCCTCATACGGCTGTTTGCGATGGCAGCCATGGCCTGTTCCGTCGGTCTCTGGTTGATGAACTGGCTATGGCGCCGGCAGGACCTAGTGGACAGCTTGCTGTCGGGCATCGCCTTGGCCATGGCAATACTGCCCGAGGAATTTCCCGTCATCATGACTGTGTTCCTTGCGCTCGGCGCGTGGCGCATTGCCAAGCAAAAAGTGCTGACACGCCGCATCTCGGCCGTCGAAGCCTTGGGCGCCATCACCGTTCTTGCGGTGGACAAGACCGGCACCTTGACACAGAACCGGATGCGGGTCGCCGAGTTATACGCTGATCGGCAAAGCCTTCGTGCCGATGCGCCAGGCCTGCCGCCCGAGTTTCATACACTCATGCGGTTTGCGCTGCTGGCGACCCCCATCGACTCAAGCGATCCGATGGAGCAGGCCATTCGCTCGTTCGGTGCCGAACGGCTCGAAGCGAGCGCCTATGCACTGACGAAAGCCGTGCCAGTCAAGGAATACGGCCTGGACCCTGAGCTTCTCGCCATGACGCGCGCGTTCCACGAAACGTCAGCTGGGTCGTTCCTGCTCAGCGCCAAGGGAGCGCCCGAGGCGATCTTCGAACTCTGCCACCTGGCGACTGCCGAGCAAAACGCACTGAGCGACCAGGTGCACGGCATGGCGAACCGCGGCCTGCGTGTCATCGGCGTCGGGGCCGGAACCTGCGGCGATGGCGATTGGCCGGCGACCCAGCGTGGCTTCCGTTACCGCTTCATTGGGCTGGTCGGGCTGATTGATCCACCCCGTCCCGAGGCTGCCGCCGCTATCGCCGAATGTCACAGCGCGGGCATCCGGGTCATCATGATGACCGGCGATCATCAAGCCACCGCACGCGCCATCGCTGCCCAGGTCAAATTGAGCTCTGCACCCGAGCTGATCACTGGCGCGGAAGTCGAAGCGCTAAGTGATGAGCAACTCGGCGAACGGTTACGCCATGTCGATGTCTGCGCGCGTGTGCAGCCGGCCCAGAAACTGCGATTGGTGAAGACTCTTCAGCAACAGGGCGAGGTTGTCGGCATGACCGGGGACGGGGTCAACGATGCGCCCGCGTTGAAAGCAGCGAATGTCGGTGTCGCCATGGGCGAGCGGGGTACCGACGTGGCGCGCGAGGCGGCGGCCTTGGTTTTGCTCGACGACAACTTCGCCAGCCTGGTCGTGGCAGTTCGCCAAGGAAGAAGAATCTACGACAACATCACTAAGGCGACCCGCTTTGTCGTGGCGGTGCACATTCCAATCGTGGCGCTCGCCCTGGTGCCCAGCCTGCTGCAATGGCCGAATCTGCTGATGCCGGTGCAAATCGTGCTGCTGCAGCTACTAATCGATCCGGCCTGCTCCATCGTCTTTGCATCGGCAAAGGTCTCGCCTACGATCATGCTGCGTCCACCGCGGCCCATCGGCGAATCGCCTTTTCGTGGCATCAACCTGGGCTTTGGCATCGCGCAGGGCATTGGCCCTGCTGCTATCTTGCTACTTGGCTACGGGTTCGGGCTGGAGCGTGGCATGAGTGCCGAGCAAGGGCGTGCGGCCGTTTTCGCCGGCCTGTTGGTGTCAGTGTTCCTGTTGACGCTTGCCAACCACGATCTCAACCGTGCCTTGTGGCGGGGAAAACTGGCCGACAACCCTTGGCTCCTGCGCATGCTCGGCGGCGTCGCCTTGATGCTCGCCAGCACCATAAGTATTCCGGCTCTACGTACCATGCTGGGCTTTGGTACCCCAACTATCACCACCCTGCTTTTCGCGTCATCCATCATGATGACATGCATCATTTGGCTGGAGTCCGTACGCTACCTAACGCGCCATGCCAGGCTGGCCATCATCGAATGAGAGTTGCAAGGTCCCCCTCAATGCGTTGGCGTCGATCGGAATCGCCGGTTGACATTGTGAGTTTCGTGACTGCGAACCTAGGGCCATCAGTGGGCCATAGTCAGTGGCCAGAACGTTTCCGCGATCGAAGATAGATTGCGGATTCCGACGTTGCCAGAACAGCATTCCTGGATCGGCTGAACACGGCGCTGGTATTGGCAACCGTTTACCCGGACAAGCCAACGGCAGTCTCCTTCACGGTGTGGACATTTCCAGTAGGTTAATGCCCCTCCATGACGGGCGATCCGGCCCGCTGATCATGCAGCGGCAGGCGCGGCGCAGGCGCGCCATAGGCGCGATAACGCGTCCTAATCGCTTAGATCGCCTATTAACACGTCTCGCGCAAACTAGAGTCAGGTGTAGAGGCCAGTCGCCGGCCCGCCTAGGACCGAGTTGGCACGCCATCCACTGGCTCGAGCGAGCTCGGGGCGCTTCGGCACCCCGAGCCACCTTTTTTCATAATGCTGGTGAGTGCGCCACCCAGCCGATTGATGAGAGAGCCCTTATTGGCGCTCAGGTCTCAATTTAGATGTCCAACCCTTCGCTGGTGCGGCGCCCCTCCCTCGCGACCCTAATCTCCCCACCAAATTTCCAGGGCCCGTGTCGAGGCGCGCAAAGCGTCCCTATAACGTTGCACTCGCCTAAGGTTTCGGATTTCACGAACGCCTCCCCATTGTGCATCGAGTGCTGCAAACGGCTCCATGGGAAGCCCCTCGGGCCGGGGCGGCCTACGTGATGCAGGCATGACATAACGCGCCGTCATCCAGAACGCAGCGCGTCGCCAGGCCGGAGGCCCTAAAGCCCGAACCTGCTCCCATGGGGATATTTGCAACGGTTCGGTACGTCGCGCGGGAACCCCGACGAAAGGCGAAAGTTCTGCTGGAAAGCCGATACTCGCAAACGGAGGGTGCTCAGGCAGTTTCCCGAGGTTGACCACTGCGCGCATTAGCATCGCCCTGGCCATGCTCGGTGACCCTCGCCACCCGCATGGCCAAGTGGTCGTTCCTTCCAGAGCGCCACGCATGGCGCTGGCAAAACGAGTGACCGTACGGACTAGGTCACGCCCTTCAGCCGTCGGCGGCCAAGTCAGCATGCGATTCGAAAATGGATCTGCAGGCGGCACTCCAGAAGGCGCCCAATGAAGGGGCTGTCGATGAGAAGGGCATTCCAATGTGAACACACCCATCCACGCGCGCCTAAACGAGGGCGGATGCCCTGCCTTGGCGTCTTCACGCCAACACGATGGGCAATAGGCTCGCCGCTGATCCTCCTGCAACAACATCGGATGGTCCGCCATGCGGTGTCTGTATAGCTCTCGTGGTGCAATGCCAATCGCGCGAGCCAAAATGCAGATCTCTCGAGCGCCGACTCCATCCAGGCCGATGTCTTCGCCAGGCAAGTGTGTGGCTCGGCGCCATACTCTCCGGCGCAAAGTGTGCCCCTCTGAGCCGTAGCACTGACAAGCGCGCTCCGTAATGGAATGCAGTGTTTCATCATGCGTAGGTCCATGCACCCACCATCGTTCGTCCTGCTCTACGGATGTCTGCTTAGCCATATGCAGTCTCCGTCACGACGGTGTCATTGGCGAGATCCGGAAATTCGTTGACGGCACGCTCCAAAAGTGTGTGTGTAATTCGCTCGCTTCCTGATAGAACGGCAAGGGCTGCCGCATTGGAAATGAGAGTCACGATCGCATCGGTCTGTCCTGCCGTAAGCTTGACAATCAACTTCATCGTTCCATCCGAATGAAGTCTCGAGGGAAGCCTAAGCGGCAGGCTTGATTCCAAGGCCGCAAGAAAGTTGGCGAGATAGTCATCCGCCTCCCACCGTGGTAGGTGCCTTAGGCCAAGGCGTGCGCTGAGATGCTCATCCATTTTGATAGCGATTTCCGCCTCCTCGGATCCAGCCAACACCACCACGATGCGAAGTTCGTTCATCAGAAAGCGAAGCGATTCAAGCGTTGCCCTCTGCTGTGGTCGCGTCCCGTTGAGTACGTCTTGGATCTCATCAACTAGAAGAAGCATCAAGCCGCACGCGCGCGCTGTCATCAAGACCAATTGCTCTCGCTCTCTGCTGGTATAACCTGCAGCATTGGGGAGTCCAAAGGCCGTGAGCATACGGATGTAAAGGCCCCTGCCCTCTCGAACACCACACATGGAGAAAAGTAAGGCGCGCCGTTTCGCAACTGCTCCGCGGCTTGCGGGAACCTGCGGGTATCGATCACGCAACTGCTCGAGAAGGTCTGTTTTTCCAGCGCCCGGCGCACCAACAATGATGAGACCGGCGGTTCGTGTTCGGGGCGGACGGAACATGAGATAGTCGACGTACTTGAAGATGGCGTTGAGACGCTCATGAGCGATAAAGCGTCGCCCCAGAATGTCGCGCACCCGAAGTTCCGCCGGCAATTCGAGCGCTTCGATTGCCTCAGGTAGGAGGTGGCTATAGCTCGTTGTCATTAGGGCAGCCTCTTGATCGTCACGCTAGACGGGGCCAACGGCACGACCGCGTTGCCACCTCCCATGCCCGTAACCACGTTGCCGGGCTGTTCACGCTTTGGCACTTTGGGCTTCGCTGCTAGACGGCGCTGCTCGGCGCGTGTAGCGGAGGCCGCCATACGCTCCAGTCGTGCGGTAGCTTCAAAGCCAGCATCGCGTAGAGCGTCAATGCGCTCGCGCTCCGCTTCATTCAGCTTGGCTAGGCGCGGCTGCCCGGCCGCAGGGCCAGCGATCGCCAGGGCCTCGATCGTGTGGTGGTCGGGCGTACGCACCCAGATGCGCGACAACTCCCGCGGATCATAATGAACCTGGACTACTTGCTCAGGGTGCATCCAGCAGGTGAGTGACTCGGCCCAGTATCGGCTCTGCTTAAATTGAATGCCGCTACGCTGTAGCCGACGCATAACAAAGGGGAGGAATGCCAGGCGAAATTCCTCCGGGCGCGCCACCACAGGAGGTAGAAAGACCTCTCCCGCATCAGTGCGCCAGGCTCGCTCCCATGCGACCAATGGCGGCACGCCGAGCATGCGATGGGTACGCACATGGTAGACACGAGATATCGCTTGAACCAGCCATGCATGCATCTCCCACAGAGTCATGGTTGCTTTTCGCTCGCTGGGATAGTCCTGTTTGCTCTTGACGTTCGAAAATGTGGTTCCTGGCACCGCATGAGCCAACCTCATCAAGGTACCGATAAGACGCTCTATATGCCCGCCATAATGCGGTTCGCCCAACGGACGCGTTCGAAGCGTGATTCCATGTTCTTCACAGCCGCGCCGAATAGCGTCGCTAATCAAGTCCTTGCCGTTATCGACCAGGATTTCTTTCATTTTCCCAAACATGGGCCACAGGCCTGGCTCGCGAGCATCCTCCGGCTTGGGCAGGACAGCATGGGAAATACACAAGCCCACCGCCACGGATGACGGCGCATCCATCGACAAATAGAAGCCGAGCACGACGCGAGTATTCACATCCATGGCAACTGTCAGCCAAGGGCGGCCCAGCACTTCGGCGCGATCGTCACTGAGGACCATGGCGTCGAGGCGCGTGTGATCGATTTGTACAAGCGCCAAGGGGGTGTCCACAGACAACTGACCGACACGCGGTTTCCAGCGCTGACGCGCCTGTTTTCCGCCCAATCGACGCAGGTCATTGTCATAGCCTTGGCCGCTTTCTATGCGACGCCGGACAGCGCCTCGCGACGGGGGTGGATAGTTGAGACGACGACAAATGGATTTCGCACGCTCAACAATCTCGGATTCACTGTGACGTTCTCGTCGCAAGTAATACTTTTGTATCACGTGCGAAACGACCGCTTCGACGGCGGGACTTAAAAGGTAGGAAGCGTTTGGACGTCCACTCTTTCGCTTGGCTAACGCTGATGTTCGTGGGTTTATCCGAAAGCGGGCACTCAATCGCTGGACTTGACGCACGCTGATGTAGTGCTTCGCTGCGATCTGACGCAATAGTTCGCCAGGAATTCTTGGGAACTCTGCCAATTGCCGGACATCGTCAGCAATGGCCAGGATGCGCTGCCATTCAACGGGCGATATCGATTGCACATCTCGTGTTGGTTCGGTCGCAGGCAGAGGCTTTAATGCAGCGATGGGCACAAGACTTATTGCACCAGTCGCCTCAGTTCGCACACTGACCGTGCTGCCGGAGACAATGCCGTCGATTTGAACGATTTGTTTATCGAAAACCCACCGCGATCCCGGCTCAAAAGCGGCGTGCTCGCGCTGTATGCTTGAACGGTTTTTCATGTTCCCTCCAAAATATTCGAGGTGCAGTGGATCGTCCCCGCGCCGACAAGGGCACGAAGAGACTTGACTTCAATAAAGGAAGGGAATAGAACTGAGGTCGTACAGGAACAAACTGTCGCCTCTAAGAGCCTCGCATCGCCATGCGGGGTTTCTTTTTTCTAGTCCCAGGATTAGTGCATAGGCATTCCTCCCATTGCTGTTCGTGCGGATATGGGAATGTGGGGTCCAGGCCGTACTGATGCCGCGCGCATTCGATCTGCGTGGCCGTGGCAACTGCACGGGGCGTCGTCTCGCCTAGGCGAGGTGAGCTCTGCCATGACCAGCTAGCAGCCCATGCTTCACTTCGCGGCGCATCAGGCCGAAACGATGTCGTCGCCCTGCAGACAGGCCGAGGCTAAGTCAGTCAACTGTTCGTTCACTTGCGATAGTGACGACCTTGCAATCTGTACTGCGGTCTCAACCAATCCAAAAAGATCAGTCAGTCTCTCTCCGGCGCGCCGCCGGCTGTCAGAGTGAGCCCGGGCCCAGTCACGAAAGACTCCTCCCCAAGCCTGGAGCAGTGCTCTGTCGCTCCGGCTCAAGAGGCGAATGTTTCCTAACTACGCCAGTTAGGCCATGATTGTCCAGCCCCAAAAAACCCATGCAGGCTGTTGTTTTTTTGAACGAATGTCGTAGATGAGCATCTATGGCGCCCAGGATGCATATATAGGGTGTCAAAGATGCACATATCGGGCGTCAAAGATGCTCATTTCATGCAACCGATTTGTGCATGCAGTTCGACTTGCAATTGTGCGGCGTCTCGATGCCGTCAGTGCGTGGGCGATCTAGCGAAAGTCAGCCTTGTTTTTGCGCTCAACCGGAAATGTGTACCTGATGAGCCAAGTAGGCGTTTGCAAAAATCGTCGAAATGATCGGCATTTAGCGAATGGAGGTTCAACAGGAGGGCACGCTGCCGGTAATCTGTACCTCATGCACCACCGAAAATGCAGTTGCTCGATCGAGGGTTGGATATGGGTACGTCACCTGTCTCAATTAGCGAAGAAGTTCTGCGTCTCGCCGAGCTGAGCTTGGCGGAAGGTGAAAGCCTTTCGCAGTTTGCGGAAGTCGCCATCCTTCAGAGGGTCGAGCGTCTTCAGTATCGGCGCGAATTTCTCGCCCAAAAAGAGTCAAACAGCGAAAACGCAAATCGAACTGGACAGTTCCGCGACGCCCAAGAGGTCCTGTCGAGGCTTGAGCGCGCGCTGCAATCGGCGATTGATCGGCGCAAACCGTAACTCCGGATATCCGCTTACGTATGCATGCATACACACGGCTGAAGAGTTGCCCTGCGTGGTTATGAGTCATAAAGAAGCAGACCAATCTGCCGATACCCATGCTTCTCATTTCATATAAGACCTGCACATGCTTCAGTCGCCGCATGTTGAGCCGATCATTATCCAGGCGGAGAAATCGCCATGGGTGAAGCCAAGCGGCGACACGATGCCGCCCAGCAAGGCACCAAGGTGGGTGCGCATCATGTCGTGATCATCGAATGGCTACCGGCCGACGAGCGCCAAACCGGAACGGATCTCGCGAACGTCATTCGACCTTGGCACAAGTGCGGTGTGACTCATCGCCCCTGCCATTGCGCCGCTGAAGTACTCGCCGCCCTTTACGACACACTGGAAGACCTCAAAACCATGGGGCAAGTGCCCATCGTGCACATCGAAGCCCATGGTATTGCACCGGCCGATGATGATAACGACGGTATTGCCGGTCCCGACGGCAATGGCGGTACCAAGTGCCTATATTGGAAGCAGCTCGCACCGCTCCTGGGCGAAATCAACCTGCATGCCCGCTTTCGCATCCTGCTGGTGGGCGCGGCCTGCCATGGGATCAACGCCTTGGATTCCATTGAAATCACCTCGCGACACGCGCCATTTACAGCGCTAATCGGGTTTGACGGCAAGGTGAAAGTAAGGGGCCTGTACGAATGTATGTCCGCGCTCTATTGGCAATTATTGAATGGTGGACACGGCAATTTACCCCAGGCGGTCGAAGTCGCAAACCGGGAACTGAGCACCTCAGTCGGGGAGGAATTGAAGCTCACAACGTGCCGCAGCTTCTTCCTCGCGGCGGTGGTCGGCTACCTGAGAACCGAATTGGAACCAGCCTACCGTGCGAAAGAGAACGAGCGCCTACGCCTGTTGATGCTGGGACAAGGCAAGTCCCTTTCAGCGTCGGACGTAGATCGAATGTTCCGTCAAGCGATGCGGCAGCGACTGCGCGAAATCGTCAAGATCTACTTTGCTTATGACGCCTTACCGGAAAACCGCCAGCGCTTCCCGGTCAATGTCGGTCGCATCATTCACGAGCAAGAACAGCTGTACGCCCAGATAAAGCGGGGCACCTAACCCGAGCAGCGTCCATGTCCGCTTATTTGGTCATTTTTTTCGCATGTCCCGCTAATTGGGTCATTACCCTCCCATCAGAGCTACGGCGATCGAGAGAGATGTCGCGTAACTCACTGGTTTAACTAACGAAAGTTAATGCGACAGAATTAGTGGGACTGCGACAATCGTGTCGCGCGTTTTCACGCAAGGCCTGCGGGTCTGTCGCGCACCCATAGTTAATCTGATCGAGCACCCCCAAGAGGAACTATCCATGCAGATCGACCTGAGCAGCAGGACCGCCATTGTCACAGGCTCGACAGCGGGTATCGGACTCGCCATCGCAAAAGGCCTCGCCGCCACCGGTGCCCGGGTCGTTGTCACAGGCCGAACCCAGCAACGCGTGGACGACGCGATCGCCACCATCACCAAGGATGTGCTCCACGCGAAGGTGTCTGGTGTTGCCGGTGACCTAGGGACAAGCAAGGGTACGCAGGAGCTTATCGAGGCAGTGCCCGCAACGGACATTCTGGTCAACAACCTGGGCATTTTCGAACCAAAGGCCTTCTTTGATATTCCTGATGAAGATTGGTTTCGATTCTTTGAAGTGAACGTCTTGAGCGGCATTCGCCTCGCAAGGCACTACGCGCCGGGAATGGCCAAACGTGGCTGGGGCCGAATTCAGTTTCTCTCTAGCGAATCGGGTGTGCAGATCCCTGCGGAAATGGTTCATTACGGAACGACAAAGACTGCACAGCTCGCCGTGTCGCGCGGTCTCGCCGAATCTCTGGCCGGGACAGGCGTCACCGTCAATGCCATCCTGCCCGGCCCCACAAGATCCGAAGGTGTTGGCGATTTTTTTGGAAAGATCGCTGCTGAAAAGGGTATCTCGCAGGCTGACGTCGAACGTGATTTCATTGCCACTCACCGCCCTACTTCGCTGATTCAGCGCCTGGCAACAGTGGATGAGGTTGCCAATCTGAGCGTCTACCTCGCGTCGGATCAGGCTTCGGCCACCACCGGCGCGGCCGTTCGGGTGGACGGTGGCGTGGTGCGCTCCATTATCTGAATAGCCGCCGGAACGCTCACTACTCTTGGATCGCGAACCCCTAACAGGACCTCATACTCCTGTTCGAGCTCCTTTGCTCGGGAGCGAGGAATGCAGCGAAAGCGTCCGTCGGCGCGCCCATGACTTATTGCCCACGCGCTTCGCACGCGGCCCATTTTAGGGTGTACCAGCGGCAGACTATCCGGGCCTTGGGGGGTATATGAACAAGTGGCTGACGGCGACCGGCTTGATCGCAGGATTGCTGGCGTCCCTGCCATTGCCTGCAAGTCACGACGCCGTGACCTGCAAGCCGGGCATGAAGATATCGGAAGAACGCTTCCTGCCCATTGACGGGATCGAGCAGTGGGTGACCATTCACGGCGCGAACTGCGGCAACCCAGTTGTCCTGATGGTACATGGCGGCCCCGGCAATCCATCAACGCCTTTTGCTGAAAACATCTACGGCTCGTGGGAGAAGGATTTCACACTTGTGCAGTGGGATCAGCGCGGCAGCGGCAAAACGTTCGGGAAAAACCCAGACCCAGCCACGCAGCCACTCACCATGGACCTAATGGCACGGGGTGGCGTAGAAGTTGCCGCTTATGCGTCACGCCACCTGGGCAAGCGGCAAGTGATTTTGTTCGGCGGCTCCTGGGGGTCTGCCCTGGCAGTCAACATGCTGAAATTGAAGCCCGAACTGTTCTCTGCCTACGAGGGCACGTCGCAGTTGGTCGAGTATCGAGCGAATCAGGAAGCCACATACAAACGCACCCTGGAGTTGACACGTGCAGCAGCTGACAAAGAGGCGACGGCTGCGCTTGAGTCCCTTGGTGCACCGCCCTGGGCAAACCCGCGCGCCTTCGGCATCGTACGGCGCATCACCCGCCGTTACGAGGCGAAAGCCACCCAGCCCGCGCCGGAGGCCTGGTGGAAGTATCCACCGCAATATGAGACCGATGCCTACCACGCGGCCTATACCGCCGGAGAGGATTACTCGTACCTGCGATTCGTTGGCTCAAAGGGTGATGGCATGCTCTCCCGTATTGACCTGCCTGGCCTTGGCACGACCTTCCCCATGCCCATCTACATCATTCAGGGCAAAGAAGACCTGCTAACCATGCCGAGCGTGACCAAGGCGTACTTCGACCGTATCCAAGCGCCAGCCAAACAATACATTCTGCTCGACGAGGTCGGCCACGACCCCAACCAACGCATGGTCGATGCACAGTTCCGAGTGATGAAGACGCAGATTGCACCGCTGATTCAGGAATAGCAGGCAATCCAACGATTGCCTGGTGAGCCCGTCGCAGATCATGACCCCACAGGCCAATGCCGTACCTTCTGCGATGCCTCGCCGCCTCCGTGGGTAGTTGGTGGCAAATCAGCATGTCTCCTCCACAGTCGATCCATCGACCAGGGCGTCATCAACAACGTAGGACGGAATCCGGCCATTCGAGACGAAAATCGCGCGGGGCACGGATCCAGGCACGCGTCTCTTTTCCCGACAGATCACGGAATCAAGAGTCCCCAGTGAACATATTGAATCTGCATGCAGTGTTTTTAACGGCGGGAATACGGCATGGCGAAGTCCGCGACAGGACGCCGGGAACGTTTGCCCCGACTTGAGCGCACGCCAGACAAGAGCGCGCTGGCGCAACCATCGGCTCCCATAGCGAAACCAAAGGTCGCGACTCGACGCAGCCCTGTGTAACAAACAGGCTTATCCACTGAGGCGGGATAGATTGGATGGTGCTCCGAATTCCAAAGAAGCCTTCTCCATTCATTGAAATCAGCCATATGCTCGCTCGGAAAACACCAGGCGCATGGCCCGATGACCGAGGGATCCAAATCGAAGCGATCAACGTATAGACCACAATCACCGGATACTCTCCATGCCGCCCAAGACCCGCCGGCCAATTTGCTCAACCCCTCACACCGGGGCGCCAGCGAACCACGCTTCGTTCTGGGCTAACGGCCAAAATGCACGAATCTGCGGGACGGCATTACCACCCGACAAACTTGCCGACGCCGGGTTGCTCCAAGAGGCCCGTGAGTTACCGCTCCCGAGCGTCTATCGCTATCCAAGGAGCAGCTATCAGCAACACCAGTTGGTGCGACCAACCAGTGAGAGCACCACGTCGCGAACACCGACAAGTGACCCATGGTCCTCGTCGCGCACTGCCGCGCGGCGCGGAGTTCTTCTAGCGAATAATGACCATGGGGTACGCATTCCGTGACCTCGGTGCGTTTGATTCTTGGCGATCAGCTTAACCCGATGCATACCTGGTTCGAGAGCGTCCGAGACGACGTCGTCTACGTCATGATGGAGGTTCGCCAAGAGACCGACTACGTCCTGCATCACGCGCAAAAGATCATTGCGATCTTCGCTGCCATGCGATGCTTTGCGAAGCAACTTAGTGCACGTGGTCATCGTGTCCACTACCTCGCCATTGACGATCCTGACAACAAGCCTTGCCTCACTGACAATCTCGACACCGTTCTGGCGCAGCACAAGGCCTCGCGTTTCGAATATCAGGCGCCCGACGAATGGCGTATTGACCAACAGCTCCACGCCTACGCCGAAGGCCTGCCCATCGGCTGCAGCATGGTCGACAGCGAACACTTCTACACAACTCGCAGCGAGGCTCGACAGCATTTCGGTCAACGCAAACGCTGGCTTATGGAGTCGTTCTACCGCGCCATGCGCCGTAAACACTCGGTATTGATGGAGCCTGACGGCAGACCCGTCGGCACCAGATGGAACTATGACCACTATAACCGCAAGGCATGGCGCGGTGAACCGAGTGAGCCTCGCGACCCCCGCCCACTCCATGACCACAGCGAACTGTGGCAGGTGATCCAACGCAGCGACATACAGAGCTTCGGCGACCCACACGCGGCCAACTTTCCATGGCCTCAGGACCGTATGGAGGCGCTGCAACAGATGGATCGCTTCATTACCGAGGCGCTTCCGTATTTCGGCACCTATCAAGATGCGATGAGCAGCCAGGCCTCGAGGCTTTTTCATTCGCTGCTGTCATTCGCACTCAACACCAAGATGCTGTCGCCTCGCGAAGTCGTCCAGCATGCTGAGCAAGCCTGGCGTGAGGGTCGAGTGTCACTGGAATCAGCGGAAGGATTCATTCGACAAATTCTAGGGTGGAGAGAGTACGTTAGGGGCGTCTATTGGGCGCAGATGCCTGGATACGACCGCGTCAATGTCTTTGGCCACAACGGGCATCTACCCGCCTGGTTTTGGCATGGACGAACGCGAATGAGCTGCATGAACCAAGCGATTACTCAGTCGTTACACCACGCCCACGCCCATCACATCCAGCGTCTGATGATCATAGGCAATTTCGCCTTGCTGGCAGGGCTCGATCCTTGGCAGGTACATCAGTGGTACCTGGGCGTCTATATTGACGCCTTTGAATGGGTCGAGCTGCCAAACACGGTGGGAATGAGCCAGTTCGCTGATGGCGGTCTTTTAGCCACTAAACCCTATGTCTCCGGTGGCGCCTATATCCAACGAATGAGCGACTATTGCTTGCGCTGCCCCTACGACCCCAAACAACGTACCGGTGCGCGCGCATGCCCCTTCTCCGCGCTCTATTGGCATTTCCTGGGCCGGCATCGCAAATTGCTTGGAAGCAACCCCCGATTAGCCATGGCCTACCAACAACTGGACCGAATGCAGCCGGAGATGAGGTCCGCACTTTCGACGAATGCAAAGACCTTGCTGGCCAATCTGGACAACATCTGATCAAAGGCTTCGCCGAAGGCTGGGTTGCCAGTGGCTCCTCGTTAATCTCGGCGGGAAGGCAGCAGAGCCAGGAATTCAGACCTGAGTGATGCATCCTGAAGAAATGAACCACGCATCACGCTGTTCATCATGCGGGCCTCGTCATCCTTCACTCCGCGCCATCGCATGCAGTAATGATCAGCCTCCATCACCACAGCCAATCCTTGAGGCTTAAGACGATCCTCAAGCAGGTTAGCGACCTGAACCACCGCCTCCTCCTGGATCTGAGGGCGCGACATAATCCATTGCACCAGTCGGGAGTACTTTGAAAGGCCTATAAGATTCGAATCCTTTTGCGGGAGAACACCGATCCACACTCGCCCCATGATCGGGCACAGATGGTGGGAGCACGCACTGCGCACACGCAAGGGGCCAACCACCATCAACTCGTTTAGCTGCTCAGCGTTCGGAAACTCCGTTACCTTGGGCGCAGGATCATATCTACCCGCGAACACCTCACTGATGTACATCTTGGCCAGGCGCTCGGCCGTTTCTCGCGTGTTGTGATCGCTATCGATATCGATGACCAGTGCTTCGAGAACACCCCTCATTTTCTCAGCCACTTCCTGCCGGAGAAGATCCATCTCCCCAGCCTCTATGAACGCGGCGATATTGTCGTTTGCGTGAAAACGATCGCCGCCGCGAAGAATTCGGCTACGAATCTTCCGTGAAATGGAGACGTCTGCGTTTGCGAGATGGCGCGCTGCCAGTGCCCCAACCTTCTGATCCATGTATCAACTCCAGTAGTGAAAACGAGGCCTTGGGCCCGAAGCATCTAAGCTCTCGGCTAGTGCCCCACCCAGGACGCTTTACATGACGCGCCGCGACCCATACAGCTCTCGATAGCTATACGCTGTAGGGCGGCGGTTGGATGCCATGAATGAGCCAAACCGCCACGCCCGGACCTTTACACGGGCAATCCGGCGGCATCGAAGTCAGAACATTGCGCGAGCGCGCCGATAAGGCAGTCCTCGCCTCCTTCGCCCAGGCGCGCTCCGCATATGGCCTTTAGGCGGCAGTGCGAATTCTGATTGACGCTTTTGGCTCCGTAACGCACAGCTTGGGCCGCCATCAAACTATCTCGCTCCACCCTCTCAATGTGATCGCACCATCGTGAACGCATCCGCGTTCTTGCCCAGCAACTCGGCTGGCCCCATGACCGCTTTGTGATCGGCGCAGACGTGGCTTTCCGCGGGAAAGAAATAGCCGTGGCTGAGTGATACGCCACAGCGCCCCAGGCCAGCCTCGGGGTTGATGCGATCCGGAACGAAATAGATACAGTTTTCACATATCGCCATGCTGACCACCCAATGACGGCAGGTGCGACGCAATAAGTCGCGCAATGGCGTATTTCAAGGATAAGGCGCTGGCCAGAAGCGTATCCACAGCCGTCGACGCACTCGGTTAAACAGAAAATAAATCGCCACCAAAGACCCTCTTGCCAGCCTTCTCAGACTGATTATCTTTTCGCCCCGCCGATCGCCACGGGTTCGGCAGTCGCCGCACCAAGCGGCGCGGTGACAGTCCACTTCCATGTTGCTTTCATGAGGATATGGCCATGCGCACTGTGCTCGATTTTTCACCCCTTCATCGGTCAAGCATTGGTTTCGACCGAGTGTTTGATCTGCTTGAGACAGCCGCACGAACTCAGCAGCCCGACCATTGGCCGCCGTTTGATTCGGTGAAGATCAGTGATGATCAGTATCGAATCACCATGGCTGTCGCCGGCTTCACTCGCGATGACCTTGAGATTCAGCTGCAGAACAACCTGCTCACTGTCGCGGGCGAACGCAAAATCGACCATGCCGGTGAAGTTCTTCATCGAGGAATCGCGAACCGACCGTTCGCACGTCGCTTCGAGCTCGCCGAGCATATGCAGGTCGTGAGTGCGGACCTACGCGACGGCCTATTGATCATCGACCTCAAGCGAGAACTTCCGGAGGCGTTGAAGCCGCGCACAATCCCGATTGGAAGCAGTGACCGGCAGGCGTGTGAGACACGACTTCTGCAAAGCCAAGCGGCTTAAACCTATTCGGGCTTGATTGCGGTTCCCCCTCTTTCCGCGAGTGGTTTTGGCGGCGACTCACTGTCGCCGCCCTTTTTATGGGCCGCGCAGACGCAGCATGGGCTGAGTTCCACGTGGACGGCCGTCCGACGCCCCTCAGGTGACAGCTGCGGCCATTGACGCACAACGCCGCGCCTATCGCGCCGGACCGTCATCGCCTCTTATAGACGAGTCGTCTTCGCGAGCGCGCCCCTAGTCACCAACCCCTCCCTGGAGACAGTCGCCCCGACAGGGATCCGTCACGCTCCTCATGACGGGAGATCGCGCCTCCGTTGCGCCACATCAATATCACGCAGAGCCCGCAGTTTATTGATGAGATCCCCACTGATGCCATGGCAGTCTCAGGGCAGATCAAGATGAACAATGACGCCTCCTCGCGGAACGCTGCCGTGCTTGAGGAAGTCACGGACCTCTTGCGGGAGCTACACCCGGACGAAGCGTCCATGCCGGTGGCCCGCATCGATGCCCACATGGATCGCGAACTCGGCCTGGACAGCCTCTCCCGCATGGAGCTGCTCGCCCGGCTCGAAAAGCGGCTGCATGTCACCTTCCCCGAACGATTGGCGGCGGAAGCGCAAACCCCAGGGGACTTGGTCAGGGCACTTTCCGCCTTGCGCGCCCCAACCACCCTTGCGACCCCGGGGTTCGTCGTTGAACCCACGGACCGCGACATTCCCGTTCCTCACGACGCATCGACATTGCCCGACGTGCTCGCATGGCATGCCCAAAAGCACCCCGGCCGAACGCACGTCCATTTTGCCGGTGGCGACGTCGATGGCATCGAGCTTACGTATGCACAGCTATACACGGCCGCATGCGAAACCGCGGGTGGCCTGCAACATGCGGGCTTGCGCGCCGGGGAGGCCGTGGCACTGATGTTTCCCACGGAACCCGATCTGTTGATCGCCTTCTTTGGGGTGATGCTGGCAGGCGGCGTGCCGGTGCCGCTATACCCTCC
This sequence comes from Frateuria sp. sgz306004, assembly GCF_057750885.1. NCBI lineage: Bacteria > Pseudomonadati > Pseudomonadota > Gammaproteobacteria > Lysobacterales > Rhodanobacteraceae > Frateuria > Frateuria sp. sgz306004. The sequence goes on from NZ_JBYLFE010000004.1 coordinate 329,064, forward strand.
CATGCGAGCCAACGAACTGGGGGAGTATTGGCGGCGACAAGGGGGCATTCTTCGCAATTGCGATGCGCGCCTGATGATCGTCGCCTCGATCTTGTTTGAGCACCGCCACGCCATGGGCGCCTTGGCCGGCGGCGTGGAACGTCTCTGGACGGTTGGCGCCTTGCGCGATACAGGGGCACCGCTTCAACCGATGTCTCATCGCGGAGATGACCTCGCCATGCTCCAGTACACCTCTGGAAGCACGGCCGACCCCAAGGGCGTCATGCTCAGCCACGACAATTTGCTCGCCAATATCCGGATCATGGGGCGACTGGTCGACGCCTCGGCGAAAGACACGTTCGTGAGCTGGTTGCCGCTCTACCACGACATGGGTTTGATTGGCGCGTGGCTGGGCAGCCTGTACTTTGGCATTCCATTGGTTTTGATGCCGCCCCAGTCGTTTCTTCTGCATCCCGATGAGTGGCCGCGCGCACTGCATCGCTTCCGTGCCACCCTTTCGGCGGCACCCAACTTTGCCTATGAGCTGTGCATGCATCGCATCGAGCAGACAGCGCTCGAAGGGCTGGACCTCAGCCATCTGCGCGTATGCTTCTGCGGGGCGGAGCCGGTGTTTCCTGAGACCATGGAGCGATTTATCGCTCGGCTTGCGCCCCAGGGCTTTTCACCCGGGGCGCTGCTTCCGGTGTATGGCCTGGCGGAAAACAGTCTCGGCCTCACCTTCCCTCCCCCGGGTCGAGGCGTGAAAGTACTGAGGGTGGATCAGGAGCGTTTTCTTCGCCTGGGCCAAGCCATCGTCACCAAGGAATCCACCGAACCCTCGCTGGCTTTCGTCTCTTGCGGTGCGCCGCTGCCACAGCACGAGCTACGCATCGTGGATGAGCGCGATCGTACGGTTCCCGAAGGCCAACAGGGCCGTATCCAGTTTCAAGGGCCATGCGCCACCAAGGGCTACTTCCACAACCCCGTGCTGACGCGGGAGCTGTTTCACGGGCCGTGGCTCGACACGGGCGACCTTGGCTTTCTCCTCGCGGGCGAGTTGTATCTCACCGGCCGCGTCAAAGACGTGATCATCCGCGCGGGCCAGCATCTTCACCCCCAAAGCATCGAACAGGCGGTCGGCAACGTGCCCGGCATACGGCGTGGCCGCGTGGCCGCCTTCGGCTCGCGCAGCCAGGGCACGGAGCGGCTGATCGTGGTCGCCGAAACGCGCCAGTCGGACCCAGCGCTCCGCGACGCGCTTCGAGATGCCGTCAATGCGGCGGTGCAGGCCAGCGCGGGCGCGCCCGCCGATGATGTCGTGCTGGCCGCACCCGGCACGGTTCTCAAAACCTCCAGCGGCAAGTTGCGACGTTCCGCCTGCCAGGCCGCCTACGAAAGTGGCCGACTGGAGATACCGGATCGACTGCGCCTATTGAAAGCGCTCGTTCGCGCCCAGCGCGACCGACTCCGCCGCACAACTCATCGCCTAGGCTTCCGCTGTTACGGGATATACGCCTGGGTCCTCCTTTGCCTGGCCGCACCCTTGCTGCTTGCTGGCTTGGCGCTCCCTCTCTCCTTCGCCACGCGCTGGCGTCTCGTGCGGCGATCACTGCGTGCACTGAGCCGTGCCGCAGGCATCCCCGTGAAGGTCAACATGGTGGCGGAGCCGCCGCCGCAGCCCTGCATTTTCGTATGCAATCACGCCAGCTACGTGGATGCCCTGGCCCTGCTTTGCGCGCTGCCGCGGCCCGTGACCTTCCTGGCCAAGCAGGAGCTGGCCAACCAGCCCGTGCTGGGCTGGGTACTGAACCGCCTTGGCGTAACGTTCGTGGCGCGATCGGATATCCAGGCGAGCACGCGGGCCGTTGATAACGTGCAGCACGGGCAACGCGATGTGCTGTTCTTTCCTGAAGGAACCTTCCGGTGCATGCCTGGACTGCTGCATTTTCGACTGGGCGCCTTTCTCTCGGCGGCGCGAGCAAACCTTGCCATCGTACCGGTGGCGCTCAACGGAACCCGGACGGTACTTCCAGACGGGGAATGGCTCCCTCGACCGTCCCCCATTACGGTAACCATCGCCAACGCTGTGCTTCCTCAAGCCTCAAGCGACCACTGGCATGAGGCCTTAAGGCTTGCTTCCCTAGTTCGCGCCCGCCTGCTCGAGCACTGCGGCGAACCGGACGCTGGCGATGTGCGCCTGGAGATGCCCACCTCCTGATCCGGGTGACCGTTGAGCCCCCCCCTACGTGCCTACTGCTCCGATTTACTGAGTCATATCAATGCCCAACAAAGCATCAGGATGTTTGATGCCACCACCCACAGGGAGTGTCATGTCATACGCTCCCCGCGCACCCACCGCCGAGACGCTCCCCACGAACCGCAATAAGCGTCACCACCTGTGAAGCACTAAGGCCGCGCGCTCGCCCCAGGCTCCACACCCCAAGCCGTCAGCCAAAGCCGTCCATCAAGTGCCATGCCAGTAACCAACACCGCCATTGGCGCCATCTTCGATGAAATTGCGGATTGGCTGGAACTGGATCAAGCCAACCCGTTCCGCATTCGCGCCTATCGCAACGCCGCTCGTGTCATCGGCGCCTTGCCGCAACCCATCGGCGAGATGGCGCAGGATGTGAAGACACTCGATGCCCTGCCCGGCATCGGCAAGGATCTGGCGGAGAAAATTGGCGAGATTGTGCGCACCGGAACATGCGACCTACTACAGAAGCTACGCCACACCCATCCCCGCGGCCTACGTGAACTCTTGCGCATACCGGGCATTGGGCCCAAGAAGGCCGTTCGCCTGTACAAGGCCGGGGGCATCCGTTCGGCCCGGCAACTGGCCGATGCGGCGCGAGCGGGTCACATACATGCCATCGAGGGGTTCGGCGCGCGCAGTGAGTCGGCTCTGCTTCAAGCAGCATCGACCTATCTGTCCACCGAGCGACGCTGGAAGCTTATCGACGCCAGCCAGCAAGCAGAAGCGCTTGTGCAATACCTTGTCGCATCCGGTGAGACCAAAGCCGTCGCCGTTGCGGGAAGCTACCGCCGACAGCGAGAGACCGTGGGCGACCTGGACGTGCTGGCGACCGGCGATCGCCACGCGGCGATCATCCAGGCGTTTCTTGCATACCCCGATATAGGGCGGGTGCTGTCGAAGGGAACGACGCGATCGAGCGTTCTCTTGAAAATCGGTATGCAAGTTGACCTTCGCGTGGTCAAGGCCGAGTCGTTCGGTTCAGCCATGGTCTACTTCACGGGCTCCAAGTCGCACAATGTCGCCTTGCGGCGGCTCGCCCAGAAGCGAGGCCTGAAGATCAATGAGTACGGCGTCTATCGCGGCGACCAACGAATCGCCGGCACCACCGAGGCGTCGGTATACGCCACGCTCGACCTTCCCTTTATTCCGCCCGAGTTGCGGGAGAACCGAGGGGAACTGGAAGCCGCCGCCGAACAGCGACTGCCCGACCTGATCGGCATCGACGATCTGCGTGGCGACCTGCACGTTCACACCACGGCCACCGACGGCCGCGCAAGCCTGGAGGAAATGGCCCGCGCAGCGAAACAGGCGGGGCTGTCCTATATCGCCATTACCGACCACTCCAAGCATGTCACGGTCGCACATGGACTCGACGCCGACGACATCGCGCGACAGATCGATGAAATAGATCGTTTCAACGACCGGCAACACGACGTTGTCCTGCTGAAAGGTGTGGAGGTGGACATATTGGAAGACGGTTCGCTCGACCTGCCACCCTCCATTCTCCGCCGGCTGGACTTGGTCGTCGGGGCCGTACACAGTCAGTTCCGGTTGTCTCGCACACGCCAGACCGAACGCATCCTGCGAGCCATGGACCAGCCTTGCTTCAGCGTCCTAGCCCACCCTACCGGTCGCCTGCTCGAAGAGCGCGCTCCTTACGACGTCGACGTGGAGCGTTTGATTTCTCATGCCAAGGATCGCGGCTGCTTCCTGGAAATCAATGCACAGCCCGATCGTCTCGACCTGAATGACACGGCCTGTCGCCTCGCCAAGGATGCAGGCGTGCGATTGGCGATATCCAGCGACGCGCACGACGTCCATGGGTTTAACCATCTGCGCTTTGGCGTTGGTCAGGCCCGTCGCGGCTGGCTTGAGCGCGGTGATGTGATCAATACGCTGCCGTTGCGGCAACTCAGGACGGTGCTCAAGGCCACCATGGCGTAGCTCCTTCGCCGGCCACCCTGCCTTTACGCGCTTGCACGGACACGCACGCGACGAAACGCATCTATCCCGTCTGTCGATAGCGACGTGCTTGTTGATCCCCATCAACAACACCCATCGGCGTCGGCATAGCCTATTCACCCTCTGCAAGCAACCTGACAGGGAACCATTCACGAGGAGGCGTCATGAACTCCATCGCCAAAACCATCGAAATCAACGCTGCGTCGTCCAAGGGGTTGGAAGATGCGATCCAGGGCGGCTTGACCAGGGTATCCAAGACCATCGAGAACATTCAGGGCGCCTGGGTAAGCGACATTAAAGTGCGCACCTCGGCGAATGGCAGCATTACGGAATGGCGCGTCTGCCTGCGCATCACCTTCATTGTCGAGTGACTTTTTTTGCCGTAGGTCGCGCCACCCTCGACCACAAGCGAGGCTGGGGGAATTGGCGGTGACATCAGCCATGGCCAGCTCGACGAATGCGTGGTCATTAGTCGTCCTCTGCCGTGACGACCAAGCCGCCATGCCTCAAAGGCCGCCCCTTGCGAGGTCACGATGAATGCGCCGGACAGCATGCGGATCGCCCTGCCGAAACCGATACCGGCGAAGCACCCGGCCACTCTCCACGAGGCACTCGAACGGCGCCGAACCGAGCGCTCCATCGCCTCCGCGGCGCTGCCGTTGCAGACGATTTCGAATCTTCTCTGGTCAGCCTGCGGCATCAATCGGCGGCAAGGCCCTTTTGGCCTTAGCGGGCGAACGGCCGCTTCAGCCAGCAACTCACAGGAGGTGGACATCTATGTCCTCACTCCAGCCGGCGCATACCGCTTCAGTCCACTGGAGCACGAACTGATCGGCATCACCAAGGACGATCTACGGATCTACGCCATGTCGCCGGGTCAAGCCACTGAGGAGGCAAACGCAGCGCTCCATCTGGTGTACGTGGCTGATATCCACCGCTTGACCCATACCGCCGGCTTTCGCGAGCCCGGTCTGCAAGACCCGGAAACACAGGCATCTTATGTCTATGTCGACACAGGGATGATGGCTGCCCATGTTTATCTGTACTGCGCCACGGAACACCTTGCCTGCTGGTTCCACCACTGTGACAGGGAGGCACTGTGGGAGCGCTTAGGGCTCAACTGGGAACAGAAAGTGCTGTTTGCGCAGTCCGTCGGCTATCCCATGGGTGACGGCGAACTGAGTAAACAGGGGTGATACGCCTCAATCGAGTGGGTCGATGGCGCGGCTTTCATCCAGATGGAACACGGCGTCGAACTGCGCGGGCAGGCACGCACCGAAATAGTGGCTCTGCCGCTCGGTTTCCGGGCGATACAGGACACCAATGGCGCGCTCCAGCATGGGGTGTTCCAGCGCCTTGGCTACCGCGCCGTGCAACGGCAAATAGAAAGCCTCCAAGCCGGCGCGGTAGAACAGGTGCTCATAGCTCTCCGGTACCGACATGGTGACGGGTTGGGCCTCGGGCTCCTCGCCCCATGCATGGGCCGCCATGACCGTTCCCGTGCACGTGGTAAAGCCCAGCAGGAAGACCGAACCCTCCGGTGAAGCCTGACGCACGAGCTGACCAAGATTGTGCTCTCCAGCAAGTGACATTTCGGTGGCTCTTGCATCACCGATATGGGAGTTATGTGCCCAAACGATCATGCGCCCGGCCCGGCCCCTACCCTGAAGATGTCGCTGGAGCGCGAAGAGTGTCTGCGCCATGTGTGCATCCCTGAGGTTCCAGCTCTCTTCGCGCGCCCCGAACATGGCCCGGTAGTAGGACTCTGCATTGGCAACGACATGCGCGTTTCGCTCTGCGAAGAAGTAGGCATCCTGCGCATCTACGTCACCTGCTTGGCGATAGTCAGTCGAGCGCCTCACCAACTCAGCAAGCCGCTGGCGTACGGCGGCACTGCAATCAGGTCGCAAGCCCATCGCCACCTCGTACCCGTAGCGCTGGGGATCACGCACATGGTCAAGCGCGGCATATTGGCGGCGCGCAATGGCGGCCTGTTCGTAGTCCACACTTTCGAGATATTCGATCACCGCATCGGCCGAGCGATACAGGCTGTACATATCCAACCCGTAGAAGCCCGCTTGCGCGGTCGGAGCGCACGATGCGTTGTACGACCTCAGCCAGTCGACAAATTCCAGCACCACCGCATTTCGCCACATCCATCGCGGGAATCGCTGGAACTCGGCCAGGCTCGCGGCGGCATTTTCATCGTCACCTTGCCGTCGAGCATAACGGTTCAATCGGTAGCAGTCGGGCCAGTCACCCTCCACCGCAATGGCGTCGAATCCTTTGTCGGCGATGAGCCTGCGGCTGATATCGGCCCTCATCTGATAGAACTCGTGGGTTCCATGGGTAGCCTCGCCGATGAGCACCACCGCGCAACGCGCCGCCCTTTCCACGACGGCGTCATAGTCATCCGCGTCGCCATTCAACGGAACGGCCTGCGACCGGATGGCGTCCAACTGGCTTCGCTCGGTGATGGACATGGTCGCCACGCAGCGCTATAGCCAATGCGCGAACCAATCGGCCGCCAACGCGGCGACACGCTCCAAGGCACCAGGCTCCTCAAATAGATGTGTCGCCCCCGGAATAAGCACCAACTCGGCCATGTCTGGCATGACTCGTAGCGCTTCCTTATTGAGGGGTATGACCTGATGATCGGCACTGCCTACCAAGAGCAAGGTGGGCGCGTGTACGCGACGCAACGTGTCCGCACCGGCAAGGTCGGGCCTTCCGCCGCGGGAGACGACTGCCTGGACCACATCATTGGCCGCGGCCACCGTGAGGGCCGCCGCCGCCCCGGTACTGGCGCCAAACAGGCCCACCGGCATGCCGGTGAACGGGGGGTCTCTCATCATGCAGCGCAGCACCTCGCCGAGGCGTCGCGACAACTTGCCAATGTCGAATCGATCGGCCACGTCGCGGTCTTCATCGGCGCTCAGCAGATCGAATAGCAGCGTCGCAAACCCGCGCTGCTGAAGCACGCCCGCCACATAGCGATTGCGCGAGCTGCGGCGACTGCTGCCGCTGCCGTGCGCAAAGATCACCAAGCCACGGACGTGCGGTGGCATTTGCAAGTCGCCCTCAAGAACCAGGCCGTCGATCTTGAACTGCATGGCCTTCTGGAAACCTTCGGGCAAGGCATCGGCACTTTCGCCACGCTGCAGCAAATGAATGACCTCGCTGTCCTCCACCGCCGGAAAGGATTCGTAGTACTGCCCTACCGCCCGGAAGTCCGCGGGTGCCTCCAGGCAGATCACGTCATCCGCGAGCGCCTGGATCGACGCCAGGCTTCGCGGGGAAGCTACCGGAATGGCAGCGATGAGCCGCGCCGGGGATTGGCGACGCACCGCCGTCAACGCCGCGCGCATGGTTGCGCCCGTGGCAAGCCCGTCGTCCACCACGATCACCACGCGTCCCGCCGGCGCCTTGCCTGCGTGGTGCGGGCTGTAAAGCCGGCGTCGTTGCCAGATACGGTCCAGCTGACGGGCAGCCTCCTCCTTGATGTAGCGAGCATCCGCGCCCACTTGGGCTGCGTCTTCCGACAATTGCACATGGCCCGATTCATCGATAGCACCCACCGCGAACTCTTCATAGCCGGGCGCGCCCAGCTTGCGAACCAGCACGACGTCCAAGTCGCCGCCCAATCGATCGGCGATGACTCGACCAAGGGTAACGCCCCCTCGCGGGATGCCCAGCACCAAAGGGTGTTTGCCTTTCAGGGGCTCCAATGCCTTGGCCAAGCGTTCGCCTGCATCCGTCCTGTTCAGGAAGCGCCCCTCACTTATCAGCGCCATGTTACGCACCCCCAACGTCGAGGTTCATGCCGAAACAACAAGGCCAGCACGGGGATAGATATTTCGCGATGCGCGAATCACCGCCGGCCTCCGCGGCATCTTTGCGTCACCAGGAGCCGCATTGCCGCCCCAGGAGCGTCCAGATCACTCGCAAGGCGTCAAGCAATACGCAGACCATTGCCTGGCGAGCGTCGTTCAATATAGCCATCGCCATGTTGTCGGTATTGACGCGGGTCAACCGATGTTACGACCGAGAAAATCGAGCACCACTCGAACGCCAAGCACTTCTTGATCCACGTCAATACCATCGAGGCCGACCAGCGGATGCTGGTGTCGCTCCCTTTGGCAGAACGACAAACCGGCATCGCGGCATCGTTCGCTCGCCTCACGCGACAGTGCCGGCCACGCCATCGGGGCACCCACCCGTATCGCGCGATAGCTTCAGCCCGCTTCTGCACGAAAAGAGCGCAGCCCCCATGAACGATCTCAAGACCAACACGACCGATGAAGCTGCCGCCGTCGACCTGACGATGTCGACCGAGACAGTGCGCTTTCTCATTCAGAAGCTACGCGAGTACGACGCGCAGTCGATGATGTCGTTCTCGGGCGAGGAGGACGAATTGCCCAACCCACTGGACGACGCTGATTTCGATGCACTCAGGGAACACGAGCGGGACTATCTCGATGAGCCACTCACCCAGGAGTTGCGCTCGTTCCTGGGTGACTTGTCCGACGACGAGAAAATCGATCTGGTCGCCATCGCCTGGACAGGGCGAAACGGACTGTCTGCCAGTGACTGGGAAAGCGTCAGGAGCGAAGCAGCCGATTCGTTCAATGCACGGACGGTCGACTATCTCCTTGGAACGGCAGGCATTGCCGACCTACTCGACGACGGCCTCGCCGCGCTGGGCCATGGCACCGAATCAGGCGCGACCAGCCATGGTATCGAGCAAGCCGCGACCAGAGACCACTACTAACGCATTCGTTCGGTGACGCCGGAGGCTGCCATGAATCGACTCACGGGAAAGGTCGCCCTGGTGACCGGCGGCGCGCTTGGCATCGGCGCGGCATGCGCCGCAAGGCTGTTGCAGGAGGGGGCTCGCGTTGCCATCGTGGATGTTCTCGACACCGAGGGGAATGCGCTGACGCGCCAGCTTGGAAACAACGTTCGCTACTATCACGCCGATGTCGCATCCGAGCCGCAGGTGCGGCAGGCCATTAACGATGTTCTGGGCGATTTTGGCCGCATCGATGTACTGGTGAACAATGCCGGCATATCGGGGGCCAACAAGCCTACGCACGAGCTTTCCGAAGAGGAATGGGATCGCGTCCAGGCGATCAACGTCAAGGGCGTTTTCTTCTTCACCAAGCATGTCTACGCACCCATGCACGCTCAGGGTGGCGGAAGCATCATCAACCTGTCCTCCATCTATGGTCTGGTCGGCGCCGCCGACGTTCCGCCTTACCACGCCTCCAAGGGCGCGGTGAGGCTGATGTCCAAGGTGGACGCGCTCTTCTATGCCAAGGAAGGTATCCGGGTGAACTCCATCCACCCGGGCTTCATCTGGACACCGATGGTCGAGCATTTCGTGCAAGCCCAAGGTGGCGACCTCGCCCAACAGCGCAAGGCCCTGGATGAGCTGCACCCGCTTGGCCACATTGGGGAAGTCGACGACATCGCTTGGGCGGTGGTCTATCTGGCCTCGGACGAATCCAAGTTCGTGACCGGAAGCGAACTGGTCGTCGACGGGGGCTATAGCTGTCGCTGACCATCGGCCGGCGCGGCGCCTCGGCACTTCTTGCAGCGGCGCAGCAAGCACCCTCCCTGAGACACCCCCTCAGACGCCCATCCAACTGCACCCGACCGCCAGCCGACCTATACTTACGGCGGCCGCTCCCATGGAGCGCATTCGGATGAAGCCCATGCAGCGGCGAACATTCCTCAAGCTCGGCGGGCTGACCGCCCTGGCGACGCCTTCGCTTTCCTTCGCGCAGAATGCCCCGGGACCAACGACCCGCCCAACCGCATTGGCCTCGAGGGCGGACTACACGCTACGGATCGCACACAGCCTGGTCGAACTGTCCCCCGGCTGTATCGTGCCCACCACCACCTACAACGGCGAGTTTCCCGGGCCACTGCTGCGCATGAAGGAAGGCAGGCCCGTCACGGTGGACGTGTACAACGACACCGATAGACCGGAGCAACTGCATTGGCATGGCCAAACGGTAGCCACCGATGTGGATGGTGCGGCAGAAGAAGGCACACCCTTTGTCCCTGCGCACGGCATGCGCCGCCTGGCCTTTACGCCAGGGCCTGCCGGCCTGCGCTTCTACCATTCGCACATGGTGGCGGGCAGCGACCTTGGGCTGGGCCAGTACAGTGGCCAGGTGGGCGCCGTGTACATCGAGTCGAATCGCGAGCCTGGCGATTTCGATCGCGAAGTATTCCTGGTGCTCAAGGAGTTCGAGCCATTCTTCAGCAAGGGTGGCGACATGGCCATGGATTTCCTGGCTCCAGCAACCCGGGACACCTCCCTCGAAATACGCGGCGAGACGGCCATGAAGCAGTCGTTGGCCACGGGCATGCCGCACGGTTACGAAGTGGGCTATCGATCATTCGCCATCAACGGACGCATGCTCGGACATGGCGCGCCGATCCGCGTGAAGGAAGGTGAACGGGTGATGTTTCACATCATCAATGGCAGCGCCACGGAGATACGCAGCCTGGCGCTACCCGGCCATGTCTTCAAGGTACTCGCCCTGGATGGAAGCCCGGTGGCGCACCCCATCGAAGTACCCGTGCTTTGGCTGGGCACGGCCGAGCGGATCAGCGCCACGGTAGAGATGAAGCACCCCGGCGTATGGGTGATGGGGGACCTGGACGACGACGATCGCGCACATGGCATGGGCATCGTGATCGAGTACGCGGGCAGGCAGGGCAAACCCCAGTGGATCAAGCCGACCGACCACAGGTGGGACTACCGCCGATTTGCCCTGCCCCACGCGCAACCGGCAAGCGTGGACGAGACGATCGAGCTGACCTTCGCCAAGCAAAACGCGGTCAACGAAGGGTTCAACCGATGGACGATCAACGGCGAGGCCTTCGACATGAAGGCGATGAAGCCCTTGTTCGAGCTTCGGCACGGGCAGCGCTATCGCCTGCGTATGCACAACGCCAGCGACGATATCCACCCGATGCATTTGCATCGCCATAGCTTTGAGATCACCCGCATCGCGGACCAACCCACCGCAGGCATCATCAAAGACGTAGCCATGCTGGGCGGCTATCAGTCGATGGACGTGGATTTCACCGCCGACCAGAAGGGCCTGTCACTCTTTCATTGCCACATGCAGCTGCACATGGATTTCGGCTTCATGGCGCTCTTCCGCTGTACCTAGGGCCCATCCATCGGCACTACGGCAGGGACTGCAGATACTCCGCCACATCCGTCATGTCATCGGGCTTCAACTGGGTAATGATGCCGTGCATGACAGGCGATTGCCGCAGGTTGCCCTGAATGACCTTGAGCTGGTGCACCACATAAGCCGCATGCTGCCCCGCGAGCCGCGGAATGATGCCATTGCCTTGGGCTTGTGCCCCATGGCAGTTCGCACAGGCCACGACCTTGCCATCGATACCTTGCTCGAAGAGCTTTTTTCCACGCGCCATGCGCTGTGCGTCGCCAGGCTCGCCTGCCGCCGGCGTCTGGCTCGCAAAATATTTGCCTAGCGCGGCGGCCGTGGGGTCATCGATCAGCGTGGTCATGCCGAGCATATAGTCGTGAGCCTCCTTCTCGCCGCGACTCCCCTGCTTGAAGGCATTGATCTGGGCGACCAGGTAGGCTTGCTGCTGCCCGGCCAATCGCGGAAACAGAGGCGACGTACTTCGGCCCGCCGGCCCATGGCAACTGATGCACACCTGGGTGGCTAGTTTCGTCGCTGCCTGCTCGGCGGCATCACCTTGCTGCGCCACCGCCGTCGTTGCCATGAACGAGGCCGCCACGGCCAACGTCGCCCACTTCAGCACGCTTGCGCATCGAATGTTCATGTCAGTACACCAGCCAGACATTGGCGAACAAGGTGTTGTTATCCGAGGCGTGACGCCCCGAGCCGTCATAGTTGCTACCCGCACCGTTGAACTTGACGTAGTCGTAGTACTGCAACATCAGGCGCACGTTGGGCAGTGGCAGGTAATCCAGTTCCGCCACCCAATAGGTGGTATCGGGTTTGCCATTGAGGCTGCCCGACACCGAGCCCGGGCCATACAAACCCATGTCAGCCGTGCCATGTGTGCGATTCAAGGCAAGCGTGGCGCCATACTTTCGCTCGTAGTAATAGGTGAGCTTGAGTTTGTCGGTCACCAAGGTATCGCCGCGATTGGCGGGCGTTGGACCCACGCCGATCGGCGCACCCGCCAACGCGGCCGGGTAGCTGGCACGATAGTCCTGCGACTCATGGATGTGCGTGTATTGCAGGCTGTAGGTGTGCGGATCGCTGATGTGCTGCCACTGGGTGTCGAACGCAATATCGCGATAGCGATCCGTGGGCGTATAGGGCATCGTGTTGTCCGGGTACACGTGGAACACTGCCCCGTACGTGCCGATCATCCAGGAATTGGCGCCCCATTCGCGGTTGTAAGCGATGCGCCAATAGGGGTTGAAGCCCTCCAGTCGAGTTACGCCGCCGGGCGTGTGGATATCCTGCCCCTTGCGCAGCGGCGAGAAGAAACCGTCCGCGGTCTGGTAATCGGACAACTCCACATAGACCTGCCGATTCCAGAACACGTAACCACCAACACCCGCCACCTGCTGAGCCAGCCCGCCATCGAGCATGGTGCTGGCGATCTGCGAGATGCCATTGGGCGGCAGGGTGAATGGAAAGCCGAAGGCCGGTGTGCTGTTCCACACGTCCTGCAAGGTCGGGTTGTTGTTGACGGTTAGACCATACAACCAACGAAGATCGGTGCTTTCCGGGTTGGCCGAACTACCGGTTACCCGCAGGTCGGTGTTGTCGATGCCGCTGTGCCCCACGGTCTGGCCACTGCTGTTGACGAACAGGTTGTTGTAAGTCCACTGCACCCAGCCACCCACGTGATCGTTGATTTTGCCGGCCACGAAAAGACTCGCGCCGGAGAACGCCACTTGGTTGGTCTTGGGCACGATCTGCTGTCCCTGGTCGTCACGGTTATTGCGCACGGTGGTGACGCCGAACTGAGCCATCATGGCCACCGGCAGATCTTGCCGCTTACCGAAGGTGTAGCCGCTGAGCTTGAACATGCGCCCGTAAGGCGTCAGCTCGGGAAAGCTCAAGTGGCAGGCCACGCATGCCTGCCCTGTCTGCCGCGCGTAGGCAGGCACCGCGCGCACGGTCGATGTCATCGCCGCCAGGGCCAATCCAAGCCCCAGAAAGTACATCCACGCCCCAACGTTGACCTTGCGCATACTGGCCCCCAGTCGAACTCGTGATGGAAGACCGGGCCCCGTGCGGCATGGCCCAGCGACATGTCGATCTCAACCCGCACGGCGCCACCTCGTACTGATCGGCATCAATCTCCGCGTGCGCGATATCCGTGCGCGCGCTTGCTGCCGGTATGCGTTAACCGTCATCGGGCGCGTCCAGTGCCTTCTCATTTCACGTGCTGCAACGCAACACATTGCCTTGACCTTCGGGCGGGCACAGTGACTCCGCCGATCAAGGAGGTGCCATGACGAACCCAGCCGCGCAGCTCGCGTATCGACCGCCTGGCCGATGCAGCCCGCACGTCCGGGCACGTACCTGATGCGCCGAGATCCACTGATGATCGACCTCGCACTGCAGGGCGGCGGTGCACATGGCGCCTTCACCTGGGGGGCGCTCGATCGCTTGCTCGAAGAACCCTGGCTGCGCATTGAGGGAATCTCCGGCACCTCAGCCGGCGCCATGAACGCCGCCGTGCTCGTGCATGGCTACGCGAAAGACGGCGCCGATGGCGCGCGGCACGCCCTGGAGCGGTTCTGGCGCAAAGTTTCGGACACGGCGCTACTCAGCCCTTTCCGCCGCACGCCCCTGGATATGTTGCTGGGACGCTGGACCCTGGATCACTCGCCACTCTTCCAGTGGCTGGACATGGCGTCGCGCACCTTCTCCCCCTACGACCTCAACCCAAGCGGGGTCAATCCACTGCGCGAGATCCTGGCATCGAGCATCGAGTTCGAACACCTGCGACAGGGGCCGATCAAACTGTTCGTGACGGCCACCAATGTGCGCACCGGTCAAGGGCGTGTCTTTCGCAACGCGGACATTACACCGGATGTCTTGCTGGCATCAGCGTGCCTGCCCACGTTGTTTCATGCCGTGGTGATCGACGGCGAGTCGTACTGGGATGGCGGCTACTCCGGCAACCCGACCATTACGCCGCTGGTGCGTGAATGCGCCTCCCAGGACACCATCCTGATCCAGGTGAACCCGGTGGCACGTGCCGACCTGCCGCGATCGGCGCGCGACATCCTCAACCGAGTGAACGAGGTGTCTTTCAATGCCGTGTTGCTCAAGGAGCTGCGCATGCTCGCCCTGTTACGCCAAGCTGGCGACCCAGGCAGCGGCGAAGGCGCGCGCTGGGCAAATATGCGCATGCATCGCATCGCTCGCGACATGGCGCTGGATCTGAGCGACTCCTCCAAGCTCAATGCCGAGTGGCCATTCCTGATCATGCTGCGCGATGCAGGACGCACAGCGGCCGAGCAGTTCCTTGCGCAGCACGGGGAACAATTGGGTCACCACCCCACGCTCGACATCGACGCCTTTTCCTATGACATCTGACGCCCTGGGCTTGCTTGGCCTGCTGGTGGCGCTGACGCTGCTGATCGCGCTGGCCTTTCGCGGCTGGAGCGTGCTGGTGCTGGCCCCGCTTTGCGCACTGGTCGCTGCAGCGTTTGCCGGCTTCCCTCTATTGGCGAGTTGGACCCAGCTTTTCATGGTCGGCACCGCCGATTTTCTCGCGCGTTTTTTCCCCTTGTTCCTGCTTGGCGCCATCTTCGGCAAATTGATGAATGACAGCGGATCGGTGCGCGTCATCGCCCAAAGCATGATCCGATGGCTCGGCAAGGAGCGCGCGATGCTGGCCGTGGTGCTGGCCGGCGCGCTGGTCACTTATGGGGGCGTGAGCCTGTTCGTGGCTTTCTTCGTGCTGGTGCCGATGGCGCGCGAGGTGTTTCGCGCAGCCGACATACCCCGCCGCCTGATGCCCGCCGCCATCGTACTGGGCACCAGCACCTTTACCATGACGGCGCTACCGGGCACACCTGCGATCCAGAACGCCATACCCATGCCCTTCTTCGGCACGACGCCCTTCGCTGCGCCAGGCCTGGGATGCGTCGCGGCGGCGATCATGCTCGCCTTGGGCATGCTGTGGCTATCACTTGAACATCGACGCTTGCGTCGGAAAGGTGAAGGCTTCGATAGCCATGTCATCCCCGGCACGGTGGACATACCGCCACTGCGGCCGCAGGCAGCGCTGGCGGATGAATTCGATCTGGCCGAAGCAGACACGGCACCAGCCAGCCACTCAGCACCCACGGCATTCGCAGCCTTTCTGCCGCTCGCCACGGTCACCGCCGTGAACCTGACCATGTCTTTGCTCGTGCTTCCCCGCCTGGCGTTGTCCTATCTCGCTTTGCCCCAATGGGGAAGCACGTCCGTGGCATCCGTCGCCGGAGTGTGGTCGGTCATCGTGGCCCTTGCGGCAGCTATCCTGTTGTTGTTGGCGCTGCACCGAAAGCGCTTGCAGCGCGTTCGTGACAGTGTGGATGCCGGCGCGCACGCCGCGGTGTTACCAGCCTTAAGCGTGGCTTGCCTTGCAGGTTTCGGCAGTGTCATCGCGGCCCTGCCCGCGTTTCATCTGGTGCGCGAGCAGATGCTGGCCGTGCCTGGCGGCCCCGTGGTGTCCCTGGCCGTGGCCACCAACGTACTGGCCGGCCTTACCGGCTCCGCCTCCGGTGGCCTCAGCATTGCGCTGGACGCGATGGGTCACACGTACATGCAGGCGGCGCAACTAGCGGGCATCGACCCTGCCTTGTTGCATCGTGTGGCTGCCGTGGGCTCGGGCACGCTGGATATCCTTCCCCACAATGGCGCCATCGTTACCCTTCTCGGGCTGTGCGGCTGCAGCCATCGCGACAGCTACGGCAGCATCGTGGCCACGGGCATCCTGCCCGCCGTGATCGCGCTACTGGCGATCATTGCGCTAGGCATGCTCCTGGGAACGTTCTGAACCCAGGAATCTTGCACGCGACTATCACGCAAACCGACACGCGCGCGCGTGCTTTCACCGCTCCATCACGCACGACGCGCCGAAGCGTGCCAACTGACACATGCCCGCCTTATATGTACCAAACAGTACGCTAAAACCGCGAATTCGTGACGAACATCACACTCCAATGTCAGCCAAGGCACTTGCCAGGCGCCCTCTATCAAGTTCTACCCGGGAATGCCGAAGCCTCCGACACGGGGGTTGTAGCCAGCGGTAAAAAGCAGGTCGTTGCGTAAGGAACGCGCAAGGAATCTGCCATGAACCGCGCCTACTCGATAGGGGAATGACCGGGGAACGACGCAGCTGGCAGCATCCGGGCAGGCCGTTACCACTCCAGAGACAACCATCATCAATGGTGCGCGGCCATTCTGCGCGATCTGGAAACTGAGGCTAGTCACATGGGCAATGAAGCGATTTCCGAAGCAGTCCTCAATCATGAGGAACTGCAGGCCGTGAGCGCGGCGCTCAATCGCGTTCAGGCAGTGATCGAGTTCGACCTGAAGGGCAAGATTCTCAACGCCAACGAAAACTTCCTGAAGGCCATGGGTTACTCGCTGGACGAAGTCCAGGGCCAGCACCATCGCATGTTCTGCGAGCCCCAGTACGCGGCAAGCACCGCCTACAAGAAGTTCTGGGAGAAGCTCGCCAGCGGGCAGTTCGATCACGGCGAATACAAGCGCCTGGGGCGCGACGGCCGCGAAATATGGATCAACGCCTCCTACAACCCAGTGATGGATGACCACGGCAAGCCGTACAAGGTCATCAAGTTTGCCACCGACGTCACCGCTTCGCGCCAGCAGAATGCCGAGTACCAGGGCAAGGTCGATGCCATGGACAAGGCGCAGGCCGTGATCGAATTCGACCTGGCCGGACACGTGCTCAAGGCGAACGACAACTTCCTGCAAACCTTGGGCTATCGCCTGGAGGAAATCCAAGGCAAGCACCACCGCATGTTCTGCGAAGACAGCTACGCGGCCAGCCAGGAATACGCGGATTTCTGGGCCAAGCTCAATCGGGGCGAGTTCGACGGCGGCCGCTACAAGCGCATTGGCAAGGGTGGCAAGGTCATCTGGATTCAGGCCACCTACAACCCGATCTACGACGTCAACGGTCGCGTATCCAAGGTAGTGAAATTCGCCAGCGACGTAACCGCCCAGGTGGAGCTGGAAGAGTCGGTCAAGCGCCGCGCCGAAGAAGACCAGCACAAGGTGGCCGCCCTGCTCGACGTGGTCAAACGCGCGGCGGGCGGCGACCTCACCGCGGACATCGAGGTGACTGGCGATGATCCCATTGACCAACTTGCACGCGGCATCAAGCAGATGATGGCGGACCTGGCCGGCGTGATCGGCAAGGTGGTGGATTCCGCCAGCGGTTTCTCCGGTTCCTCCGAGGACATCGCCAATCGCGCCAACAGCGTGGCCAGCGGCGCTCAGTTGCTGGGAGCCACGGTGGAAGAGATGAACGCCTCGATCGAGGAGCTCACCGCCTCCATCAACTCCATCGCCAACAACTCGCGCAGCGCCGACCAGCTCGCCAAGGACACCCAGCAGGAAGCCGAACGCGGCTCCAAGGCGATCACCAAGTCGATCGAGTCGATGGAACTGATCAACAAGTCGTCCGAAGACATCAGCGAGATCATCAAGGTGATCGGCGAGATCGCCAGCCAGACCAACCTGCTGGCCTTCAACGCGGCGATCGAGGCCGCACGCGCTGGCGAACACGGCTTGGGCTTCTCGGTAGTGGCGGACGAGGTGCGCAAGCTCGCCGAGCGCTCGTCGCAGGCGACCAAGGAAATCTCCAAGCTGATCAATGAATCGGTCAAGCGCGTGGCGCACGGCAGCGAAATCTCCAAGCAGGCCGGCGAAGCGTTCGAAAAGATCCTCGGCGGGGTGAGCCGCACCACCCAGGCGATCTCCGAGATCTCCTGCGGCGCCGACGAACAACTCATCGCCGCCCGCGAAGTTTCCGCGGCCATCCAGCAAGTCGCCGAGGAAACCGAGAAGTCGGCCGCCGCCTGCGACACCATCGCCCAGGCCACCTCCAAGCTGATGCAGGGCGCGGGTGTACTCAAGACCACCGTTGACCGTTTCGTGGTGTAAACATGAGCGTGCCCATGGACATTGATGTCGAGGTCGACCGCAGCACCCAGCAAGCCTTGTTCGAGCGGGTGCACCGGTACACCGGGATCGTGATGACTGACCGCAAATGGGCCCTGCTCCATGGTCGGCTGCGCCGGCGTCTACAGACGCTGGCGCTGGCCGACTACCGCGACTACCTGGTCATACTGGAGAACCAGGCGGAGGAAGTGGGTCACTTCATCGACCTGGTGACCACCAACGAAACCACGTTCTTCCGCACGCCGCGCATCTGGGACTACCTGCGCCAGAGCTTCCTGCCCGAATGGGGGAACAAGCATCGCGGCAGCACGCTCCAGGTGTGGTCGGCTGCTGCGTCCAGTGGCGAAGAGGGCTACTCCTGCGCCATGTTGTTCGAGGAGTTCCGACTCACGCACCCCGCTTTCCGTTACCGCATTCTTGGCACGGACATTTCCGCCCAGATATTGCGCGAGGCCAGTGCCGGCGTCTATCAAGGCCGCAACCTGGAAGGATTGCGCCGCGCGCATCCGGCCATGTACGAGCGCTACCTTCGCCCACAGGGCGAGCGCGCCGAGATCGTGCCCACGCTGCGCACGGCGGTGAGCTTTCGTCAGCACAATCTGTTCAAGCCATTGCTGGAGCCGGTGCGCATGGACCTGGTGCTGTTGCGCAACGTGCTGATCTATTTCGACGAAGCCGGCCAGGAAGCCGTGCTCGCCCAAGTGCGCCGCGCCATGGCGCCTGGCGGGGTGCTGATCATCGGGGAGTCGGAATCGCTCACCCGCCTCAAAACCGGTTTCGAGTTCATGCAGCCGCTGATTTATCGCAACAAGGCGGTGGCTCATGCCTGACGGCCGCGAAGTGTTGGTGCACATGTGCCAGGTGGCCGTTGGCCGCGCGGGCGACGTGCTGCGCTCCACCTTGGGCTCGTGCGTTGGCATCGGCTTTCTGTGGCGCGAGAAAGGCCTATACGGACTGGCCCACTGCCTGCTGCCCGAGGCACCGGGCCCGCGCCAGGGCATTGGCGCCAAGTACGTCACCGATGCCGTCCCCTCGCTCATGGCCCTGATGCGCATTCGCGAACCGGACGTGCCGCAGATCGAGGCCGTCATCGCCGGCGGTGCCTGCATGGTTCAGCACCGGCAGGTGCCGCGCCACGGAATGATCGGCGAACAGAATGCCGAAGTCGCTCAGCGACTGGTTGCCGCCACCGGCATTCGCGTGATCCACGTGGATGTCGGCGGCCTCGCCGGCCGTCAACTGCATATCGATTGCTCTCAGCACCGTTATCTGGTCAAGACCATCGCCCGCTCTCTTTGACAGGACCTTCGCCATGGAACACAGCTCGCCTGCAGCCAAGCACGAAGCCACCGAATTGTTCGGATCGTTCCACCTGGCCGATACCGAACTGGTGTTGTCGGTGGCATCCCTGCAAGAGGTGGTGAGCTACCCCGCCGACATCACCACGGTTCCGCTGGCGCCGTCGTTTCTGGTGGGCCTGTTCAACCTGCGTGGCACGTTGATCCCCATTGTTCGCCTGCGCGAGTTGTTGCAGCTCGGGCACGCCGATGTCCCGGAGGGCGCCAAGATCGCCGTCATCGATGCCTGCCACACCAAGGTCGGCTTGCTGTTCGACAGCACGGGCGAAATCCTCCGCGTACCTGGCGAGTTGAAGATCGACTTTGGTCGCTCGCCCGAATCCAAGGAACTGATCGGCGGCGTGCTGAAGCTGGATCAGGGCCATCGCATCCTGCAGATCCTTTCGCACGAAGCGCTGGCCCAATTGCAGGACCTGCCCCGCCTGAACCACACCATGCAACGGGAACAAGAGGCCGCGCGGGCGCGAGCGGCGCAGAGCCACCGAACCCAGTGCGTCTCTTTCCGCGTGGGTGGCGCCAAGCTGGCACTGCCGATGAGCGCCATTCACGAAATCATCCGCGTGCCGCAGCTGCAGAAGTCGGTGCTGGCGAGCGACCTTTGCCTGGGCATTCTCAACCTGCGCGGCAACACGGTGCCGGTGATCGATTTCGGCCGTTTCCTCGCGCTGCCGCCCAAGGACGCCGCGACGAGCGGTGCCGCGGTCGCGGAGGAAGACGAGCGCCGCATCATCGTGCTCAAGCAAAGCGACATGCACTTTGGCCTGCTGGTGGACGCCGTGGACAGCATCGTCGCCCACTCGGACGAAGAGCTACTCGCCATGCCCAGCTTCGATCGCGAGCACGCCAGTCTGTTTCGTGGTTGCATTCGGGTGGAAGGTGGGCAGCACATGATCCTGCTCGATGCCAACGCCCTGCTCTGCGACAACGTGATCGACGAGCTGACCCAGGGCCATCGCGAGCTTTACCAGGACATTGCCACCCTGGATGCCGATGCCGCCTCGCGTCGTGGGCGTTCACGCGAAACCTATGTCACCTTCCGCCTCAAGCACCTGATCGGCGCACCGATTCACCAGCTACGCGAGGTGATCGAGTTCCCCGCCGATCTGATTCGCCCGCCCGGCGCGCCCGGCCATGTCTGCGGTGTGCTCAACCTGCGCAAGAAGCTCATCCCCATCATGGATCTGCGCGCACTCTATGGCATGCCGTCGTACGAGGACCTGGCCAGCACGCGCATCCTGATCATCGAACACGACGGCGAAAAATGCGGCCTCGTGGTGGATTCGGTGGAAAACATCGTCACGGTCGATGCCGTGGACAAAATTCCCGTGCCCCGCGTGTTGCTCGACCAGACCGGCACATCGCTCCAGCACGACATGAAGGAAGTGGTGGAGTTGCCGGACCACCAAAGCCTGATGCTGCTCAACCTGTCCTCACTGATGGGGCGCGTCACCGACAAGGCCGCCTGACCCCGACCAGCGACGCCGCCCCCTTCAACGCCGGGCTCTCGCTCGCCGAACCGGCGAACGCGAGAGGCCCGGCGCTTTTCTCTCCGACGCCAAAGACCGCCGTAATCCGTCCGCGCGGCGTGCTCACGTGGCGATAGCGGGCCGGGCATCACTGCGTCATTACGCCACTTCGATCAACCTAGAGAGCGCCCCTGGGCGGCCTTGTCGTGGTTGCGACCCGCACCCATACCTACGGTGAGGCTCGAGTGGGTCCCGGCGCGCTTGTAGGCCAACCGGAAGATCCATAGCCAGCACCAATGGCGGCTATCTCAACAATCAATTGGATCAATCGTCACAAAAGCCGTAACCTTCTACTTCCACCAACCACAACCTACGGAAAAACAACGATGTCGTTGATCAATACCGAAATCAAACCGTTCAAGGCCACCGCATACAAGAATGGCCAGTTTGTCGATGTGACCGATGCCTCGCTGAAGGGCAAGTGGTCCGTGGTGGTGTTCTACCCCGCCGACTTCACCTTCGTCTGCCCGACGGAGCTGGAAGACCTGGCCGACCATTACGCCGAGTTCCAGAAGCTGGGCGTGGAGGTCTATGCGGTCTCCACCGACACCCACTTCTCGCACAAGGCATGGCACGACACCTCCGACGCCATCAAGAAGGTGCAGTACCCGATGGTCGGAGACCCGACCGGCACCATCACCCGCAACTTCGACGTGATGATCGAAGAAGAGGGCCTGGCGCTGCGCGGCACCTTCCTGATCAACCCGGAAGGCCAGATCAAGCTGTGCGAGATCCACGACAACGGCATCGGCCGCGACGCCTCCGAGCTGCTGCGCAAGGTCAAGGCCGCGCAGTACGTTGCCTCCCACCCGGGTGAAGTGTGCCCGGCCAAGTGGAAGGAAGGCGAGAAGACGCTCAAGCCGTCGCTCGACCTGGTTGGCAAGATCTAAGTCACCGCTTTACCTGTCTTGCGGCCCGCTGCATCGGGCCGCCCAGGACCCGGCGTCCGCCGGGTCCGCTTTCCGAATTTCAGGTGCTCGCAACGCCCGGCTCGCCCGGGTGGTGGCGGCGCTTAACCCGAAGCATCGATGGAGCCCCTTATGTTGGATGCCGATCTGAAGACCCAGTTGCAGGCCTACCTTGAGAAGGTCGTGTACCCGATCGAGCTGGTGGCCTCCCTCGACCAGGGCGAGAAGTCGCAGGAGCTCAAGGCGCTGCTGCAGGACATCGCCTCGCTATCGGACAAGGTATCGCTGCGCCTGGACGGCACCGACGCGCGCAAGCCTTCGTTCGCCATCAACCGCACCGGCACCGACATCGGCGTGCGTTTCGCCGGCATTCCGCTTGGCCACGAATTCACCTCGCTGGTGCTGGCCCTGCTGCAAGTCGGCGGCCACCCCTCCAAGGCCACGCAAGACGTGATCGACCAGGTGCGCAACCTCGACGGCGAGTTCCGCTTCGAGACCTTCATGTCGCTGTCCTGCCATAGCTGCCCGGACACCGTGCAGGCACTGAACCTGATGAGCGTGCTCAACCCCAACATCACCCACGTGGCGATCGACGGTGCACTGTTCCAGGACGAAGTGAACGAGCGCCAGGTGATGTCGGTACCCACCGTCTACCTCAACGGCGAGCTGTTCGACACCGGCCGCATGTCGATCGAGCAGATTGCCGCGCGCCTGGACACCAACGCAGCCGAGCGTGCTGCCGAGCGCATCAAGGCCAAGGCGCCATTTGATGTACTGGTGGTGGGTGGCGGCCCGGCGGGCGCCGCCGCGGCCATCTACGCGGCGCGCAAGGGCATTCGCACCGGCGTGGCGGCCGAGCGTTTCGGCGGCCAGGTGCTGGACACCATGGCCATCGAAAACTTCATCTCCGTGCCCTACACGGAAGGCCCCAAGCTGGCTGCCGCGCTGGAACAGCACGTGCACGAGTACGACGTGGATGTAATGAACCTGCAGCGCGCCGAGCAGCTCATTCCAGCCAGCACCGAAGGCGGCCTGCACGAAGTGCGCCTGGCGAGCGGCGCCTCCCTCAAGGCCAAGACGGTGATCCTCTCCACCGGCGCCCGCTGGCGCAACATGAACGTGCCGGGCGAGCAGGAGTACCGCAACAAGGGTGTCACCTATTGCCCGCATTGCGACGGCCCGCTGTTCAAGGGCAAGCGCGTGGCGGTGATCGGTGGCGGCAACTCCGGCGTGGAAGCCGCCATCGACCTGGCCGGCATCGTGGGTCACGTGACGCTGCTTGAGTTCGACAGCAAGCTGCGCGCCGACGAAGTGCTTCAGCGCAAACTGCGCAGCCTGCCCAACGTGGACGTGATCGTCAGCGCCCAGACCACCGAGGTGCAGGGTGACGGCCAAAAGGTCACCGGCCTGGCATACACCGACCGCGTGAGCGGCGAGAGCCGCCAGGTTCCGCTGGAAGGCGTGTTCGTGCAGATCGGCCTGCTGCCCAACAGCGACTGGCTCAAGGGCACGATCAAGCTGTCGCCCCGCGGTGAGATCGAAGTGGATGCACGCGGCGAAACCTCGGTTCCCGGCGTGTTCGCGGCCGGCGACGTCACCACGGTGCCGTACAAGCAGATCGTGATCGCCATGGGCGAAGGCTCCAAGGCCTCGCTAAGCGCCTTCGATTACCTGATTCGCCTGCCGGTGGAACAGAGCGAGAAGGAAAGCGCTGCTGCCTGATCGAACGTGTTTGAGCCCCGCAGGCGCGAAACGCCTGCGGGGCTTCTTTATTTCCGAACGTAGGGCGAAAGATCGCGATAGGCAGCGGCCGCACGCTCGAGTTGCAACTGCTCCGCTGCCGACAGCGACGCCCGGGTGGCGGCATCCGCAAGGCTCGCAAAACCGCCTCGACGACGCGCATCCAGCAACCGCATGGCGAGTGCCCCGTCACCAAGCAACCACGTAAGCGCGGGCTCGTCCGCCGTATTCAGATCGATCACCAAGGCTTGATTGGCTTCCAGTGAGCCGACCCGATCACTGATACGCGGCTCCTTGCTGGCCAACCACAGCGGCGGAGCCAGCGCCGCATCGAGCGCCTGCCTGCCGTCCAGCACATGTGCAAGCAATTCATCGGTAGCGTGCCGGTAAGCCTTGAGCGCTGACACGAACGCCGCCAGGTCGCCGCCCGCGCCCGCGCAGGAAAGCTGCTCCGCCTGATCATGCATGCCCACCAATGCCGTCGCGCCGTACGTGGTCACCAAAAAGGTTCGCGTGACCGCCTCGCGCTCCTCGGGATATTGCCTGCCCCACGCCTGCACCAGCGAAACCAACGGCGCGCGGTCGGGCCAATGCCCCATGCTCGCCAACACCGGCACCAATTGCGCATAACGCCGTCCCAATGCCGATACATCCTCGCCACCGCCCAGCAAGCGATAGAAGAAACTTGCCGCCACGCCTTCCGAAGCCATCATGGCGTTGCCATTCTTAAGGTGACACGCGTCGCTCGGCGGCGAGGTGTCCTCGGTCCGCCACCGCTGAGCGTCGCTCGGCGAGCCGGCAGGCGTCGCCGGCGAGAACACGAACGCATTGTCGGGCACACCGTGCTCGCGCCACCATGTATCGCGACGACTCAACCACAACTGGGCTGCCGACGGCGCCGTCGTGCCCTCCAGGCGCGCACGAAACCCCGGCGTCGCGGTGAAGCGCGCCACCACCGGCTGCCAGTGCTCGCCGAAACCCTCGTCGAAGGCAGTGACATCATCCGTCACGGAAAACACGCCATGTGCGTGACGGGATGGCGTGGCGGGAATGGGGCCAAGCAGGCGACGCAAGAGCACATGCCCATATTCGTGGGCCAGCACTTCCTCGAATTCACCGCTGGCGAGTGACGCGTCATCGACGGTCAGGTCGATAAAGGCGTCGTCACAGGTCTGCCGTGCACCTGACGCGATTTCCACGATGAACCCCTGACGGGCGTATCCGCCATCTTCATCGGAAAGATAGATCGTAATGCCGCCTTGCCACGCTTCGCAGCGAGGGCGATAGCGGCTGGCAGCGCGCGCCTGCGCATCCAGCGCCGGCAACAAGGCCGGCACGCCTTGCGACAAGGCGGTGCGCAAGCGTGATTCCCATGCCTTGTCGACCAATGGGCGCACGACTGGCCACGTGCGCCCTTGCGCATCCGTCTGTTCCAGTGCGTGACCGGAAGCGTCCCGCACGGGCTCTACAAAGCGATAGCCGGCAACCTGCGCCGGGACATTTACAGACCAAAACGCCGCACAGAATGCGGCCACGATGAATCGGTGTTTCATGCAACCCCGCAAGCGTTGCGGGCAACCCACCCCACGCAGGTCGCCCACCCATGCGAATCAGGTTACGCCCTGCACATGGCGCACGGCAGTGCAATTGGTCCGTAGGACAAACGACGCATGCCGTCACCCCACCGACCCGAGAGCGTCAGCCCTGAAGCTGAGCTAGCAACTGCGTCAACTCCAGGCGGAGGCGATCCACTTCCGCCACTGCGGCATCGCGCTCCTGCGCCACTTGTGCGTAGAGGGTCATTGGCACTGCCTGCGACGTCATGGCCTTTTTGCGTGCGCGATAACGACGGGCGCGCTCCGCCGCACTCAGGGCATCCGCCTTGCGCGGTCGGCCGCGACCACGCCGAAAAGCCAGCGGCAAAGCGAGAGTTCCGGGATCAAGGGGGTCGACCATGGCGCATCCTCCGACGGGTACGCTTTAATTTAAGTGACGTCACAATAAATGTCAAGCAAAATCCGCAGGAAATACAGTCGCTAAAGCGTCTTTCCTGCCCATCGATGGCGGGTTATCCGACCGTTTGCGAACGCCCAACCCTCGCAGCGCCACCTCCGCTCACTCGGCACCCCGGTGCACCGAGCCTGAAAGCCCGGCCAGCGACTGGCACAAAAAAAGCCGGGGCACCCGCGCTGACGGGTGCCCCGGCTCCATGTGTTACAGCGACGGGTTACGTGCGCCGGCTGGTCTCAAACAGGAACCACACGCGCCGCTCGGCCTCGTCGATCCAGTTTTCCAACAGACTGGCGGTAGCGACATCGCCATGCTCGTCGCACAACGCGTGGGTGGCTCGCATGTAGCCGGCAAGCTGCATGTTGTCCTCGCGCAGTTCGGCGAGCATATCGTCGGGCGTCACGAAATCCGCATCGTTGTCCAGCAGGCGGCGCAAGCCCGCCGCATGCCCCAATGAACGAATGGTGGTGCCACCGAGCTTGCGCACACGCTCGGCGATGGGGTCTACCGTGGCGTAGATCTCATCGGATTGTTCGTCCAGCAGCAGGTGGTAATCGCGGAAGTACGGGCCGGACATGTGCCAGTGGAAGTTCTTGGTCTTGAGGTAAAGCGCAAGAACGTCGGCCAACAGTGCATTGAGTTCCGCAGAGATATCCCGCGTCGCCTCGGCACCCAGCGGCGAAGGCGTATGAAGGGCCGCCTTACGGCGGGCTTTGGTTTTGCTTGCGTCACTCATCGGGCAACTCCTTCGATGGCTCGGGGGGAAAGTGAATGACTGCATCAGGCCGGTGCCGCGGAAGGCTCCGCCTCTTTATGTCGCCAGAATGCGATCAGTGCAAAGAACGGCGGCACCACAAAACACCATGTACCCGCAAAGGCATACAGCAGCGCGCCCAGGGCGCAGCCGATGGCAAAGGTCAGCACCGCCATGCTCATGCGCCACAGACGGGTGTTCACGACCACCCGCTGTTCGGCGTCCACGCCATGAATGCGGTCTGCCACGTCCAACATGATCTGGGTCGTCGTTCCTGTCATCAGGGTGGATGGCGGCCAGCTACCCAGATGCACGCGATGCACCGCGTTCTGTATCGCCATGGCGGTCACCAGGGTCATGCCGGTAATCGTGGCCATCCAGCTATCGCCCTGCCCGAACGGACCGTGATATAGCGCCAAGACGGCCGCCACGACGAACAAGACGAGCTTGATCAGCAGCAGGTTGCGCACCACCGACTGCCCTCGCGCCATCAGTCGATAGCGAAGCAAGCGCGCGCCCAGCACCGCCAGGCAGAACACCGGCAACGCCAACAACTTGGCGACGATGCCCGAGGTGCCCATCACCAAGGCGGCGCCAATGGTCACGAAGTTCCCCGTGACATGCGCCGTGAACAAGCCATGCAGCGCAAGAAAGCCGGCCGTGTCGACGTAACCGGCATTGAGGCTTAGTACGGCAGGCAGAATAGGTTTGTCGGTCATGCGTGCGTTGTCCTTGGCAGCCTCGCGGTACTACCACATGTATTTCAGCTCGACGCCCAGATAGTCGCCATCGCGCCCGCCGGCCGCGCGAATGGCGCGCCCCGCATCGAAATGCACAGCTTCCACTGCGCCGGTGAAGTTGGCGTTGAAGGCGTAATCCGCACGAAGCTGGCCATACACGCCCGTCCAATGGCCTCCCTGCCCGGCCGTGCCAGGCAATGGAATATTGGGCTGCACGTAAACCGCGTCAGCGGTGCTTTCGCGCCACTGAAAGCCCACCGCACCCATCAGGGTCAGCCCATGCACCGGCGTTATCGTTAGGCTGGGCTTGATATGCCTCAGGTTGGTGTACCCAGTGAACCCGGCCAGCGTGAAGTAGTAGCCGTTGGGAAACAGCGGATTGAACGTGCCCAGCGTGCCGTCGTGTGAACGACGATCGCCGGACGCGGCATCCAGTTGCAGGCCCAGGCGAGGCGTCCACGACCAGGTGGCCCAGGTGTATCCGGCGCGCGCGCCGGCGCCCCAGGCCTTGATGCGCGATGTGCCAACCTGCCCACGCTGGGCCATGGCCTCAAGGTCCCAGTCCATGCCACCGCCCCGCCCCGCGAAACGCATGTCGTAGACATCGCGACGCTCTCTACCCACCGCATCGAGATAGCGCGCCTGATCGCGGGCGTAGCGCGAGTAGTAGGCCGAGAGTTCATCATCGCCCAGCACCAATCGCTCCACGCGTAACGTGTCGAAGCGGAAATGACGATTGGAGGTGTCGTCGAAAGGATGAGCGTCCCCGTACTGCACCGGTTGGCTGACAAAACCGATGAAGCGCCAAGCCCCAGTTTCCCAATCGGCCCAGATCGCATCGAAGGACTGCCGCACGTTCGGGCCGTCGCGCAAAGAAACGAAGCGCTGCAAGTCGAACGCGAAATCCTGCCTGCCTACGCGCGCCTTGAAGGTGCCCGCATCGAAACCGCGCACATAAGCAACAAAAGCTAGTCGAAGATCCCATGGGTTTCGATCGGCGCCACCCACCACTTGTTTGTTGACGGTGCGCGCATCCTCCATCTGCACGAAGGCTTGCCAGTACGTAGCAAAACGCAGATCTGCATGCAGCTGGAATCGCTGCAGAAGATAGGTGTTGTTGCGTGCACCGCCGACACCGAAGCTGGGCGCGTCGGAAACCTCTACGCGCTCGCGCAGGTTCGCCCCCAGCGACAGATAGGCGTGCGGATCGCCCGAAGATAAGGCGATGTACTTCAGCGCATCGCCCCATTGCGCACGGAGCGCCGGGTCCGCCAGCGCGGACCAGTCTTCCTGCCAGCGATTGCTGCGCAACATTGGCCGTTGCGTGGCACTACGGGTGGATGCCGTCGTGGTCGCTTCGGCGGCGGCATCTTGGGCCTGCAGCCTTTGGCAGCTCAACCCCAGCCACGCCAAGACCAGCATGCCGCCGCCACGCAGGCTCGCCCAAGGGTGACCCGGGCGAGCGCTTTGGGCGACCTTACCTCGTCGCATGCGTCAAGGGCCGGCGTTGGCGTGCAACTCCGCCACGTAACCACCAGGAAACTCCACGACGGCCGATTCACGCCCTTCACTGCGAAACGGCGCCACCAGCACTTTCACGTCATGCGCCTTGGCCTTGTCCAGCGTGTCGGCCAGGTTCGACACCTCGTAACCGGTCAGCTCGCGGCCATAGGGATACGGCAGGTGACCATCCGTGACATGCACAGTCATCTTGCCGAAAGTCGATTCGATGCGGATGCGACGATACGTGTCGTTGGGGCGACCGATTTCCACGCCTGGCGCATGGGCCTGGTCAGACACCACCTTGCCATGCGAGAACTTGATGAAGCTGCGCACAAAGGCGTCCGCACGGTCGGGTGACACATAGACCCGGTTCTCCGGAATGGTCTGAAACGGTGCATACGACGGCGGCGTGGTGTGCCAGTAGAGCTGCATATTGACGCCACCGGGCCACTGGATCACCGCGTCACGCCCGATCGGGTCGGGGAAGATCGACACCAGCACATCCGCACCCGACGCACGCGCCGACGCCACGGCCTTGTCCAGATCCGTCACCAGATACCCGGTGCGCTCGGCACCGAAGGGAAACGGAACCGGCGTCTTGAAACCGAACAGCGACACGGTGCCCACCGGGGTCTGCAACAACTGCGAGGTGGTGCTGCTGGGCGTGGGTGTCACCGTGGCCACGACTTGCTTGGTGCTCTGTCCGCCAAACGTGCCGAGGAAGCTCGCCACGAAACGATCCACGTCGGCCGGCGCCACATACACATGAGTCGTGTCGTACTGGGCACCGACCGCCACCACCGGGGCGCTGCTCGCCGCCTCGCGAGCCTGCGCAACGCCCGACGGGCCAAACATGGCCAAACCGGACAGCAGCACGCCAAGCAGGGTTGTTTTCAGGGGGAATGCACTACGCATGGAGAACTCCTTGGGAACGTACCGGCACGACACGCGCACCGGGAATCAAATAGTCGTGACGTTACGCGGTGCCGCCGAAGCGCTCTTTCGCATCCAACCAGGCCACCAACAGAAAACCACCCACCAGGCCCAGGTGCTCGAAAAAGGCATTGGTGAGCGCGAAACGATCCGCCACGGGCGCCGACCAGAATCGATTGGCCACGAACGTCGCCGCCAGGGTAAAAGCGGCAAGTACCAACGCCCCCAGCCAACGCCAGCGACCGGTCAGCACCAGCACCGAAGCGCCAAGCTCCAGCGCAATGGTCGCCAGCGCCACCGTGGCCGGGGGCTGCAATCCAAAATGCGCGGCCTCCGCCACGGCACCCGGAAAATCCAGCGCCTTTTGCAGCCCGCCCTGCAGGTACGCCGCACAAAGGCCCAACAGCGCGAACCAGCGCACCACCGGCGAGACGATCCACGCCGGCGTACGCTTTCCGGTGCCGGAGGACGTATTCATACGGCCCAGCACGAGCAACCCAGCGCACCCCAGAACGAGCGCAGGTCGCCCACCGGAAGTTGGCTGGACCATGCCGTTGCATGATCGTGTCCGTGAATGCCGCAGCCATGGGAGCAGCCGCACTGCGCCGCCATGGCAGGTGCCGCCGTGGTGCGCGATTGGGCCCAGGCGCCATAGCCGCCGTAGGTGCGAACCGGCGACCATTCCGGCATGGCCGGTGGCACGTTCACGTCGTTGTAGGCATCGAAGTCACCCACGCCATAAACCACGCGACCGCCCACCACGGTAAGCAGCGAGGTGATATCGGCGATATCGTCTTCCGGGCAGCCAAAGTAGTCGCGATCCGGCACGATCAGGTCGGCCAGCTGCCCCACGGCGATACGCCCCTTCTTGCCCTCCTCGTTGGAGAACCAGGTGACGTACTCCGTCCACATGCGCAGGGCTGTTTCGCGATCCAGGCAGTTGCGGCGCGGATAGAGCGACAAGCCACCCACGGTCTTGCCGGTCACCAGCCACGCCAGCGAAACCCAGGGGTTGTAGGACGCCACGCGGGTGGCATCCGTGCCCGCCGAGGTCTTTACGCCCTTCTCCAGGATACGCGCCACCGGCGGCGTTGCCTGCGCGGCGGCAGCTCCGTAGCGCTCGACGAAGTACTCACCCTGATACGCCATGCGATGCTGTACCGCCACGCCGCCACCCAGCGCGGCGATGCGATCGATCGAATGCTCGGAAATGGTCTCCGCGTGATCGAAGAACCAGTTCAGGCCTTGCAGCGGAATATCGCGATTGACCTTCTCGAACACATCCAGCGCGCGACTGATGGTTTCGTCGTAAGTCGCGTGCATGCGCCAGGGCCAGCGATTCTCCGCAAGGATGCGCACGACCTCTTCCAGGTCGCTTTCCATATTTGACGGCATATCGGGACGCGGCTGACGGAAATCCTCGAAGTCAGCCGCCGAGAACACCAGCATCTCGCCCGCACCGTTGTGGCGGAAGTAATCATCACCCTGCTTGTACGTGGAGGTGCGCGTCCAGTTGAGAAAGTCGTCCTTTTCCTGCTTGGGCTTCTGCGTGAACAGGTTGTAGGCCAGCCGAATGGTGAGTTGATCGTCCGCCGCGAGGCGCTCGATCACCGCATAGTCTTCCGGATAGTTCTGGAAGCCGCCGCCCGCATCGATCGCACCGGTGACGCCCAGCCGGTTCAACTCGCGCATGAAATGCCGCGTGGAGTTGAGCTGGTAATCGAAGGGCAGCTTGGGGCCCTTGGCCAGCGTGGCGTAGAGAATGCTCGCATTGGGCTTGGCGAGCAGCAAACCCACCGGGTTGCCCGCGCCATCGCGCACGATCTCGCCGCCGGGCGGCTCCGGCGTATCCCTCGTGTAGCCCACGGCGCGCAAGGCGGCGCCGTTGAGCAGGGCGCGGTCGTACAGGTGCAGCAGGAACACCGGCGTATCCGGCGCCACGGCATTGAGCTCGTCGATGGTGGGCAGGCGCTTTTCCTGGAACTGATGCTCCGTAAAGCCACCCACCACGCGCACCCATTGCGGCGCCGGCGTCACCGCCACCTGCTGCTTGAGCATGGCCATCGCATCGGCCAGCGAGCGCACGCCATCCCAGCGCAACTCCAAGTTGTAGTTGAGACCGCCGCGGATGATGTGCAGGTGGTTGTCGATCAGGCCCGGCAACACGCGACGGCCCTTCAGGTCGATCACCCGCGTGTGCGACGCCGCCAGCGGCAGCACCTCGGCCGCCGGACCTACGGCAATGAAGCGCCCGTCGGCGATGGCCACCGCGTCGGCTTCGGGGCGGCCACGATCGAGCGTGGTGATGCGTCCGCCATGGAGGATCAGATCGGGCGTACCCACCGCGCTGCTCATGATGCCTCTCCCTTCGATTGCTTGGCCGAGGCCGCGGGTTGCGCCGTCGGAAGCTGCCCGCACATGTGCGGCTTCACCTGATCACGTAGCCAGGAGTTAGAGGACGCGGATACCGCCTCCCGCGACCAGAGCTGCTTGACCAGTGGCGGCAGTTGCTCGCCGACGAGGATGCCGAGCAAGCCCACCAACGCCACCAAAGGTGGCGCGGGCGAGCGTACGTGCAGCAAGCTATAGATCACGCCAACCAGCACGCCGGCCGCGAGTGACAGCACATAGACTTTCATGGGCACGCTCCTGTACGGCTGATCGCTCAGCCTTCGTGCGCGCCGAACATGGTCTTGGCATAGGTGATGCCCAGCCCATAGGCACCACCAAAGCGCCGAGCCACGCCCGTGGTGCTCTCGTAACTCTCGGTACGCGCCCAGTCACGTTGCAACTCGAGCAGGTACTGGAGCGAGGTCATCGGCCGCACGCCAGCCTGCACCATGCGATCCATCGCGCGATGGTGGGCCTCGCTCGATACGTCACCGCAAGCATCGGCAATCACATACACCTCAAAGCCCTGATCAAGTGCCGACAAGGTCGGACCGACAATGCACACCGAGGTCCACAGGCCAGCGAACACCAGGCGGCTCTTGCCCAGCGCATTCACCTGCTTGATGACAGCGGCATCCTCCCAGGTGTTCATGGAAGTTCGGTCCAGCAGGGCCTGGCCCGGAAACGGCTCGGTCACCTCGCTGAACATCGGACCCGAAAAGCTCTTCTCCGCCACCGTGGTCAGGATGGTCGGCACCTTGAAGCTGGCCGCCGCACTGGCGACGAGTCCCGCGTTGTTGCGCAGTGAAACAGCGTCGATGGAATGCGTGGCGAATGCCATCTGCGACTGGAAGTCGATCAAGATCAGCGCATGATCCTTGGGGGTCAGCAGCAGCTTGCCGGGGGTCGGAGTAGCGGTAAGGGACATGTGAATCTCCAGGGGGATGGCGGGCGACCACGCGGCGCGTCTCGTCACGCGCTGCGTGGTCGCCGCATGGATCAGGAGCGGATGAAATCGAGCAGATCCTTGTTGACCTGTTCCTGATGCGTGGCGGTGAGGCCGTGCGGCGCGCCCGGGTACACCTTGAGCGTGGCGTGCTTGACGATCTTGGCCGAGAGGCGGCCGGCGTCGTCGATCGGCACGATCTGGTCGTCGTCACCGTGGATCACCAAGGTGGGCACTTCGATCTTCTTCAGGTCGGGCGTGTAATCGACCTCGGAGAACTGCTTGATGCAGTCGTACTGACCCTTGAGGCCTCCGAGCATGCCCTGCAACCAGAACGAGTCGCGCATGCCCTGCGTGGCCTTGGAGCCTTCGCGGTTGGCACCGTAGAACGGGCCGGAGAGATCCTTGAAGAACTGTGAGCGATCCGCCAGCGTCTTGGCGCGGATGTCGTTGAACACGTCGATGGGCAGGCCGCCGGGATTGTTGGCCGTCTTCACCATGATCGGCGGCACCGCGCCGATCAGCACGGCCTTGGCCACACGCGCATTGCCATGGCGGCCGATGTAATGGGCCACTTCGCCGCCACCGGTGGAGTGGCCGACCAGCACGGCGTTCTTCAGGTCCAGCTTCTCGATCAGCTCGGCCAGATCATCGGCATAGGTGTCCATGTCGTTGCCATTCCACGGCTGGCCCGAGCGGCCATGGCCTCGACGATCATGCGCAATGGTGCGATAGCCGTGCGAGCTGAGGAACAGCATCTGGGCGTCCCATGCATCGGCGGTCAACGGCCAACCATGCGAAAACACGACCGGCTGGCCCTGCCCCCAATCCTTGTAAAAGATGTGGGTACCGTCTCTGGTGGTGATGGTGCTCATAGGGGATGATCCTTGGGAGGGATGGCTTGGCGCGCCTGCGCCAAGAGCGAACGACGAGGTGGACAAACCGGCCATGGGCAAGGCCAACGCGGCTGACGCTGCAGCCATGCCGCCCAGAAACGCGCGCCTACCGGCATCGATGTCGCTACTGCGGTCTTCGGTCGACATGCTCAACGCTCCTTGTGGGCCAGCACGCTTGGGCACCTTTGAGACGACGCCTTCCCTGGCACGCGTCGGTGAACGATGCATGCGTGGCAGTCGTAGTGAGGTGAATCGGCCCCGGTAATCGATAGCCGAATCACACGGCCTATTTTCATCGACCCGGTGAAAGTGCGAAGCCCAATCGAGGCATATCTTTGCTACCCGATCGGGTAAGGCGCGACGACGTGGGTGCGCTTTGTTTCAGGCGCGTAACAAGCGGCCCGGCGCGGAGTCATTCACGTGTCGAGAAAACCGCGATCACGCGCCAGGGTCACCGCGTGCGTGCGGTCCAATGCGCCCAGCTTGGACATGACATTCTTGAGGCGCGCCTTGACCGTGTCCTCGGACACGCAAAGGATGTCCGCGATGCGTTTATTGGTATGCCCCGTCGCCACCAGGCGAAGCACGCTGAGTTCGCGGTCGCTCAACATGTCGGCCCAGGCGTGCATGGCGATTTCGCCCGCCACCTCAGTCGCCATCACGCGACGTCCATTCATGACCATGCGAATGGCGGCGAGGATCTCCTCGCGCGTGGCGGTCTTGAGCAGATAGGCGCAGGCACCCAGGTTGAGCGCCCGCTTGACGCGGGCATCGCCCGGATACGACGTGAGCACGATGATGCGCGCGGAGGGGCTTTCCCCATTGATGGTCGCGATGGCCTGCAGGCCATCCACGCCCGGCATCTGCAGATCGACCAGGGCCACGTCGGGCCGCAACTCCCGGTAACGAACGATGGCCTCGGCGCCATCGGCGGCCTGCCCTGCGACCAGCATGCCGCTGTCGCTCTCGATCGCCGCCACGATGCCGTCGCGCATGATGGGATGATCGTCGGCAATCAATACCCGAATGCGCTCGTCGCCATCTGTCACGATCCCATCTCCTGCTCCTCGGCCCACGCGGCATGGCTGGAGCAATCTGACACGATTGCCGCGCCCTGGGCAGCGCTCTCACTATCGCGGGGACTGACAGCGCGATCAATGCCCATATGGGTGATTCTTCGTTCGCGCAGGGCAACTATGGATGCAGCGGGCGAACCACTATGCTGATGCCTTCCGCGGCGGCAATCGCTCGCCACGACCCTTTCACGGAACGCATCGATGACGTTTGGATGGCCCGCCCGCCTTGGCCGCCATGCCCGCAGCCTGGGTACTTTATGCCTGCTGCTGGGGCTATGCACGGTCGCGCTGGCGCAACAACAACCAGGCTTTCGCCGCCGGCTATGGACCACCGAGACAGGCACCCCTGCCGACATCTGGGCGCTGGCACAGGGGCGCGACGGTTATCTGTGGCTCGGCACCGGCAATGGGCTCTATCGCTTTGACGGCGTGCGCTTCGAGCGCTTCACCCCGCCGCAGGGGGAACGCTTTCCCTCCAACGACATCACGGCCCTGACCATGGAGCCGGATGGCTCGCTATGGATCGGCTTCTACTACGGCGGTGTTTCCGTACTGCGCGCAGGTCACCTGCAACACTACGGTGCCGAGCAAGGCTTTCCGCCAGGCATGGTGATCGCCCTCGCCAGCACGCCGGATGGGTCGCATTGGGCGGCCAGCGAGGGCGGCCTCGCGCGCTTCGATGGCAAGCGCTGGACCATCGTGGGTAACGATTGGAACTATCCCACCCGACACGCCGACTGGCTGCTGACCGGCCGCGACGGCACGCTCTGGGTCACCACCGGCGAATCATTGGTGTTCCTGCACCCCGGCAGCCATCGCTTTCAGAACACCGATCAGCTGGCCGATCGATTTGCCACCCTCGCGCAGGCAATGGATGGCACGTTATGGATCTCCGATCGCGTGCACGGGACCCGCGCCCTGCCCGGACTAAGCGCGAATCATCCCGCCACCATGCTCACCGCACCCGCGGATGTCACGAGCTTTGCGCCATCGGTCCGCTTGTTGTTCGATCGCTACGGCGACCTGTGGGGCACTCGCGCGGACAAAGGCGGAGTGTTCCGTGTAGCCGGCATCGAGCAGCATGTCGACGGTCGTTCGCTCAGACCCAGCGATATCACCGAAGCCATCGATCGCTCGAAGGGGCTCCCGTCCGATCGCGCCGTGCCGCTGCTGCAAGATGCCGAAGGCACTGTCTGGGTTGGCACCAACCTCGGCCTGATCAGCTTTCATCGCAACAGCTTCTACACGCCGGACGGAATCACGCAGGGCACGGCCAGCAATTACGCCATGACGGCTGACGGCAACGGTTCGATCTGGATCGCCGACCAGGGCCGACTGCTACGGATCACCCGCGAGGACACCAAAGTCGTGCGCAACGACCTTCCCACCATCGGCGCCATGCTGTTCGACCGACAGGGCACGCTCTGGCTTGTCGGTGACAACCGCATGTACTGGCTGCGTGATGGGCATCTGGACAGCACGCCCTATCCCGTCAGGGGCGGCCCGCGCGCGTTCGCGCTGGATGCGGCCGACGTGCCCTGGCTGAGCATTTCCGCGCATGGCTTGTTCAAATGGACGGACGGGCGCTGGCAATCGGTCACGCCTTTGCCCGGGCTGACCAATCAGGATGCCAACGCCCTTGCCCTGGACCGCAGCGGTGCGCTTTGGATCGGCTACGGAGGCAATCGCCTCGCGCGGTTAGGCGAAGGCAAGACCGTGCTTTATACGACGCGCGATGGCCTGAATGTGGGCAACATCACCGCGCTCCATGCGGATAACGGCGAACTGCTGATCGGCGGCGAACAAGGATTGGCGCGCTGGCGCGCCGGTCACATCGACTCCATGTCCGTGGCCGATAGCGAAGCCTTCAACGGCATCAGTGGCATGCTGAGGGGACCCTCGCGCGACTTGTGGATCAATGGAGCCAAAGGCGTCGTCCGCATGGAGGCCGCGGAGGTCGAGCGCAGCTTCGGCGAGGCCAACCATCGCCCGGCGTATCGACTGTTTGACTATCGCGACGGCTTGCCGGGCATTGCGGTGCAGGCATCGTTGACCCCCACCGCGATGGAGGACGCAGGGCACCACCTGTGGTTCCTCACTAATCAGGGCCCTGCATGGACCGATCCGCAACGGATCGACAGTAACCCCCGCCCGCCGCCGGTGTCGATCCTTGATGTCATGGCCGGCGGCAAACACTACCCCGCCGATCGCCCGGTCCACCTGCCCCGCGGCACCAGCAATCTGGAGCTGAGCTATACCGCGGCCAGCCTTGCGGTACCCGATCGCGTGCGATTCCGCTATCGACTCGATGGTGTGGACCGCGACTGGCAGGACGCCGGGCCGCGCCGCGAAGCGTTCTATTCCAACCTTGCGCCCGGCCATTACCGCTTTCGGGTGATCGCCGCCAATGACGATGGCGTATGGAATACCCAGGGCGCCACCACCAGCATCACCATCGCCCCCTGGTTTTTCCAGACACGCTGGTTCTACCTGCTGTGCGGCTTGCTGGTGCTGGCGCTCGCCACCTTGTTCTTCTTCTGGCGCATGCGACTGGCGAGCGAGCGCGTGCACCTTCAGTTGATGGAGCGCATGAGCGAGCGCGAGCGCATCGCCCGCGACATCCACGACACCTTGCTGCAAGGCGTGCAAGGGCTGCTGCTTCGACTGCAGGCGATGCTGGCCAAACCGCCCGCTGACGAACAGCGCAGCAGCGAGTTGCAGGCCGCGATCGACCAAGCCCGCGCGATGGTGATCGAGGGCCGGGACAAGATCATCGCACTGCGCGGCGATGGCTCCAGCTATGCGGAGCTGGTCGAAGCCATTCGCGCAGACGGCGAGAATCTCACCGCCCAGTTTCCGGCGACACGCTTCCTCATCACGACCGAGGGGCAGCCGCGACTGCTCCTGCCCACGGCCTGCGACGAAGTGCTGGATATCGTGCGCGAGGCCATGCGCAACGCTTTCCTGCACGCGCAGGCAAGCCAGGTGACCGTGCACGTGGCTTATGAAAAGCACACGCTGCGTGTACGGGTCAGCGATGACGGCATTGGCATCGACGACAGTGCCATCAAGGGCGCGGCCGACGCCGGGCATTGGGGCATTATCGGCATGCGCGAGCGCGCCGCGCGCCTTGGGGGCAGGCTGAGCCTTCGTCGCACCAGCCCGCAGGGCACCTCCTGCGTATTGGAAGTGCCCTGCCGCAGCGCCTATCGCCCGGAACGTCGCGACGATTGAGCTGGACTATGGCGCTAGTCGCGCCTTACTTGGCTTCCTTCTTCATCAGCGAATCCACCAGGTGGGCGGGCACATCCTCGTAGTGGTCGAACTCCATGGTGAAGGTGCCGCGTCCGCGCGTGGCCGAGCGCAGGAAGTTGATGTAACCGAACATTTCCGCCAGCGGCACATAGCCCTGCACAAAGGCCTGCGCGCCACGCTGCCCCTGATCGCTCACCGTGCCGCGCCGGCGATTGATGTCACCGATAACGTCACCCAGGTAATCGGGCTCGGTGACCACTTCCAGGCGCATCACCGGCTCCAGCAGCTTGGGCTTGCTGAGGCGCTGCGCTTCGCGGAAGCACTGCCGCGAGGCGATTTCGAAGGCGAGTGCGGAGGAGTCCACATCGTGGAACTTGCCGTCGATCAGGCGGGCCTTGAAATCCACCACTTCGTAGCCGGCCACCTGGCCTTCGCGTGACTCCACGCGCACCGCA
This sequence comes from Frateuria sp. sgz306004, assembly GCF_057750885.1. NCBI lineage: Bacteria > Pseudomonadati > Pseudomonadota > Gammaproteobacteria > Lysobacterales > Rhodanobacteraceae > Frateuria > Frateuria sp. sgz306004. Next base: position 367,951 of record NZ_JBYLFE010000004.1, read on the forward strand.
TGCTCCACCGCCGGAATATATTCGCGCGGCACGCGGCCACCGACGATTTCATCGGAGAACACCACGCCACTGCCCGACTCGCCGGGCTCGAACACCATGGTCACTTCCGCGAACTGGCCGGAGCCGCCGGACTGCTTCTTATGCGTATAGGTGTGCTCCACGCGCTGCCCGAACGCTTCGCGGAAGCTCACGCGCGGCTTGCCCATGTTCGCTTCCACGCCCAGCTCGGTGCGCATGCGATCGATGGTGACTTCCAGGTGCAGCTCGCCCATGCCCTTGAGCACGGTCTCGCCGGTTTCCCTGTCCACCTCCAGCCGCAGCGAAGGGTCGGCCTTCACCATCTTGTAGAGCGCGGTGGAGAGCTTGTCCACGTCATTGCGGTGCTTGGGTTCCACCGACACGCTGATCACCGGATCGGGGAAGCGCATGCGCTCAAGCAACGCCGGATGCGCGGGGTCGGTCAGCGAATCGCCGGTCTCGGTTTCCTTCATGGACACGAAGGCGCAGATGTCGCCAGCGCGCACCTCGTCGATCTCGCGGGTGGCGTTGGCCTGCACTTCCACGATGCGTCCCACGCGCTCGCGCTTGTTGCGCGTTACGTTGAGCAGCGAATCGCCCTTCTTGATCACGCCGGAATAGATGCGGCAGAAGGTCAGCGTGCCGAACTGGTCGTTGATGACCTTGAAGGCCAGCGCTCGCGCCGGTGCATCGTCCACCACGCCCTGGTAACCCACGACATGGCCATCCTGGTCCACCAGCGCGATGCCGCCGTTCTCGCCCGGATAAGGCAGGTAGTCCACCACGGCATCGAGCAACTGCTGCACGCCCTTGTTGCGATAGGACGAGCCGCAGAACACCGGCACCAACTGGCCGGAGACGCAGCCCTTGCGAATGCACTGCTTGAGCGTGGCGAGATCGAACTCACCCGTTTCGATCAGCTTTTCGAACGCGGTATCGTCCATCGACAACGCCTGCTCGATGGTTTCCTGCCGAAGCGTGGGCAGTTGCTCCACCCAGGCGCGGTCCGCCGCCGAGGTGAATGACACGCGGCCGGCAATCTCCTCCAGCGGCACGGTATCCCACGGGCTGTCCTTGTCGTCGCCCTTCCACAGGTAGCCCACGCCGGCCACCAGGTCGGCCATGCCGATGAACTCGTCATGGCTGCCCAGCGGGATCTGGCAGAGCAGCGCGTTCGCACCCAGACGCTCGCGAATGCCCTTCACGCAGTGGGCGAAATTGGCGCCGATGCGATCCATCTTGTTGACGTAGCACAGGCGCGGCACGTTGTACTGGTCGGCCAGGCGCCAGTTGGTTTCGGTCTGCGGCTCCACGCCCGCCACACCGTCGAATACCACCACCGCGCCATCGAGCACGCGCAGGCTTCGATTCACCTCGATGGTGAAATCGACGTGGCCCGGGGTGTCGATCAGGTTGATCTGGTAGCCATGCCACTCGGTGGATACGGCAGCGGACTGGATGGTGATGCCGCGCTTGCGCTCCTGCTCCAGGTAATCGGTGGTGGTCGACCCCTTGCCTTCCTTGGTGTCGTGCACGTCGATGATCTGGTGCTTCTTGCCGGTGTAATAGAGCACGCGCTCCGTGGTGGTGGTCTTGCCGGCATCGATGTGCGCAATGATGCCAATGTTGCGGTACTGCTGCAGCGGTTTTTGCCTTGCCATGTAGCACGCTTCCTCTGGACCGAAACCTCGGCCGGGCCCCACGCCGCCTCTCAGACGGCGCACACCCGGCCAACCCTCCCGCCACATAGGGTCGTGTAGCGCCCGATCAATAGTGCGTGAAGATCATCGCTTGCCCCACCCCCGATCGGGTAGTCCGGAGCCACCCGGCTGCACGCAGCCCAAGCCTGTCGCCAGGCTGTCTGCAAGCCATCACTCATAACCAGACGGCATAAGCAGACAACCAATGATCATTGGACTTATTTGGCCATCCAAACAGGTGTTGACCCCTTTATAACCAATCAGTTAGCCTCGATTTGTTGCAATGCACCACCTCATTCCAGGGACTCACAAAACATGCTGACGCTTCACCGCGGCACGGGTACTGCGCCCACCTTGCTCGCCCTTGCCTTGTTCGCATCCCTCTCCCCGGCCCATGCGCAAGACACCCCGCCCGCCGCGACGGATAACGCCAAGAAGCTGGAAACGGTCATCGTCACCGGCACGCGTGCGGACAACCGCACGGAGAGCAGCTCGCTCACGCCGATCGACGTGGTATCCGCCGATACGCTCAAGCAGACCGGCACCACGGAGCTCACCACCGCCCTGTCGCGGCTGATTCCGTCGCTCACCTTCGCCCGCCCTGCGGCCTCCGACACGGCCGACTCGCAGCGCCCCGCACAGTTGCGCGGCCTGTCGCCGGACCAGGTACTGGTACTGGTGGACGGCAAGCGCTGGCACCCCGGCGCCATCCTGCTCACCAACGGCGTGTTGGGTCGTGGCTCGCAGGCGGTGGATCTCAACACCATCCCCATCGGCGCCATCGACCATATCGAAGTGCTGCGCGATGGCGCGTCCGCCCAATACGGCTCCGACGCCATCGCCGGCGTGATCAACATCGTGCTGAAAAAGGGAGCGCAGGGTGGCGAGGTGGACGTCACCGGCGGCCAGTATTCGGCCGGCGATGGGCGCCAATGGCAGGGTTCGGCCAACTTCGGCATTCCGCTGGACAACGATCGCGGCTGGATTCGCTTCACCCTGCAGGACGGCAACCAGGATTACAGCAACCGCTCCGAGCCCAACCGCACGCGCGCCTGGGAAGGCGTGACCCAGCGCTTCGGCGACCCGGCGGTGAAGGATCACAACCTGTTCGTCAACGCGCAGTTCGACCTGACGCCGGACGTGCAGCTCTACGCCTTTGGCCACTACGGCAACCGCGACACCACCTCGCCGGCGTTCTTCCGCAACGTGGCGAGCAGCAACTCGGTGCCCTCGCTGTACCCCAGCGGCTACCTGCCGCTTGAGCACGCCGACTCCACCGATCAATCGCTGGTGATTGGCCTGCGCGGCAAGACCAGTGGCGGCTGGCGCTGGGACATCAGCGGCAACTACGGCGGCAATCGCGTCTCCTATGGCACCGAGAACAGCGTCAACCGCGCCTTCCTGCACGATTTTGGCTACAGCCCCACGACGTTCCACGACGGCATCCTGCGCGCCACGCAGCAGTCGTTCGACGTGGATATCGCCAAGGAATTCACCCCGTCCTGGCTGCCCAACCCGGTCACGCTGGCGTTTGGCGCGGAGTACCTGCGCCAGACCTACCAGATCGACGCGGGCGACCTGCCCTCCTGGTACACCGGCACCTCGGGCGTTTCCGGTGGCGCGCAGGGTTTTGGCGGCTTCCAGCCGATCAACGCGGGCTCTTTCAGCCGCCATGACGTCGCCGAGTACGTGAGCCTGGAAACCAACCTCACCGACCGCTTCAGCGCATCGGCGGCCCTGCGCCACGAGGTTTACAGCGACTTCGGCAACACCACCTCCGGCTCGCTGGCGGGGCGTTTCGACTTCAATGATCGCTTCGCCCTGCGCGGCAGCGTCTCCACCGGCTTCCGTGCGCCGTCGCTGGCCCAGCAGCACTACTCCTACACCTCTTCGCTGTACTACGGCTCGGGCAACTCGCTCGGCCTGCCCGCGGGCATCTACAACACCGGCCTGGTGTCGGTGGGCAGCCAGGTGGGCCAATTGCTCGGTGCACAGCCGCTGGAGCCGGAGAAGTCGCACAGCTACACGCTGGGCGCGGTATGGAACCCGCTCGATGCGCTCAACCTGAGCGTGGACGTGTACCAGATCGACATCGACAACCGCGTCACCCTGTCGAGCAACCTGGCCACCACCTCGCCCACGGTGCAGGCGTACCTTGCCGCCAACGGCGTGACCAACACCAACTACAGCGGCATCTCCTACTTCACCAACGCGGTGAACACGCGCACGCAGGGCATCGACCTGGTGGCGAGCTACCTCAGCGACTTCGGCAATGCCGGCTCGCTGCAGTCCACGCTCAGCTACAACTACAACAAGAACAAGGTCACCGACATCAAAGCCAACCCGGCCGTACTCAACGCGCTGGGCGTCAACCTCAAGCGCATCGACCGCCGCGACCAGTACGGCCTGCTGGCCGATACCACGCCACGCAGCAAGCTGATCCTCAACGAGGCCTACAACCTCGACAACTGGAGCTTCAACGGCACGCTCACCCGTTACGGCCGCTGGGTGTCGTACAACTCCACCAACCCCGCCTACGACCAGGTGTTCAGCCCCAAGTGGCTGCTTGACCTGGCCGTGAGCTACAAGCTGGATCGCTGGACCTTCACCATTGGCGGCGACAACGTGTTCAACACCTACCCGAACAAGGTCATTGCCGCCAACGACAACAACGGCGCGCTGCCTTACTCGGTGTTCTCGCCGTTCGGGTTCAACGGTGCGTACGTCTACGGCAAGGTGGCCTACCGCTGGTAATCACCGGCATAACGGCACAGGGCGGCGGCGCATGGAACGGGTGCGTCGCCGCCCTGTTTTCCGGGCACCCTTCACTGCACCCAAACGAAGGCTGTGCGATAGCTGGCGACCCATCCTTGCCAAGCCTCCCGGAGCCGCGCCATGCCCAACCATTCGGCCCATCTGAGCCCCTTGTTCATCGAACAACAGCGCCAGCGACTGGAAGCGCTGCGGCGGCAGGTGCTGGGCGGTGAACTGGGTGTCACCGCGCAGCGCCGCGAGCAAACCGCCTTGCACGGCGACGAAGCCGCCGAATACGAAGACGAGGCACAGGACAGCGCCATCGAAGAAGTGCGCCAGGACCAGCGTGATGCCGACGCACGACGCATCGGCGACATCGAGCGTGCATTGAACAAGATCACCGAAGGCACTTACGGCTATTCCGACCTGAGCGGCCAGCCCATTCCCCAGGCACGCCTGGAAGCCACGCCCGAAGCCATCCTCACCATCGACGAAGAGGCCAGGCGCGAACGCGCGCGATGACAGCCCTTGAATCTGGCACGCGTGCCACGACCTAGGGACCCTCGCCGGCACACCCCTGTCGCCGGCCCGGCATCGCCACCAGCAGGAGTCCAGGCCGTGAGCCATGTACCCGCGTTCGATCTGTCCCCGCCCTCGCCGCTCCAGTTCGACGAGCTGGCTACCCACCTCACCGGCGAGGAACGCCAGGTGCTGCTGCACCATGGCACCGAGTCGCCGTTCTGCGGCGTACTGCTGAGCGAAAAGCGACCGGGCGTGTACTGCTGCCGCCTGTGTGGCCTGCCGCTGTTTCAGGGCGGCAGCAAGTTCGACAGCCGCACCGGCTGGCCCAGCTTCACCGCGCCGTTCGACGATCAGCACCTGCAATACGTGCGCGACGCCAGCTACGGCATGGTGCGCACCGAGATTCGCTGCGCGCGCTGCGGCAGCCATCAGGGCCACGTGTTCGACGACGGCCCGCCGCCCAGCCACCAGCGGTACTGCATCAACTCCGTATCGCTGCAGTTCGTGGCCAACGGCGAGGAGCTGCCCGACCGACTCCAGCGGGGCGCCCCCGAAGGCCAGCCCCTGGTTGGCGTTTCGCCGTAACCCAGCGCCGCGCTCGAACGACTGCGTCCCACCTCCGCATCCCCAAGGAACACCCCATGTCCAACGTATTGATGGTACTCACCTCGCACGACCAGCTCGGCAACACCGGCCACAAGACCGGCTTTTGGCTGGAAGAATTTGCCGCGCCGTATTACGCACTGAAGGATGCCGGTGCCAACATCACCCTTGCCTCGCCCAAGGGCGGCCAGCCGCCGATCGACCCCAAGAGCGACGACCCGAGCGCCCAGACCGAAGCCACCCACCGTTTCCAGGCCGACGCACAGACCCAGGCAGCGCTGGCGCACACGCGCAAGCTGTCGGAGGTCTCCATCGCGGACTACGACGCCGTGTTCTACCCCGGCGGGCACGGCCCCTTGTGGGATCTGGCGGAAGATCGCCACTCCCAGGCACTGATCGAAAGCGCTATCGCGGCCGGCAAGCCGGTGGCGGCCGTATGCCACGCGCCGGCCGTGCTGCGTCATGTGAAGTCGTCCACGGGCGAGCCGCTGGTGAAGGGCAAGCAGGTCACCGGCTTCAGCAACAGCGAAGAAGCCGCCGTAGGCCTCACCGACGTGGTGCCGTTTCTGGTGGAAGACATGCTCAAGGCCAACGGCGGCCACTACAGCCGCACCGACAATTGGCAAAGCCATGCCGTGGTCGATGGCTTGCTGATCACCGGCCAGAACCCCGCTTCGTCCGAGGCCACGGCGCAGGCGCTGCTCAAGCTGCTCTAAGCACGGTCTGCTTAATGCTCGTCATTCCTGCGCATGCAGGAGGTGCTTTTCAACAGCCGAAGGGCTGGTCATCCAGTGCCATTTACGTTCAACGATTTGCAGACGCTGGACCCCAGCTCTTGCCCCTTCTTGGGGGGCATTGAGGTGACGATCAACCTCGGCGCACCTTTAAAATGGCACCACACTTCACGTCGCATGGGCGGTGGCACGCGTTGCCATCGCCCATGCGGCAGCCGCTCAATCAGAAATACACCTGCGCCCGCATCTCCACGATGCGCGGATTCACTTGCAGATTGCCGCGATCGCTGAAGGCCCAGACGTAGTTGGCCTGCACCTTCAAATGTTCGCCGATGTACCAGTTGGCGCCCACGGTCCAATCGTGCTCCTTGCCACCGGTCACCGCGCCATCGTTCAGATCCACCTCGCTGTAACGCACGGCCAGCTCTACCGCGCCCCACGCATGCGTGGGGCGAATGGCCTGGAGGTCGCGCCCGTTGTAGCGACGGTCAGCCACGTTGCCATCGCTGTAGTAGCGAGCTTCACCCGTGAGGGTCCAGGTGGCGAACACGTAATAGCCGCTGCTGTCGACCTCGGGCTTGTCGTGGTAGCGATCCACCTGCGCCCTCAGGTATTCACCCTGCAGCGACCAGGGCCCTTCGATCCACAACGCCTCCAGGCCCTGCCGGTCCACCCGCTTGCTGTGGGAGAGATTGCCCGTGTCCACCAGACGCACTGGCGACAAGCCGTCCTCCGGCCGCGCGCGCAGGCGCGCCACCGGCGGCACGCTGCCTTGATCGGCCCAGTCCAGGTCTTCGCGCGAAGCGGATACGCCCAGGTGCAGCACCTCGCCCGGCGCATTCAACGGCACCCAGGCCACGCGTCCGGCCCAGGTGTGGCCCGGGTTGTTGCCATGCAGATCCTTGCGCCAGAAGTAGTCGCCGATATTGATCACCAGATGCGGCCCCACCCATGCCCAATCCACACCGGCGCGACGCCCTTCCCAGATCGCCTGGGTCGGCAGGGCCGTTTCGATGAAAGTGGTAGCCGAGCTACTGGTGACGCCCTCGAAACCCACCGGCGTCTTGGAGTAGCCAAAGCGGAAGTTGCCCAGGTCCTGCCCGATCACTCCGCTGCTGCGAAAACGCACGAACGCGTCGGCCCACTGCTTGGACTGGTAGTCGTACTGCGCGATGGCGTCGTAGACACCCGGCTTGCGCAGATACACGCCCAGGTACTTGCGGCGATTCGTGGCGGCATCGTCGAAGCGGCCGCCGTCGTTGCTGAACTGGTTGAGGTCGTACTGATAGAGCACGGCCAGACCCATGTCGGTGCCGTCGCCAGTCGTCACGTGCGTGGGCCAGTTGCTGTAGAAGTCATAGCCTTCCGCCGCGCATGCCACGGGCAACGCCGCAATGGCGAGCCCCAAGCTCACCCGGCCCATGCACCGAAACGCATGCGTTGAACTCATGAGTCCCCTCCCCGCGGATATAGCGCACATCCTCTCCAACGCTCCTCGACTCCGGAAATGACCTTTGTGCATATGCACATGCACGCGCCGGACGCATGAGCATCCAGCGTAGGGCACGTGACATTCAACGAGCTTGCGTTTGCTGCTAGACCACAGGCTGGCAAACCTGGTCACAGCTGCTGACGGGCACCGCTTTCAACCGGCCGATCCATAATCGTCCGTCATAGTTGCGGTAGGCGTGGCGACCACTTCATGACAGCCCACTCCTTGGACATGACCAGGGTTTTGCCCACAATCAGTTCACCCAATAAGGGTGGAAAGGTGTCTCACACGATACCGGTACATTCAGGCATTTGATGGGGCTGGGTGCAACGCGGCCGCAACGAATCACTGCCGCATAACCAAGCGCGTCCGCTCACGCATTGGCCGCCAAGTCACTGATTGCCGCGACATCTTGTAGGGGATGCTGCGATGCCTTGTGACGGGCCGTTGCCATGCGACGAAAGGCAGCCCTGCACTGGCGCCTAGCCAAAGACATTCGCTCCATCACGCGGCAAGCCCACACTTGGCACGCGTCGCCAATCTCTTCCAGCGGCCCCACAGGACGAAGGCGATGACCGACATAAAAAGTCAAATATTTTCATGCACCTGGGCCGGTGACACAGCTGTGCTACATCACTTACTTTTCACGAAAATCCGCTCACATTGGATACACGTAAAGCCTCTAATTGGGCTGAGGTAGGAAGGGCGACAGACATACGGGGGGCACGGTGTGTGTTCAACGCGAAGCCGGTCTGATCGGTTATTGGAGACACCTATGTATCGCTGCAAACACCGCGACATCTATCGCACCGTCAAGGTAACGCTATTAGTGGGGGCTTGCCTTGCCTTTGGCTCGCCCGCCTCGATCGCCGAACCATCGTCCCCGGCACCGGCAAATACATCGGTCGACATCGCCATCATCGGCGGGCGAGTCATCGATCCGGAAACAAAACTGGATGCTGTGCGCAATGTAGGCATCAAAGGTGGCCGTATTGTCGCGGTGACCACCGACAAACTCACCGGCAAGCAAACCATCGATGCGCATGGGCTGGTGGTCGCACCCGGCTTCATCGACCTGCACTCCCACGGCCAGTCCACGGCCGCCGATCGCATGCAGGCGTTCGATGGTGTGACGACTGCCCTGGAGTTGGAGTCGGGTACGCTGCCCATCGCCGAGTGGTATGCGGAGCAGGCAAAGTCAAAGCGGGTACTCAACTACGGCGCCTCCGCAGCCTGGACGTTCGCGCGCATCGAGGTGCTTGAGAAGAAGGCGGCCCAGCCCAACCTCAAGTGGTTCCAGGCCGCATTTTCGCTCAACCATTGGGTGAACGATCCCGCCAGCCCGGAACAGGTCAGCGCCATCACCGGCCTCGTCGAGCAAGGCATCAAGGAAGGCTCGATAGGCATCGGCATCAACGCCGGCTATGCGCCTGGCGGCGGATACAAAGAAGTACTTGCGTTGCACCAGCTTGCTGCCAAGTACGGCGTACCCACGTTCACGCATATCAGTGGCGACTATCCGAATGACCCGATGAGCGCCGCCGAAAGCGTCGGCCAGATCATCTCGTTCTCGGCGGCCACCGGCAGCCAGGATCATATCTGTCACTTCAACAGCAGCAGCCTCAAGGACATCGCGACCACGCGCGGGATGGTGCTCGCGGCGGAAAAGCGCGGCCTGCCGATCACGGTCGAGGCTTACACCTATGGGGCATCGAGCACCACGATCGGTGCGGCGCTATACAGTGAGGAAGCACGCCGTCGAAAGGGCGTGCGCACTCAGGACATCGAGTTCAACGGCAAGGCGCTGAACGATCAGACGTTCACCGACCTGCGCTCCAAGGCGCCAGGATCAGTCGTGGTCTGGCATTTCCTCGACCTACCTGCGGAACAATCCCTGCTGGATCAATCGGTGATGATGCCCGGTGGCGCCATCGCGAGTGACGCCATGCCGTGGATCGACAAAACCACAGGCGATCTCGTCGACCCCGAACAATGGCCCCTGAGTCACAATGCGTTTGCGCACCCGCGCAGCGCCGGCACGTTCACACGATTGCTAGCGCAGTGGGTACGCGAGCGCCATGTGATGACGCTGACGGAAGCCATCCGCAAATCATCGCTGATTCCCGCGCAGATTCTCGAGAAATCCGTTTCGCAAATGGGCAAAAAGGGTCGCCTGCAACAAGGCATGGACGCGGACGTCATCGTTTTCGACCCGCGCACCGTTGAAGACAAGGCGACGTTCACGGAGCCTTACCTGCCCTCCGTCGGCATGAAGTACGTATTGGTCAGCGGTGTCCCCGTTATTTCCGGGGGCGAGTTGATTCTCGATGCGCACCCGGGCGAGCCCGTCAGGCGAAACGTTGCGTCGATCAGCCCGCAAGCGAACGCCAAATGAGTAAAGCCCACGGCTGATGGCCGGTGCCTGCAGCACTCCGGTCCGTAAAGGCCCCGAGGCTGCAGGCTTCCGAGCAGATCAATGGGTGCAGTACGCTTGCATGGAACGTTGCACGCGAAGGTTTCCGAGCGGCATGCATGACCACCTATCCCACCCTCATCGTGCACAACGCACGCATCCACACCGGCGCTGCACACCGTCCCGAGGTGCAAGCGCTGGCGGTTAGCGGCCGTCGTATCGCCGCTGTCGGCACCAATGGTCAGATTCGCTCGCTCGCCGGACCGGCCACCTTGGTGATCGACGCCGACAGACGACGCATCATCCCCGGGTTGATCGACGCTCAGCTGCACCTGGTGCGCATGAGCCAGGACTACAACCTCTCGTTACGCTGGGACAGCGTCCCCACCCTCGCTGAAGCGATGGCCCTGTTGCAGGCGCAGATAGCGCGCACGCCGGCACCTCACTGGGTGCAGGTGGCGGGTGGCTTCAGCCGTCAGCAGTTCGCCGAACGAAAGCTGCCCTCGCTGGACGAACTCAACGCGCTGGCGCCGCATACGCCAGTGTTTCTGCTGCACATGCAGGAGCGCGCCCTGCTCAATCGCGCGGCCTTGCAGGCCTGCGGCTTTTCGCAACTCACGCGTGACCCGCCGGGCGCCCACCTGGAGTGGGATCAGTCTGGCTCGCCCACCGGCCTCCTGATCGCCGCCCCCGACGCCCAGGCGCTCTACGAAGCGCTTGCCCACGCGCCGAACCTTCCGCTGGAATACCGCACCAACGCCACGCGGCAATGCCTGCGAGACCTCAATCGACTCGGCGTGACCAGCGTGATCGATGCGGGTGGCGCGGGGCTGCGTTATCCAGACGATTACCAAGCGCTGGAAGAACTCAGCCAACACCACCTGCTGACCGTGCGCGTGGCCTATCACCTGAGCGCGTCCCACACAGGCGATGAAGCCCACGACTTTGAACACCTGGCGACCTTGGTTCGCCTTGGCGAAGGTGACGAGAGCTTTCGCTGCAACGGCGCCGGCACACTGCTCGCCCACGCCACCGACGATGTGGGCAACTTTGCCCAGCCACGCCCGGATATGTCACCGCAGATGGAAAACGCCCTTGCCTCGGTGCTGCGCCCCTTGATGGCGCGCCATTGGCCGTGGCGCCTGTCGGCAAGCTATGACGAAACCATCGACCGCGTGCTCGACCTGGTCGAGCGCCTGCATGCCGAACAAGCCCCGCACGTGCCGTGGTGGATCGATCGCGCCGAACTCGTGTCCGATCGCAATCTGCAGCGCATCGCCAGCCTTGGCGGCGGTGTGTGCATCCAGTCGCATCTGGCCTATCAAGGCGAAATCTTCGCCGAACGCTACGGACCACGTGCGGCGGCAAGCGCACCGCCGTTGCGACGCATGCTGGAGCTCGGCTTGCCCGTGGGCGTGGGCACCGGCGGACCGCATCTGGCCAGCTACGACCCGTGGGTGACACTCCATTGGCTATGCACCGGCCAGAGTTGCAGCGGACGTGTGCTGCGCCCGCCCGAACAATGCGTGGACCGTGCAAGCGCGCTCGCGCTCCTTACGCGCGCCAATACGTGGTTCACCGAGGAATCCGGCGGCAAGGGCCAGCTGGACATCGGGCAACTGGCGGACTTCGCCCTGCTTTCCCAGGACTATTTCGAGATCGAGCCCGCGGCGATACCGCACACTGTGGCCGAACTCACCGTGATGGATGGGCGCGTGGTTTATGCCGACGGCCCCTTCCGCGAACTCGATACGCCACCGCCTGCCGCCTTGCCCGAATGGTGCCCCGTGCGCCACGGTAGCCGGTGCTGGCGCCCCGCCGCTGCGGCCGCTCGCAACCAGGCATCGATCAGCGCCGCGCGCTAAATGATCGGGTCACGCGTTGCGAAACGATGTCGCACCCGTCGCTTTCCTGGCGTCGAAGGGTTCATCATGATGGGCGGTAATGCATGCCCATTGGAATCCCTTCATGGCCTTGTTCCCGCAACCCAACGAAGTTGGTATCGCCACCTTGGTGGATCGCTTCTATGACAAGGTGCGCGCCGATGAGCACCTGGGCCCGGTGTTCGATCAGGCGGTGCACGACTGGCCCGCGCACAAGGTGGTGCTGCGCGACTTCTGGTCCTCCATGATCCTGCGCACCGGGCGCTACCAGGGCAATCCCATGCGCATGCACCGAGCCTTGTCGCCCTTCCCACAGGCACTATTCCATCGCTGGCTCACGCTGTGGCGCGACACCGCGCGTGAAGTGTTCGACGCACCCACGGCCGAGCTGTTCATCGGCGCCGCCGAGCGGGTGGCGCAAGGTCTGAGCATGGGGCTCGGCCAAGGTCGGCTCTCCCTCCAGCATCCGTCGCGTGTGCTTGGCTCCTTGCACATCGTGTCTGGCTGAGTCGCGCCCCGGCGGAGCGCACGTCACGGGCGGGCCGCCGGGTTTTCTGGGAAAATAGCCAGCCGGCGCCGCCCTGTTGGCGCGCCACGTCTGGACAGTGACGCGAATGAGCAAAACGATTGAGCTGGTGGGTTTTGACGGCGACGACACGCTGTGGCACAGCGAGGGCTATTACCAGTCGGCCCACGCCGAGTTCGAGAAGATCATCGGCGCGTACGTCGACCTCGCCAACCTGCAACTGCATGACCAGTTGCTCGCCACCGAACGCCGCAACATCAAGCTGTTCGGATACGGCGCCAAGGGCATGACGCTGTCGATGCTGGAGTCGGCCATCGAGATGACCCAGTCGCGCATCAGTGCCAGCGACCTGCATCGCATCATCGAACTGGGCAAGCAGGTGCTTGCGCATCCGGTGGAGCTGCTGCCGGGCATTCGCGAAGCCGTCGAGGCGGTGGCTGCGCAGCATCGCGTGGTGCTGATCACCAAGGGCGACCTGTTCCACCAGGAGCAGAAGGTGGCCAGCAGTGGGCTTGCCGATCTGTTCCATCGCATCGAGATCGTCTCCGAGAAGGACGAGCGCGCCTACCGCAATGTGCTCGAAGAGTTCGACCTCACGCCGCAGCAGTTCGCCATGGTGGGCAACTCGCTACGCTCGGATATCGCGCCGGTGGTGCAGCTGGGTGGCTGGGGCGTGTACATGCCTTACCACGTGACCTGGGCGCACGAGACAGACACCGATTTCACCGACCAGGAATCGCGCGTCGTGCAGGTGGAAGCCCCTGCCGGCATCGCCCGCGCGCTCGCCGAGCTGCAAAGCCGTGCCATCGCCTGAGCTCAACGCGGGCACACCCGTGGTCAGCGAAGCACCCGCTTCGCACCTCGCTGAGGATCAGGCACGCCTGCGCGCCTTCATCCAGGCACACCCTCGCCTGTTCGTGCTCACCGGCGCGGGTTGCAGCACCGACTCGGGCATCCCCGATTACCGCGACGTGGACGGCGGCTGGAAGCGCGCGCAGCCGGTTACCTATCAGGCCTTCATGGGCGACACGCACACGCGGCAACGTTACTGGGCGCGTAGCCTGGTGGGCTGGCGCCGCTTCGGTCGTGCCCGCCCCAACGCCACCCATCACGCCCTGGCGCGTCTGGAACAGCAAGGCCATGTGGTGACCCTGCTCACGCAGAACGTGGATGGCCTGCACCAGGCGGCCGGCCAGCGTCACGTGATCGACTTACACGGCAGGCTCGACGAGGTGCGTTGCATGTCGTGCGCACTGCGCCTGCCGCGAGACAGCTTTCAGCAACAACTGCTGGCTCGCAACCCCGCATGGGCCGCACTGGATGCTGGCGACGCGCCCGATGGCGATGCGGATCTGGAAGGCCACGATTTCGCGCAGTTCATGGTGCCGCCATGCCCCGCCTGTGGCGGCGTGATGAAACCCGACGTGGTGTTCTTTGGGGAAAACGTGCCACGCGATCGCGTTGACGCCGCTATCACATCGCTGAACGCCGCGGACGGCGTGCTGGTGGTGGGTTCCTCGCTGATGGTGTTTTCCGGCTACCGGTTCGTGGCGGCGGCCGCGCGTGAAGGCAAGCCGATTGCCGCGGTAAACCTGGGCCGCACCCGCGGCGACCCGTTGCTCACGCTGAAGGTGGAACAGCCCTGTGCGGCAGCGCTAGCGTTTATCGCCTGATGGCGCGACAGCGCGTCACTCGCGCCATATGACAATTTGATGCAAAGTAGACGTCCCGGACATTTGGTAACCACCCCATGCGTGCCAGGCTGCAGCATCAGGTTGCGCAACCCCGCGTCACCGAGACCAAGCGAAAACCGCGAGCGGCCAGCCCTTCGGTATTCGAGCAGATTCGACAGGCCGTGGATGGCCACCTCGCCAAGGCGAGCGATGCACGCAAGCGATTGCTCGAAGGTTCCTACGACCCCAAGCTGCTGCATGCATGGCGCGTCAGCCTGCGACGCGTCACCGCCACACTGAGCGACCTAGCCAAGCTGTCCGACGACAATCTGAGCGATGTGCTCGCCTATCTGCGTCAATGCCGTGAAGCCACCGGCGCCTGCCGCGATCTAGACATCCTTGTGCAGGAAACCCTGCCCGGCTTTGCCGCGGAAGAAAGCGGCAAGCAGGCCAAGCTGAGCGCGGTGCAAGCTCATCTGTTGAAACGCCAGCAAGAGACGCGTCGCCAGGCCATGGCGGCGCTACATAAATTCAGCCTTGCAGCCCCCGTTCGCGCGTGGAGGCACTGGGCCGACGCACTGGAGCCGCCCACGGATCGCACCATGCAAAAGGCTGCAGCAGTGGCCATCGAGCGACGTTTTGTGACGCTCAAGAAACGCATGGCGAAACTCGATGGTGGCCAGAAACGCCTGCATCGCCTGCGCGCAGCGGCCAAGAAGCTGCGGTATAGCATCGAGCTGTATCAGCACGCGTTCCCCAAGCACGCCACTGCGGCGTGGCTCAAACAACTGGCGGATCTTCAAACCCACCTGGGCGAGGCCCACGACCGCATGATGGGGCGCCAGCTTTTCGGCGAACTCGTCGACACCGAGCACGGCGACGCGGTCCGCAAACCCTTCCGGCGCTGGAGCAAACGCACCGGCTACCAGGCCGCCGAACAGGCGATGCACTCGCTCGCCAAACTGGACGAACTAAGCCCGTATTGGCGTCATCGCGCACATTGATTGGCGCGACCTGGGGAAGGTCTGGTCAGGCGACATGCTGCTGGTCACTCCTGTGAACCCTAAAAGAGGGGCAAGAGCGGGAGACACCTTTCAACAACCAAAGACCTGACCTTCAGCCGGAGAGCCGGTATTCCGGGCCTCCGCGCTCTAGGAAGTGCAGGCGCTGGATGACCAGCCCTTTGGCTGTCAAAAGGCGGCTCCAGCATTTGTTGGAATGACGACCTGGATCAAAGCATCTTCAGCGGCGCGCGCGAAAGAATTCCCGGAGCATCACGGACGACTCTTCCGCCAGCAGGCCACCTTCTACCGCAATGCGATGGTTGTGACGTTCGGACACCAGAGTGTCGAACACACTACCCGCCGCGCCGGTCTTGGGGTCGGTCGCCGCATACACCACGCGCCCGATGCGGGCATGCACCAGCGCCATGGCGCACATCGCGCAAGGCTCCAGCGTGACGTACAAGGTGGCGCCCGGCATGCGGTAGTTGCTCAGCTTTTCGCCGGCAGCGCGCAGCGCCATGATTTCGGCGTGCGCACTGGGGTCATTGAGCGTGATGTTGCGGTTCCAGCCCAGCCCGATGATGTCCTCGCCCTGCACCAGCACGGCACCCACCGGCACCTCGTTCTCGGCATCGCGCGCATGCGCCGCCAGTTGCAGGGCGCGACGCATATAGGCCTCGTCCTCGGCGGTGAACGGCGTAGCGGGCGAGAGTTCGTCAGTCATCGGGATCAAGGGCGGCGTGCACGGCGCGCCATTCTATCGTCCGAGCGCCGCCCGTGCCGCGTTCACCCGCCACGTGCACGGCCTGGAGTGCAATAGCCTTCCCACTCCCGATGGAAGCGCCTGCCATGTCACCCATGCCCGCCCCCACCGCCATGATCATCGGCGCCTCCCGCGGCCTGGGGCTGGGCCTCGTGCAGGAGTACCTGCGGCGCGGCTGGCACGTGATCGCCACGGTGCGCGGCGACAAGCCCGGCGCCCTGCACGAGCGACTGGCCACGGCGGGCGGCCGGCTGGAGATCGAGTCGCTGGACATTAACTCACCCGCCCAGCTGGAGCTGTTGCAGCAGCGCCTGGAGGGCCGCCGCGTCGACCTGCTGTTCGTCAATGCCGGCGTGGCCATCGAGGCCGAGAAGCACATAGGCGAGGTCAGCACCGATGCCTTCGTGGACACCATGGTGACCAACGCGCTCAGCCCCATGCGCGTCATCGAGGCACTGGCGCCCCTGGTATCGGCCACCGGAAGCATCGTCGCCATGTCCTCCGGGCTGGCCAGTGTCAGCGGCAACGTGGACGGCGGCTGGGAGGTCTATCGCGCCAGCAAGGCGGCGCTGAACACCTTGATGCGCTGCTTTGCGGCCCGCCATGCCGGCGACACCCGCTCGTTGTTCCTGATTGCCCCGGGTTGGGTGCGCACCGACATGGGCGGGCCAGAAGCCGTGCTGTCAGTGGAGGAGAGCATCCCGCGCGTGGTCGATGTGATCACTGCCCACGAGGGCCAGCACGGCCTCCGCTTCCTCGATTACCGGGGCGACACCGTGCCTTGGTAAAAGCCCGAAAGAAAAAGCCCGAACTTCAATAGGTTGAGGAACCTTGTTGAAGTTCGGGCCGGATCAGGCAGCTAGGGAAGGTCTGATTGAACGACATTTTGCTCGTCATTCCTGCGAAAGCAGGAATCCAGTGCCTTTGCCTTTAAGCGTTTACAGACTCGGGATCCCAGCTTTCGCTGGGATGACGATCAAAATCAGAGTATCCCTAGGGGACTCACTCCCACTCGATCATCAACAGGTCTCGCAAGCCCGCGTGGTTAAAGGGATTTGCGATGATCGACATGGGCCATTACCGTCGCTTTTACCGTCATCCGACAAGAGCTTCGTTTGACGCGCTAGATGGAAGAACTTGAGGGGCGACAACTCTTGCGACACCATAGTCAATCGCCATCTAGGATACCGCATACAAGCCCAGCGGTCCTCTTCCAATCATCACTTCATCGAGAGCTTGGGAGCCACCTGCCCTCCCCTCTTGAAACCACGATCCCCCGCGATGAACGCCTCCAGCATGTGCGGGATCAGTGTCGTGGCATCGACCGCTTCGCCATAGGTCTGCGCGTGTAGCGCCGCGTAGCGGTCGAGATCGGCCTTGAGGCTGGCCGGGCACGCGAAGGTCAGCTTGATGCTTTCGGTTTTGGGCAGCGGCCCCAGCCGCAGCTTCTTGGTCGTGCTCATCGAGAAGTCCCCCGGTTGAAGAACAGCGGCTGGTACGGCCGCAGCACCAGGTCGCGGTTGACGATGATGCGCACCGGCAGGCCCGGCCGCTCGGTCAAGGTAGGCTGGATGTTGAGGTTGCGCCGGGTCATCTCCTGGCCGGCCTGGTTCACGCTGTCCTGCAAGCTGTCGCGTCCGGCGATGATGACGCGATCACCGTTGCGGTTCTCCGGCGCGGCCAGCTCGGCGCCGACGCCCAGCAGCGTCGTCAGCGCCGCGCCGGCAACGATGCGATCCCAATGCCAATCGACGCCATCCTCCAGGCCGGCGTAGCCGGCCGGGTCGGTGCCAGCAAGGTTGTCCAGCGTCAGGGAAGACGTGTCCGGAAGGATGATGCGATTCCACACCACCTGCACGCGGCTTTGCCCGTAGGCGACCTGGCTGTTGTATTTGCCAAAGATGCGCGACCCCTGCGGGATCAGTAGATAGCGGCCGGTCGCGGTGTCGTACACCGGCTCCGTCACTGTGCCTATCACGTCGCCCGGCAAGTCCGACTTGATGCCTGTCACCAGCGCCGCCGCGATCACTGTCCCCGCCATCACCTCATACGGCGAGGTCGGCATTTGCAGGTTGCCGGAATTACGGGTTTCCGTGGTTCCGGCTTTCTGGAACGCCTCTTTCTGGTCTTGCCGGTTCTGCACGGCAGTTGGGTCAGTAGGCTGCGCCGCTGTCGAGGCCGGCCCCGCAGCCTGCGGATCGAAGCCCGCCAAGCCAGATGTCGGACCGGCAGCAGCCACCTGCGCCGACGCGGTTGCGGCGTGCTGGTTGCTGGAGCGGAAGAACACTGTCGATCCCGCAGCCGCTTCCGCCTCCTTGCGCCGTGCGTCACGCTCGGCCGCGCTGGGGTCTTGGCCGGGCGGCGTGTAGCTGGCCACCGCCGGTTGTGACTTCACGATTGCCGGCCCCAAGTCGCCGGGCAACGGCGGCCCCAGCTCTGGCACCTTGGGCGGTAGCTTGGAGTAATCGGCGGGAAGCTGGTCCAGTCCTTCGGAGCGCGAGACGCGATCGACGTTGTAAAGCTCGGCCGGCTCGTTGCCGCCGCGCCGATGCGCCGGCTGCAACGACCACATGGTTGCGCCCAGCACGGCGACGCCGAGGCCGCCGGTCAGCAGCGCCAGCGTGCGACGATTGAGCCGCGTTACCGGGCGCGGCTGCGCACGCAGCGCCACGTTCTCAGGCGCGACCTTTGGCGCAGCGTCGGGAATGGGCACGTCCGGGGTGTCGTCCTGGCTCATGGTCATTTCCCCTTCGTACCGTCCGTGCGCTCGATGCGCACCACGTCGCCCTTGTCGCCGCCCAGGCGCAGTTCGGCTGCGCCGAACAGCCGGTCCACGATGTAGTACGGGGCGCGGAAGCGGTAGTTCACCAGTTGCCCATCACCCTGCGCGCCGATGACGAACAGCGGAGGCAGCTCGCCTTGCGCGATGCCAGGAGGGAACTGGATATAGACCTTCTCGCCGTCATCGAAAGCGCGCAGCGGCTTCCAAGGCGGATTGCTGCCGCTGACCGCGTAGCGAAAGCGGATCTTCTCCAGCGATAGGCCAGTATCGACCGGCGCTGCCGCTTGCGCGGCCTGATCCTGACGCTGCAAGGCAAGCATCTGGTCTTTCGGATACTCCCATGACACTGACGCCATCCACGCCTTGTCAGTCGATGTCAGCTCGATCAGGTAGGTGCGTCGGCTGGTGGTGATGACCAGATTCGTCTTGAGGCCCGAGCGGATCGGCTTGACCAACACGCTGACACGCAGCGAGTTGCCGGCGCCGCTGGACGTGTCGCCGACAATCCAGCGTACCGTGTCGCCGGCGGCGACCGTCACCAACTCCTCGCCGGGTTGGAGCGAAATCACCGTGACGCGCCCCGGCGCCGCATAGACCTGGTACAGCGCGCCATCGGTGAAGGGCCAGACCTGGATCGCATTGACATAGCCCTCGCGCGTGGGTGCCATGCGCGCTTCGGCGTTCGCACGCGATACGCGCAAGGTTTCGTCGGCAGGTTCCGGCGCTGGCTTGGCCTCATCCACTTCCGGCAGCGGCTTCATCTGCGCCGGCATCGGCAACACCTTCGGCACCGCCACCACTTCAACAGGCTTCGGCGGTTCGGGCAGCGGTTGTGCCTGCACCGGCTCGTCGAGAGAAATGCGCGGTGGTGGCTTGCCCTGCGAGGCGCAGCCCGACAGGGCCGCCAAGGTCAGCACGAAAGCGTGAAAGCGGAAAGACTGGTTCATGGCTTGGCTCCTTCGGACGCATCGAGTTCACGGCTCCACGACAGGCCGTTGACGTAGATACCCAGCGGGTTCTTGCGCAGGCGTTGCTCGGTGCGCGGGGTTTGCAGGACGATGGAGACCACGGCGTTCCAGCGTTCGGCACCGGCCGGCGCGCCGTTGACGAATCGCTGCTCGGTCCAGCGCACATTGAACGACGAGTCGCTGGCACGAACGACGCTGGTGATCTGCACCGTCACCGACTCCTTGCCGACGCGCGCAAACGGGTCATTGGTGCGCGCGTAGTCGTTGAGCACGGCCGCGCCTCGGTCGGTGGTGTAGTCGTAGGCGTCGAGCCAGTTCTGCCGCACCACGATCGGGTCGATGGACAGCGAGCGAACCAGCGTGATGAAGTGCGCGAGGTGGTAGGCGATCTGCGCATCGGCCGGCCGGTACGGCGTGGCGGCTTCGCCGACCGCGCGCACCTGACCGGACTTGTCCACCTCCACTACATAGGGCGTCACGATGGATTGCGCCGAACGCCACACCAGACCGCCGGCCATCAGCAGCGCAAGCACGAGGCAGCCGAAGGCCATCAGCCGCCAGTTCTTCGCCTGCACACGGGCCGAGCCGATGCGCTCGTCCCACGCCTGCGCGGCGGATTGATACGGAGTGGCAGGCTGCGGCGTATCGGCATAGCGCACCTGCGGTCGCTTGAATCGCATAGGTCGTTCTCCTCAAGAATCGGAATCGCCCAGGCTTGGGCCTTGCGCCGAGCCACCGCCGTCTCCGCCGCGCAGCGTGTGCGCGGCGGTGGTCGCGGCATGGGCGATTTGCTGGCGACGATGCAGGCGCTTGGCCCAAGCAGGTTGCTTTTGATCGGCAGCAGCCGAGGACGGGCCGGTTTCGGATGCGCTCGCTTCGGCAGACCCGCCAGCAGCCGTGCCACCCTCGCCACGGAATGCACCGGCAACTCGCTCGCCGAATGCGCGTGCGCCGGCGGCGACTTTCTGCCCGGCAGCCTGTGCGCCAGTCTTTGCGACGTTGCCTACACCTGCGGCGGCGCCCTTTAAGCCGCCTCCCGCAGCAGCGGAACCGGCCTGGAACGCCGACCGCGCGCTGCTGGCAGTTGAGGCGGCGGCACGCGCGCCGCTACCAATCGCGCCAGCGGCGGCGGGTGCCATGCGCGCCCCGGCCGCGACCGCACCACCAACGCCAGTGGCCGCCGCACCGATGGCGACGGCGGTTCCCGCCGCGCCCAAGGCCGCACCAGCCATCGCACCAGCGCCGAGTTGTGGGCCGCCAGAAATCAACCCTGTGGCGATGCCCGGCCCGAAGATGCCGAGCGCCAGCATGGCGAGCGAGGCCAACATCACGACCAGCGCGTGGTCGATAGAAGGTTCGTCGGGCGTAACCTGGAACTCGGCGAACAAGCCCGTGCCAATGCCGACAATGACCGCCAGCACCAATACCTTGATGCCCGACGACACCACGTTGCCGAGCACCTTTTCCGCGAGGAACGCGGTCTTGTTCCAGAGGGCGAACGGCACCAGCACGAAGCCGGCGAGCGTGGTCAGCTTGAACTCGATCAGCGTGATGAAAAGCTGCACCGCCAGCACGAAGAAGCAGACGATGACGGTGAACCACGCGAGGAACATCACGACGATGGGCGTGATGTTGATGAACACCTCGGGGAAGCCGGCCATCTCGCTGATCTGGTCGAGGATCGGCGCCGCCGCGTCGATGCCGGTCTTGGCGAGATGCCCCGGTTGCAGGAACGTCTCCATGCTCACGGCCGAGCCAGTGGCCGTCAGGCCCAGGCCGGCGAACGAGCGGAACACGATGCCGGCCAGCATGTTGAAGTTGCCGATGATGTAGGCGAAGGCGCCGACGTAGAGCACCTTGCGGATGAGCTTCGCCATCACGTCTTCGCCCTGCCCAGTGGCGTGACCGAGCGCCCAATACAGCCCGGCAAGCGTCATGTCGATCGCCACCAACGTCGCGGTCAGGAACGCAACCTCGCCACGCAGCAGGCCGAAGCCGGAGTCGATGTAGTTGGAAAAGACGTTGAGGAAATGGTCGATGATTGAGACGTCGTTCATGGCTCTGCCTCCAACGGCGCGTCTGGCCCGTCGAAGCTGGCCGGGATCGGCGGCAGGTCGGCCAGCGTTTGGTATTCATCGGGCCCGGCGCGCCCGGAGAGGAAGCGGCGCAGGTCGGCTTGTGCGACCTGCGCGCAGAACGCGCCGTCATGCTCGCCACGCCGGCACTGCGCAAGCAGCGTGTGCAGCCGTGTTGGGTCGGTGGCCAGTGCATCGACCGACAGCGCGTGTGGCCGGTCGCAGCCAGCTAGCAGGCACGTGATGGCGAACAGGACGGACGCGCGTTTCATGGCTGTGCCCGTCAGTTGCCGTAGAAGGTCACGGGCTGCGGTGTATACGCCGTGCCGGTGCCGAGGAAGCGCCGCGTCACCTCGCGGCCGCGCTCGACGGCGGCGGCCTGGCGTGCCAGTTCCAGCGACGTGGCGCGCCCCTGCGTAAGCTGAAGCTGCTGCGTCTGGATGGACTGCTTGGCCTGCAAGGCGAGAAGCTGATTCGTCGCTTGCATGGCCTGCAAGGCGCCCGTGGCCGACTGGCTCTGGCCGACCAGATCGGTCAGCGTGCTTTCGTCTGCGATTACGTTCTGCGACACCTGCGCCTGCATCCGC
The DNA here is from genome assembly GCF_057750885.1 of Frateuria sp. sgz306004. Lineage (NCBI taxonomy): Bacteria > Pseudomonadati > Pseudomonadota > Gammaproteobacteria > Lysobacterales > Rhodanobacteraceae > Frateuria > Frateuria sp. sgz306004. Next base: position 390,448 of record NZ_JBYLFE010000004.1, read on the forward strand.
ATCGAGGTCTGCAAGCCTTCGAGCGTGTTCTGCCAACGCTGATGCGCGTCCTGGTACATCTGGTTGCCGCTGACGGTGGCGGCGTACTGCTCCGGGTACAGGCGCGCGAACTGTTGATCCATGCTCTGCACCTGGAACGCCAACCCTTGCGCCTGGGCGATGAGCTGCTGGGTGGTCGCCAGGTTCGTGCGCAACTGGCTGACCACGTTGAACGGCAGACTCTCCAGGTTGCGCGCTTGATTTATCAGCGACTGCGCTTGATTCTGGAGTTGCCTGACCTGGTTGTTGATCTGCTCCAGCGTGCGCGCGGCGGTCATCGTGTTCTGCACGAGGTTGGTCGCGTCGATGACGGCCCATTGCGCGTGCGCAGCAGGCATGACGCCGACGAACGCAGCGACAGCGAGGGCGAGAAGGCGAATCTTCATGGCGAAATTTCCTGTGGTTGTGAAGCGAGGAAGGACACGGCGGATGGCGCGGACGGCAGCAGGTTGGCCGCCCAATCGAGGCCGCGGTGGCGCAGCCAGGCGCCGGCGAAGCCCGGTGCTCCGGCGTCGTTCAGCACGCGGTCGATGGCGCGCTGGTCTTGGGGTGTCGAAGCGCCCGCGAACGCGAGCGCGACCGGCCCCAGGTCGAGGTCGAACAGGCGATTGCCTGCGCGGGATTGGTAGTAGTAGTCGCGCTTGGGCTGCGCGGTGGCGACGATCTCGATCTGGCGGTTGTTGAGGCCGAAGCCTTCGTAGATCGTGCGAATCTGCGGCTCGGTGGCCTGCGGGTTCGGGAGGAAGATGCGGCTGGCGCAACTCTCGATGATCGCGGGCGCGATGCTGGAATCCTTGATGTCGGCGAGCGACTGCGTGGCGAAGATGACGCTGACGTTCTTCTTGCGCAGCGTCTTGAGCCACTGGCGGATGCGCGCTGCAAACACCGGGTCATCCAGGAACAGCCAGGACTCGTCGAGGATCAGCAGCGTCGGTGCGCCGTCGAAACGCTCCTCGAAGCGCGCGAACAGATAGCCCAGCACGGCCAGCACTGCGGCCTTGCTGTGCATCAGTTCTTCCATCTCGAAGCACTGCACGTCGGCCGCGCCCAGCCGGTCGTGATCGGCGTCGAGCAGCTTGCCGTGCGCACCGCCGAGCACATACGGCGCAAGCGCCTGGCGCAGCGCGTTCGACTGCAACAGTACCGACAGGCCCGTGAGCGTGCGCTGTTCGACCGGCGCGCCGGCAAGGCTGCCGAGCGCCGACCAAATGGCCGCCTTCTCGTCGGGGCCGATGGCGACGCCTTCATGTTGCAGGCGACCTTCAACCCATTCGGCGGCCCAGGTGCGGTAGCTCTCTTGGTCGATGCGCGCGAGCGGTTGGAACGCGATCGCGCCATCGGCACCCAGGTCATAGTATTCGCCGCCCAGGCCCAGCGCGGTCGCCCGCATCGAGCGTCCCATGTCGAAGGCGAAGATGCGGGAGCCGGGATAGCGGCGGAATTGCATCGCCAGCGTGGCGAGCAGGACGGACTTGCCCATGCCGGTCGGGCCGGCGACCAGCATGTGGCCCACGTCGCCGATGTGTGTCACCAGCCGAAACGGCGTGGCGCCTTCGGTGCGGGTGACGATCAGCGGCGGGCCGTCAAGGTGGTCGTTCTTCTCCGGTCCAGCCCACACCGCTGATACCGGCATCAGGTGCGCGAGGTTCAGCGTCGAGACGATGGGCTGGCGCACGTTGGCGTAGGTATTGCCCGGCACCGACGACAGCCACGCCTCCACGGAATTGAGGGTTTCGGGAATGGTCACGAAGCCCCGACCCTGAATCACGCGCTCCACCATGCGCAGTTTCTCGTCGGCCGTGTCGGCATCGGCATCGAGCACCGTCACGGTCGCCGTGACGTAGCCGAAGGCGACTTGATCGCTGCCCAGCTCCTGCAGGGCCGCATCGGCGTCGGCCGCCTTGTTGCTCGCGTCGGTATCGACCAGCGGGCTCTCTTGCTGGAAGATCGTTTCGCGCAGCAGCGCCAGGACGTTCTTGCGCTTGGCGAACCACTGGCGTCGCAGGCGGACCAGCTCCTTCTCGGCCTCTGCCTTATCCATGCAGAGAAAGCGCGTGCTCCAGCGATACGCGAAGCCAAGCCGGTTGAGGTCGTCCAGAATCCCCGGCCAGGTCGAGGTCGGAAAGCCGCGCACCGTCACGACGCGCAGGTGCGCATCTCCAAGCATCGGCGCGAGGCCGCCGATCAGCGGCGCGTCCGCCAGCAATGCGTCGAGGTGGAACGGCACGTCCGGCACGCCGATGCGGTAGCGCCGCGTCGAGACAGTCGCGTGCAGGTAAGTCAGTGTTTCGGCGTCGTCGAGCCAGTCGATTTCGGGCATCACGCCATCGAGCAGGTCGAAGATGCGCCCGGTTTCCGCGACGAATGCAGTCAGGCGTTCGCGCCAATCCACACCTGCGCTTGGCGTGTTCTCGTACAGCAGCTTGGCGGCACGAGCCCGAGATTCCTCCGGCGGCAGGTATTGCAGCGTGAGGTGATAGCCGCTCTCGAAGTGGTTGCCGGATTCCTCGAAGGTTGCGCGCCGTTCCTCGTCCACCAGCCACGACAGCGGCTCGGGGAAATCCGAATGCGGATAGTCCGCTGCCGGCCGGCGCTCGGCTTCGACGAACAGCGCCCAGCCGACACCGAGACGGCGCAGTGCATTGTTCAAGCGCGCGGTCGTGGCGACCAGCTCGCCTTGTGTCGCGCTATCGAGGTCAGGCCCGCGAAAACGTGCAGTGCGCTGAAAGCTGCCATCCTTGTTCAGCACGACGCCGGGCGCGACCAGCCCGGCCCACGGCAGCCAATCGGCGAGCAAAGCCGGACGCTGGCGGTATTCGGCGAGGTTGAGCATCGTGGCGTCCTCCGTCACACGTCCAGCAGTGGCTTGTGCTTGAGGTGCTTGGCGAACACCTGCATGAACTGCGGATCGACGCGCGCGCCCCACACCGCCAGCGAATGACCGACGATCCAGAGCACGACGCCGGGAATCCAGAGTTGCAGGCCCAGGCCCACGGCGGCGGCCAGCGTGCCGTTGGCGATCGCCACGGTGCGCGGTGCGCCGCCCAGCAGGATTGGCTCGGTCAGCGAGCGATGCAGCGGCACCTCGAAGCCCGGCAAGTCGCTGGCCGTGCTCATACGACGGCCCCGCCGGAGAAGCTGAAGAACGACAGGAAGAACGAGGATGCGGCGAAGGCGATCGACAGACCGAAGACGATCTGGATCAGCTTGCGGAAGCCGCCGCTGGTGTCGCCGAATGCGAGGGCCAGGCCCGTGGCGATGATGATGATGACCGCGACGATGCGCGCAACCGGCCCCTGGATGGATTCGAGGATGGATTGCAGCGGTGCCTCCCAGGGCATCGAGGAACCGGCGGCCTTCGCCGTGCCCGCCGTCATCAGCGAGATGGCGGCCAGCAGCAGGCCGTGATGCGCCGGGCCGGCGAGGCGACGCAGGCGCGCGAGGTACGAAGCCGGATTTACGGAAAAGCGGAAAGCAGGGGCGTGCATCTGCGTCATGGCAGTTCTCCAGAGGGGTTGAGAGATGAGGAAGACAGCGGCAGTTCTGGAAGCGGCGCCTCCAGCGCATCCGCCAAGCGGTAGCCCACGCCGTCGAAGCCGACGACGCGGGCGATGCTTTCGATACGACGGCGCCGGCCGCGGCCGGCGATGTGGATGACGACATTGACCGCCTCGGCGACCAGCGCCCGCGGCGGATTCACGGCGACTTCGAGAATCAATTGCTCCAGGCGCAGCAGTGCGCCGAGCGCGGAACCGGCGTGGATGGTGGCGATGCCGCCCGGATGGCCTGTGCCCCACACCTTGATGAGATCCAGGGCCTCGCCGCCGCGCACCTCGCCGACGATCACGCGATCGGGACGCAGGCGCATCGTGGCGCGCACCAGCTCGGTCATCGACACGACGCCGGCGCGGGTGCGCAGCGGCACGTGATCGCGCACAGTGCATTGCAGTTCGATGGTGTCTTCGAGCACCAACACGCGGTCGCCCGTTGCGGCGATTTCCGCGAGCAAGGCATTGGCGAGCGTTGTCTTGCCGGTGCTGGTGCCGCCGGCGATCAGGATGTTCTGCCGCTCGCGCACTGCGCGGCGCAGGAACTCGGCCTGCTCGGCGGTCATCATCCCGTCGGTGACGTAGCGATCCAGCGGGATCACGCCAACCGCGCGCTTGCGCAGTGCGAAGGCCGGCCCCGGCGCCGCAGGCGGCAGGATGCCCTCGAAGCGTTCGCCCGTTTCCGGCAGTTCGGCGGTGAGCAGCGGCTGGCCGCGATGCACCTCTGCGCCAACATGCGCCGCGACCAGACGGATGATGCGCTCGCCGTCTTCCTCGGACAGCTCCGCGCCCATTGGTGCACGGCCCGACGACAGGCGATCGATCCAGAGCGTGTGGTCTGGATTGAGCATGATTTCCACCACGTCAGGGTCTTCGAGCGCTGCGGCGATCAGCGGCCCCATCGCCGTGCGCAACATGCGGATGCGCCGGTCGAGCGACGTAGTGGCGAAGGACTGCGGCTGCGCGCTCATGAGTCGCGCTCCTGGTCCTCGCCCAGCTCCGCCGCGCCATCCTGCCGTGCCACATCGGGGTTCAGTTCCTCCACCACTTCACGCACAAGGCTGCGTCCGCGCATCAGGTGGCGGCCGAGCTGCTCGACGAACTGCTCGAACCGCGCTTTGCCTTGCGCGCGTGCGGCCTCCTGATGGGCTTCGGGAACCGGCGTACTGACGGTCAGGAAGTAGCGCACGAACAGCGCCAGCGTCTCGATCTCGATGTTCTGGTCGCGCTCCAGCCGCTCGAACTGGCGCGTCAGCCGATCGAGCCGTTTGGCGATGGCGGCCTCGCGCTGGTCGCCCGCGTCGGGCGACAGCCAGGACGCCAGCGCTGCCGCGACGATGGATGACTTGGACACGCCTTTCTTGGCGGCCAGCTCGTCGAGGCGCTTTGCGTGCTCGTGCGGAATGAACAGGTTGAGGCGGTACTGGCTCATAGCTCGATCCCGTCGTGTTGGTCGAGGGAAGCCAGCCGGGCCGTGCGCTGCATGGCCGGGTCGAGCTGGCGAGGAAGCGGCAACGGCGCGTCGTCGTCATCGAGCAGCGCCAAGTCGTTGGCCACCAGTTCCTGTTCGGGGCGGTATTCGGCGACCTCGGACAGCTCCGGCTGACGGCGCGGGCCGCCGTCGTCCGTGGTGCCGGCGTCGCCGCCGGCCAGGCCGACGGCTGAGGGAGCAACCGGAACAACAGGGATAGCCAGCCCGCTCCAGTCGTCAGGACGAACCGGCGGCGCATCGACGTAGCGCCCGACCGCGAGCGCGGGCGGCGGCAGCACGCGGCGCTTGAAGTTGGCGTCGGCGTAGTAGCGGAGCTTCTTGGCCCTGATCGGCGCGACGCTGGACACCATCACCACGGCATCGTCCGGTGGAAGCTGCATCACTTCGCCGGGCGTCAGCAGCGGGCGCGCCGTCTCTTGGCGCGACACCATCAGGTGCCCCAACCACGGCGCGAGCCGATGGCCGGCATAGTTGCGCTGTGCGCGCAGCTCGGTCGCCGTGCCGAGCGTTTCGGAGATGCGCTTGGCGGTGCGTTCGTCGTTGGTGGCGAACGTCACGCGCACATGGCAGTTGTCGAGGATCGAATGGTTCTGGCCGTAGGCTTTGTCGATCTGGTTGAGCGACTGCGCGATGAGGAAGCTGCGGATGCCGTAGCCGGCCATGAACGCCAGCGCCGTCTCGAAAAAGTCGAGCCGACCCAGCGCCGGGAACTCGTCGAGCATCAGCAGCAACTTGTGGCGACGTGCGATGCCGTCGCTGCCGTCGAGCGATTCGGTCAGGCGTCGGCCGATCTGGTTGAGGATCAGGCGCACCAGCGGCTTGGTGCGGCTGATGTCCGAAGGCGGCACGACCAGGTACAGCGAAACGGGATGGTCGGCGGCGATCAGATCGGCGATACGCCAGTCGCAGCGAGAGGTGACTTCGGCTACCGTGGGATCGCGGTACAGGCCCAGGAACGACATGGCGGTGGACAGCACGCCCGACCGCTCATTGTCCGACTTGTTCAATACCTCGCGCGCGGCGGATGCGACAACGGGATGCGGCACGTCGCCCAGGTGGCGCGTCGTCATCATTCGATGCAGCGTCAGCTCGAACGGGCAAGCCGGGTCGGAGAGGAAGTTGGCGACGCCGCGCAGCGTCTTGTCCTCGCCGGCGTAGAGCACATGCAGGATGGCGCCGACCAGCAGCGCGTGCGAAGTCTTCTCCCAATGGTTGCGGCGTTCGAGTGCGCCTTCGGGATCGACGAGGATGTCCGCGATGTTCTGCACATCGCGCACCTCATGCGCGCCGCGCCGGACTTCCAGCAGCGGGTTGTACGCGGCCGATTTCGGATCGGTCGGGTTGAACAACAGGCAGTGCGAGAAGCGCGAGCGCCAGCCGGCCGTGATGTGCCAGTTCTCGCCCTTGATGTCGTGAATGACGGCTGACGCCGGCCAGCTCAACAGCGTCGGCACCACCAGGCCGACACCCTTGCCGGAGCGTGTCGGCGCGAAAGTCAGGACGTGTTCCGGGCCTTCATGTCGTAGGTATTGGCCGCGATGCAGGCCGAGGAAGACACCGGCCGGCTTGTCGAGGCCGGCTTTGCGAATGTCGGCAACTTCGGCCCAACGTGCAGAGCCGTAAGTCGTGACCAGCTTCGACTGTCGCGAGCGCCACACCGACATAGCGATGGCGACCACGACGGCGACCAGGCCGCTGCCGCCCGCGATCGCGCCACCAGTGTCGAAAATGCGCGGCGCATAGGCATCGTAGGAGAACCACCACTCGAACAACCGCCAAGGGTGATAGACCGGCGTGCCGAAGAAATCGAACCAGGGCGAGCCAAGGCGTAGCTGATAGCCCAGGGCGGCGGCTGTCCACTGCGTGGCGGTCCACACGCCGGCAATCACGATGCCGAACACGACGCCGACTTGCCCGAACAGCACGCCTTGACCTTGCATCCTGGCCTCCGCTTTCTCCTCGTTGACACGCAGCACAAAGGCGTGCCGCACACGTGAGGATCGGAGTCATGTCAGGGGCGGTCAAAGACCGTTATCGGAAGAAATGTCGAGAAAAAAGCAAGATTTCGCGTCGCGGCGAATCGAGGAAAAATTCCGCGAGCAACGGCGTGTTGCAACGTATCTCGTTAGGAAGGCGAAATTTCGTGCGAGTCCGTGGCAATCAGAACTTGGGGGCTTCCTTCGGCGGGTTGTAGGGCGTCTTGCCATCCCCCAGGAAGCGGCGGTTCGTCGCTTCAGCCACGCGATTGCATAGTTCGTCGCCTAGCTTGGCACGATCCGTTTTGCACTGCGCGCGCAGCTCCTTGAGTCTTTCGGGATTGGCTACCAGCGACTCCACTGTTTCGGTTGGCTCGGGCTTGCCGCAGGAGGCCAGCACGACGGCGAGTATCAACAGCATGCTCTTGTTCATGTCTCTGGTTCCTCCGAAGGATCAGATTGGGGTGGTGTGGAAGGCTTCTGTCCACCGGACGATTCGACAGTGCTGACTCTCTCGATGAAACGAGCCAGCGGCTGCGAAGGCTCGCCGTCCAGACGCAGCAGATAGGTGGTGAGCATGGGTGTGCGGCCGGCCAGCGGACGTGCCACTACGCCCGGCTCGCGGCTGGCCGCGATCTGCGAGGCGCCAGCCAATCCCAAGGCAAAGCCCGCCGATACCAACGCCATCATTAGGTCGATAGTTGTGACTCGCTCGGCAATCAGTGGCTCCTGCTCCACTCGGCGCAGCGCGCGATCTACCTGGCGTGCATGACCCTCGCAGGCCAGAGGATCGCCGAGTACCAGCGGATAGTGCAGCACCTCTTCCAACGGAATACGTTTGTACTTCAAGAGTGGATGTCGAGCAGGCACCGCCACCATCAGAGGATCGTCCCAAACGGGTTCCGCGATGACTCCATCGCCAACCTCGTACGATTGCGCGAACCCTACGTCGTACAGATCGTCGTGAAGGCCCTTGATTTGCTGCGTAAGCGGAACCTCGGACAAGCGAATCTCGATTTCGGGCTCTTCCTGCCTGCACAACGCCAGGAATGTAGAAAACCGCGACGGCGTGATGCCGTCCGACAGCGCGACCCGCAACTGGCCATGAAAGCCGTTGGCGGCGGCTTTCACACTGTCGCGGGCCTGCTGTAAAGCGGTGAACACTCGCGGCACATGTTCTTGAAACAGCTTTCCTGCGCGAGTCAGCCGTGTGCTGCGCGTCGTGCGAACAAACAACTTGACGCCCAGGTCTTCTTCCAGCTCTTTGATCGCCCTCGAAAGAGGCGACTGTTCGATATGCAGTCGTTCGGCGGCGCGAGCGAAATGGAGTTCTTCGGCTACCGCGAGGAAGCAACGTAGGTGTCGAATCTCCATCTATCGCCTCCCTGTCATTGGCGCCTAGATCACTTCATCGGCTACATCGATCAAGTGGTGGCTTTCGTTGATGCGTTGGATGGTGAAAGTCTCTCCATCAATGGAAATTTCATTGATGCAGCACGGCTCCTGCTTGATCCGCCAATAGCGGGACAAGGACAAGCCGAGGGTGTGCGTCAGGATCACCCGGTTGATGCTGTCGTGACCGACCAGAACCACAGTCTGGCCCTTGTGCTTCTTCAACACCCGTTGCAGCACGCTGATGCCGCGCGCCAGGACCTGAGCGAGCGTTTCGCCGCCGGGGATGGCGGCGAGGTCCGGTGCCTCGAACCATATCCGATGTTCCTCCGGCCAGCGGGCGCGCACTTCGTCATGCGTGAGACCCTGCCATTCGCCATAGTGCGTGTCGGCCAGGTCATCGAGAATTTCAGGCTTGGCGCCTGTTGCCTCGCCTATCTCCGCACCAGTGCGCACGCAACGGCCCAGCGGACTGGTGTAGATCGCATCAGGCTTCCATGTTTGGGCTACGCGCCGGCCGAGAGCCTTGGCCTGTCGCTCCCCCAGCTCGGACAATGGAATTTCGGCCCGTCCACGGAAACGTTCGGGGGCTATCCAATCCACGTGGCCGTGGCGTGTCAGGATGATGGTCGTCATAAGGTCTTCTCCATGTAGCTAAAAAGATCAGTCACCGCACGAACGCGGCATGTCCGGCATAGACGGCGGCCTTGCCCAGCACTTCTTCGATGCGCATGAGCTGGTTGTACTTTTCGACGCGCTCGCCGCGACATGGCGCGCCCGTTTTGAGATGGCCTGTGCCCAGCGCCACGGTGAGGTCGGCAATGAAGCTGTCCACGGTCTCGCCGCTGCGGTGCGACACCATTGCACCCCAGCCAGCCAGATAGGCCGTATCCACTGCGGCACGGGTTTCGGTGAGCGTGCCGATCTGGTTGGGCTTGATGAGCACCGCATTGGCTACGTCCTCCCGGATGCCGCGCTCGATGCGTTCTACGTTGGTGACGAACAGATCATCACCAACCAGTTCAATCCTGCTTCCCAGCGCCTGATTCAGCAGCTTCCAGCCAGTCCAGTCGTCTTCCGCCAGTCCGTCTTCCAGCACGGCGATGGGATACCTGGCGATCCAGTCGGCATACAGCTCCACCATCTGCTCCGCTGTGACATGGTGGTCTTCGCTGCGCAGGTGGTACAGACCGTTCTCGTAGAAGCCGCTGGATGCAGGATCGAGCGCAATCACCACATCCTCGCCGGGCGTGTATCCGGCACTCTCGATGGCCGCCAGGATCAGCTCTACCGCGTCGCTGTTGTGCTTCAAGGCGGGAGCAAAGCCGCCTTCATCGCCGACTGCCGTGGAGTAGCCACGCTCTTTCAACGTGGCGTGTAGGCGATGGTAAATCTCTGCACCCCAGCGCACGCCTTCGGCGAAGGTTGCCGCGCCAACCGGAGCGATCATGAATTCTTGGAAGTCCGTACCCTGCCAGTTGGCATGCACGCCGCCGTTGAGGACGTTGAACATCGGCACCGGCATACGGCAGGCTTGCGCGCCGCCCAGGTACTGGAACAGCGGCAGCCCGGCCGTCTGTGCTGCAGCCCGCGCGACGGCCAGGCTGACGCCCAGGATGGCGTTGGCCCCGAGCCGGGCCTTATTCGGAGTGCCGTCGAACGCGATCAGGGCGTGGTCGATGGCGGCTTGATCCTTTGCGTCCAGGCCATGCAAGACGGCTCCAATCGCCTTGTTGACGTGGGCGACGGCCCTGCACACGCCTTTGCCTGCATAGCGGTACGGGTCGTCGTCGCGCAACTCGACCGCCTCATGGATGCCAGTCGATGCACCCGAAGGCACGGCTGCCCGGCCGGTCGCGCCGCCAGCAAGCCGCACATCCACCTCGATGGTGGGATTGCCACGTGAATCCAGAATTTCGCGGGCGTGTATCGTCTGGATCGCAGACTCCATAGCTGACTCCGATGCAAGAAGGCGGAAGGACATTACGCAGGGTGCCGGGGCATCGGGAGCAATGCCGCAGCCCCTGCTCAACATGAGGTGTTCTCAATGGCCGGAACCGTTCCCGTCCAGTTCCGCACCCGAGAGGCAGGCGGTGGTGTTGTCCGCCACGCTGGCACGGCACGCCGCCTCATCCGGCATGCGGTCGTACATCAAACCGCCTTCGACGAAGCTGACGTGGTACCAAGCTGACTCTTTCAAGCGCGGCTGAATACCGGCAAGCCACAGCAGAGCAGCCGCCCACAGGATCAGGCCGGCCAGCAGGTTGTTGTTGTCCCTGAACCAGTCGGACAACGTGGGTTCCGGTGGAAGATTGCGAACGGTCAACATGGTGAGTCTCCTTATGGTTGGGGCAAAAAACTTTCGGCTGATATACGTTTACGTCACGGCCTTGCCCACGCGCCCGTACTCGACAGGCACTTTTACGTAGGTCAGGTTGATGTCTTCCTGGGCGAGCGCGTCCATCAGGCGCTGGCATGCCGCCTCGTCCACCGAGACGGTGATGGCGAGCGGCTGGTCCGCCAGCTCGAAGAAATGCGCGGAATGGAAGCGCCCGGCGTGGTCGAAGCCTTCCGCGGCGCCGACCAACGTGCCGCCGGCGGCGCCCTGTTCCTTAGCGAATTTCAGCAGCCACTCGCCAATGGGCGTGTGCCGGTGCCTGCGGTCTTGTCCCGTGAAGAACGTGAGTTGATAGCCTTTCATAGCAGCTCCTTGGGTCATGGTTGGCGAATGACGGAAACCGTGGCCATGCCAAGCACCGTCATCGCGAGCGAGCCGCCCACGTGCAGTGCCAGAATGCCGGCCGACCACCCCAGGCGGCCGTCGCGCAGCAGCGTCAGCAGTTCGGCCGAGAACGTCGAGAAGGTGGATAAGCCGCCGGCCAGGCCGGTGATAACGAACAGCCGCCAGGCCGGCGACAGGTTCGGCGCCGAGCCGAAATAGGCGATGGCGGCACCCACGATGTAGGCCGCGATCAGGTTGGACGCCAGGGTGCCCATTGGGATGTGCGGCGCAAGCGCGTTCATGCTCAAGCTCAGGCCGTAGCGCATCAGCGCACCGATCACCGACCCGATGCTCACCGCGAGGATTGCGTATGCGCCGGCCATCGTTAGCTGGCCTTGCTGGCATGTGTCGCATGCGCGGCGCGGTGGCGACCCAGCGGCAATTCGCACAGGAACAGCACGGCATGCACCTTGCGCAGTTCCTCGGCGTGCTCGTGCATGAACTCGCGCAGGCGCTCCTCGGTATCCAGCAGCTCCAGGCATTGCGGATGCCGCATGCCGGTCAATTCGGGATGGTGGTGCGACATGCGTTCGCCCGGCAGGTAGCCGGAGCTGACCTGATGCAGCATGGCCTGCACGATGTTGGCCTGCTTGGCGACCGTCAGCAGATGATGCGCCAGCGCCGGCGCGCTCAAGTGATGCCAGAAGCGCGTGACCTTGGCTTTGGTGGCGATCGGGAAATACAGCCGCAAGGCGGCGATATGCTGCTGACTGGCTTTTGAGGTCATTGGGCGTTTTCCTTGGTCGTGACGGATGTTTCGGCCTTGTTCTCCGGCGGCGGCGGGTCTTCTTTCGCCGACTCGTCCTTCTGTTTGCGGAAATGCGCGAGGTCGGCAATGCGCAGTTCTTCGGGAACGGCGTTGCGGTGCTTGCTGTGCTTGCTGTGGCCCACGCGCTGCGCGTGGTAGATGCCCGTGTGGCCGGAGAACAGATAGGCCGTGATGCAGCCGACGGCGGCCAGCGGGCCGATTTCCGCGCCGAACAGTTCCATCGCCATGAGCGTGGTGGCAATGGGCGTATTGGCAGCGCCCGCGAACACGGCGACGAAGCCGATGCCGGCCAGCATGGGAAACGGCAATTGCAGCAGCGGGGCCAGGGCGTTGCCCAGCGTCGCGCCGATGTAGAACAGCGGCGTGACTTCGCCACCCTTGAATCCCGTGCCCAGCGAGACGACCGTGAACGCCATCTTGCCGAGGAAGTCCCAGGGCGCCATCGGCTCCTGGAAGGAGCGCACGATGTCAGGGATGCCCAGGCCTATGTAGCTGTAGGCATCGAGCGCCCACACCGCCGTGGCGATGACGATGCCGCCAGCAGCGGGCCGAAGCGGCGCGTAGTGAATCAGGCGTTTGACCCACGCGCTCAATTTGTGGGCGGCCGTGGCGAACAACATGCCCACGAGGCCGAACACGATCCCGGCCGCGACCACCGCCATCACGCTCCAGAAACTGATGGGCAAGATTTCGCCCATCACGTAGTGCGTGTGGTGGACGCCCCAGGCCAAGCAGACCTGATCGGCGACGATGCCGGCCACGACGCACGGGAACAGCGCGTCGTAGCGCATGCGCCCAATGGCGAGGATTTCAAGACCGAACACGGCGCCGGCCAGCGGCGTGCCGAACACGGACGCGAAGCCGGCGCTGATGCCGGCCATCAACAGGATGCGCCGGTCCTCGTGCTTCATGCGAAACAGGTGGGTGAGCTGGTCGGCCAGCGCGCCGCCCATCTGCACGGCGGTTCCCTCGCGGCCTACCGAGGCACCGAACAGATGGGAAACGACGGTGCCGCCCAGCACCAGCGGAACCATGCGCAGCGGCACGACCTTCTTGGGGTCGTGGATCTCGTCAATGATGAGGTTGTTGCCGCCATCGACGGTCTTGCCCATCAGGTGGTAGATCCACCCGACAGCGAAGCCGGCTACCGGCAGCAGCCAGATGACCCAGCGGTGCGCCTCGCGCCACGCGGTGGCGCGATCCAGGGACACGAGAAAGAAGGCGGAAGCGGTGCCTGCCAGGAAGGCAACCAGGCTGGCGATGACAAGCCACTTGCCGATGTAGGGCAGCAGCTCAAGTTGTTCGGGACGGAATCGGCGCATTGGTCATGTCTGCTCGAAATGAATCGGGCTGACCAACGGCAAGGGATGTGAACGCGAGCGCCTACAGCCCCCGACCGTGGTCAGGTGTCTGTAGGCGTCATCAGCAGCTAAGAAATCGCTGCGGTTAAAAGGAGGAACGCCATCTCCTACCACGTAATTTACCGCATCCCCGTTGGCGCGTCCACATTGATTTCATCCGACGTGTGTATCCAGAACAACAGGTATGCCTTATTGAAACAGTTGATTTGTTACGGCGGTTTCACTATCATTGTTCGCATGAAAATTCAGAACTGGCTGTTGCTCACGTACAAGGTGCCCGCCGAACCCGCCAAGAAGCGCATCGCTATCTGGCGAAGGCTCAAGGGCATGGGAGCCATCTATTTGCAGAACGGCGTCTGCCTGCTGCCCAAGACCGACGACCACACTCGCCGCCTCAAGATCATCGAGAACGAAATCGACGAAATTGCCGGGGAGTCGGTGCTGCTGGAGACCGTCGCGCTGGACAAGTCCCAGGAGGAAAAAGTCGTGGCGCGCTTCAAGGCCGATCGCGATGAGCAATACACCGAATTCATCGCCAAATGCGACGACTTCGACGCGGAGATTGCCAAGGAGACGGCGGCCAGCCACTTCACCTACGCAGAACTCGAAGAAAACGACGCCGACCTCAAGAAGCTTCAGACGTGGTTAGAGAAGATTCGCAAGCTCGACTTCTACGGCGCTACGCGGGCCGTCGAGGCGCAGCAGCGCCTGCAGCGCTGCGAGGCGCTGCTCGACGCCTATGCCCAGCGGGTCTTCGAGTCACACGACGAAAACCGCTGAAAGGAGCCGCAATGAAACTGACCGTCCTGACCTACAACACCCTGTTCGCCGGCCGCGATGGCGCCAACGACGCACGTGCCCAGGCGCAAATCGACCTTATCAACCAGGTGCGGCCCGATGTGTTTCTGATGCAGGAAGCCAAGGGCTTCGATGCCAATGGCGGCGCGTGGCTGTATGCCACGGAAGATCGCATCGGCATGCGCGGCTTTCTCGCCATCGCGCCGCGTACCGGCCAGAACGTCGCCATCTTCATCCGCGAGCCGCTGCGCCCGCTCGCCTTCGACGCCGATGGCGCGCACTTCCACCACGCGCTGGCAACGCTCAAGGTGGCCGTGCCGGGCAGCAGCGAACCGATCACCTTCATCAGCGCGCACCTGTGCCCCAACGGCCCCGAGGTACGACGCCGCGAAGCGGCTTACCTGGCGGTGCAGGCCGCCCCGGACCGGCTCACGCTGGTCACTGGTGACTTCAATTCGGCCTCGCCGCACGATCCCGAGCCGGAAGGTTTCGACGCGCTGCCGGCGCAGCATCGCGCCCGCTACCTGGCCGACGATCTGCAAAGCGCCGACCGTAGCGTGCTGGCGCATCTGGAGGCGGCTGGGTGGGTCGATCTAGGCTACCGGCTGGACCCGGCCAAGGTGGCAACCGTGCCCACGGCCGGCTTCACGGGCACCGAGTTTGCGACGATGCGCTGCGACTACCTGTTGGCCTCCGCTTCGCTCGCCCAGGCGGCGCGGCATTACGAGGTGATCCGCACGCCGGCCACGGATGGCGCCTCGGACCACTACCCCGTCCTCGCACGCTTCGAGTTACAGCAATGACCTCGGAGCCCGCCCATGCTGCCTCCGACACTGGCCGCGCGCCTGCGCCTGCGGCCGCTTAACGACCAACATCACGAATTGCCCTCCATGCAGAATGAACTACAAGAAGCGGCTCCCGAAGCCCCCGCCACGACGAAGGGCTGGTTCAATCGCACCGTCGCTGGCGCGGGACTGACCAGCGCCCTGGGCGACTTCTGCTACGAAACAACAACGGTCATCCTGCCGGGCTTCCTGGCCGTGCTGGGCATCCCGGCGGCGGCGCTGGGCATCATCGAAGGCATTGCCGATGCCGTCGCCAGCTTCACCAAGATGGTCTCCGGCTATATCGCGGACAAGCTCGGCCACCGCAAGAGCCTCGTGCTGGTCGGCTATACGCTGACGCCGGTGGGGCAGATCTTCATCGCGCTGGCGGCGGGCTGGCCGCTGCTGCTGCTTGGACGGCTGGTGTCGTGGTTCGGCAAGGGACTGCGCGGCCCCTTGCGCGACGCCATCGTGATCCAAGCCGTCAGCCCGCAGACGCGAGGCCGTGCCTTCGGCTTCCACCGCGCGGTGGACACCATCGGCGCGGTCATCGGCCCCTTGCTGGGCGTGGCCGTGCTGGGCTGGGCGCAGTCCCTGCATTGGGACGATGCGGCCGGGCCGTTCCGCTTCGTCCTCTGGCTGTCGGTGATTCCGGGCGTGCTGGCCGTGCTGGCATTCCTGGCCCTGGTCAAAGACCCAGAGCATTCGCCCAATCCGGGCCTGCGGCTGTGGAGCACGCTGCGCGGCCTGCCGGGACGCTTCAAGCGCTACCTAGGCGCGGTGGGAATATTCGGCCTGGGCGACTTCTCGCACAGCCTGCTGATTCTCGGGGCGACGCAATTGCTCACGTCGTCGCTCGGCGTCGTACAGGCCGCGCAGGTTGCCGGGCTGCTGTACGTTGGCCGCAACGTGGTTCAGGTGCTGGCCTCCTATCCCATCGGCGCATGGGCCGACCGTATCGGCTCGCTGCCGCTGCTTGTGGTGGGATACGCGCTCGGCGCACTGACGGCCGTGTTGATGGTCCTGGCCTTCTGGTTCCATACCGCCAGCGTGCCGCTGCTCGCCGGGGTCTTCGTTGCCGCCGGGCTGTATGTCGCGGTGCAAGAGGCCCTGGAATCCACCGTGACGGCCGACATGGTGGGTCCCGAAACGCTGGCGACCAGCTACGGCGCGCTGGGCACGGTCAATGGCGGTGTGAAATTCCTTTCCAGCGCGACGGTCGGTTTGCTCTGGACGGCTGTTTCGCCAGTGTTCGGGTTCGGTCTCGCTGCTGCCTTGATGGGCGCCGGCACGTTGGCCTTGTGGCGCATCCAGCGAGGCGGCGCAGCCTCCTGACGGATCGCTGGCTCTCCGACTTTCGTGGAGTCAAGGCGATGGTCGCCGGGACACGGGATTAGCCCACGGCGGGGCCTCGTTGCCTCCCCAGCTCCCAAGACACGGCGCCGCCGCGCACGTTCGCGGCAAGCTGCTGGCCCAGGCGATGTTCGATCACCGGCTTCCACGGCACCAGTGAGAAGCCCATGCCGTCATCGAGCATCGCGTAGCGCCCACTGGCGAGCACAACCGAACGCCGGTAGATGCCAACCACGCGCTGCCCGTCCGTGAGGGGGCGATGCGCCAGGCCGCTTTCGGCGGCAATGTCCTTCGCGGCCTGCACCAGCTCGCGCCCGCGCAGCGTCGCCAGCAGGTTGCGCGCGAGGACGACGCGCTGCCCGCGCTGCTCGGCCAAGCCCTGTTCAGTCAGAAAGTCGGCGCGCTGGCGTAGCGCGTCCTTCACCTCGGCCCCAAAGCCCAGGTCGCCCAAGCCCTTGCCGCCTCCGATCAACTGCTGATCGAGCCAGGTGGCGCCGACGACGCGCGCTTGGCGCTCGATGGGTAGGTGCGATTTCAGTTCCACCGCCACGCCGCCGCCAAGGCGCTGCGCGTCGTACTGGCGGCCCTGCTCGGTGAGGTCGTCGGGCACTCGCCAGACGCCTTCGGCCTCGCGCTCCACGATGCCGGCGCGGCGCAGGGCTTCGAGCCGGCGCACGTGCGCGGCCACCACCTCACGCGGATCGCGGTCGGGCGTAGCCTGTCCTTGGGCAAGCGCAAGATGGTGGTCGGTTCGGTACACGCCACCAACGGACAGTGCGGCGATGTTGCGGTCGGCAACGCGCACGTTGGCCGCCCTTTTCACCTCTATCACGGCCCCGGTCGGGTACTGCTCCAACTCCGAGCGCGGCGGCAAAGCGACGTAATGCGCCTTGCCGTCCGTGCCATCGACGATCAGATAGCCCTTGTCGTACAACTCGTCCGCCAGCCCCTTGCCAGCGACGCGACCGACGATGGCGCGGCCAGCCTCGCCGGGTTGGAACACGACCAGCTCGCGCTGCTTGCCACTCATAGCCCGCTGCATCGTGCGGATGATGTCGCCGCGCTCGCCCATTGCCCGCAAGGCCGGCTCGGCCTCGGCGTGGACGGCCCACACGCCGGGCTGTTGCTCGCTCGACAGGCCCATGCGTTGCAAGCGTTGCAAACGGCCGATCAGCATTTGTCGCTGGCGTTGCAGCCGGGGTTCTGCGAAGCGTTCGATATGCACCAAGCCGTCGTCGCCGGCCTCGCGCTGCAAGGTGCGATCCAGACCTGTCCATCGCTCCTGTTCGACTTCGCGCAGCATTGCCTGCTGCATCTCCAGCTCGGTGCGCGGCCCCAGCCATTCGGTCGCCAGCTCCGACGCACGCCGACGCATCCCTTCGGCGATGTAGTCATGCGAAATGATGAGGTCTTTGCCGGTGTCGTCCTTGCCGCGCAGAACGACGTGCGTGTGTGGGTTGTCGGTGTTCCAGTGATCGACGGCCACCCATTCCAGCCGCGTGCCCAGGTCGGCCTCCATGCGCGCCATCAGGTGCCGCGTGTAGGTTCGCAGGTCGTCGAGCTGTTCGGCGTCCTCCGGCGAAACGATGAACCGGAACTGGTGGCGGTCGTCGGCACCACGTTCCTTGAACACTTCGAGGTCGGCGGCATCGGTCGTCGGCCCGTAGGCATGGCCTGGGCCGCCTTGGCGATCGACGCCTTCGCGCTCGATGTAGCGCAGGTGCGCAGCAGTGGAGCGCGGCCCCGCCTGTGCCAGATTGACCAGCCTCGCCTTGATCGTCACGCGCCGGGCGTTTGCCCCAAGTCCACGACCAGCAAAGCGAGCGGCGACGTGGCCGCGCCCTAACCGGGAACCGGGTCGCTGGCCGACCTTGCCAGCCGCCTTGCCGAGCTTGGCGCCGGCCTTGTTGGTCTGGCGCAGTACCTTGTTGATGAAGGCGTCGCCACGCTGCTTCGGCGCACCAAGTCGAACGCGGAATCGGTCGTCGTCCCGGCTGCTCATGGTGCGGTTACATCCAAGGCCGTCGCAGTCCAGCGGACGAAGCACGCGGTTTCGCCAACGGCGATGCGGCGTTGCGCACCTTCGCGGCACGCTGCCGCCCCCTGGCGCGTGCCGCGCCACCCCCATGTGCAGACAAGGTTTCCAAGCGGCCACGTGCCGCGACCTTTTATCTTGCCTTCCGCCTTTGCCCTGCGCTGTCGCTCCGGGCGTCGGCGGCCCGGCGGCGCTGCGCTGCTTGCAGCCAGCGCGCCGGCGAACGCGCCCACGGCCACCGGCCGGGCGCGTTCGAGGCAAGACGCCTGCACGTGTGAAAGCAATGCCGGATGCTGCGCAACGTGCGACGCGGATGCGCTCGCACGACATGCGCGACGACACGGCAAAGGGCGGCAGGACGACACGCCGGATGGCACGATGAAGCGCAGCGAATCGGCGGCCATCATCAGCGTGTCTCCAACCAGACCGGATGCGCGAGGCCGAGCACGGCCGATGCGCGCACCGGCCCGAAGTAACGGCTGTCGAACGACGCGGGATTGGTCACGCTCAGCAGGAACAGCTCGCCCGGTTCGAGGCGGCGGCACTGCTGCCAGGATGGCAGCGGCCGGCCCATGCGGTCGGCAGGCAATGCGGCGGCCACTGGCACGCCGTCGATGCGCACGCTGCGACCGACAATACACACCTCCTGCGGCGCGACGGCACCAACGCGCTTGAGCAACGGAATGCGCGTCGGCAGGTAGCCGCGCCGCGCAGCCAGCGCAGCGGCTTCGGCCGGCAAGGGCACCAGCACGATGCTGTCCACGGACAACGGACGTGACAGCAAGGCGGTATGCGGGTCGAACGGTTCGATGCGATACCAGCCGATCGCCACGCTGTCGGACGGGTTGTAGGTCAGGCGCGGCAGCGGCGACACGAAGGATGCCCATGCCAGCGCAGCGAAGCCGCCGATGGACAGGCTCGCCAGCACGAGGCGAGCGCGCAGACGCGAGCGAGGACGCGGCGCTGTTCCAGTGGTGTTTGCGGACGTGGGAAGCGTCGTCATGGCAGCGCCCTCCCGGCGAGCCAGGCGGCGTGTCGCTCGGCGGTGTACTCTGGCAGCGGCAAGCGTGCCGCGAGCCGGTTGCCGAGCGTGCGCCAATACGCCGGCGAAGCGGCGTTCGGCGCAATGCCCAGCGCCTCGATGGCGTCGAGCTGTGCCAACACGGCGCGCACGGCGGGTTCACCTTCGGCGTGCAGCAGCAGGCGCGCGCCGGGCAGCACGCCGGGAATGCGCTGTGCCGCGTCCAGTGGTGTGCAAGCCTGCATCACCATGAGCTGCCAGCGCACGGTTCCGTAGTCGTTGGCGTGCCAGCGGATGCGGCAGAACATCGCGCCAGGCAGGAACACCGCGACGCGACGCCAGCGGTCCAGCCGGACGATGCGCGCGGGCTCGCCGAAGCGCAGATACAAGTCGATGCGTTGCTCGACGTAGGCGAGCGAAACGCGGGTCAGCGGCGCGGCGCCGGCCTGGCCGGCGAGCACTGCGGGCGATGGCGGCGGGGCAGCCGTGGCCGCCAGAGCGGATGCGTTCATGAGGTCCTCTCCGGGAACTCGCGTTCGAGCAGCGCGCGCAGCAGTTCGGCGACAGTCACGCCCTGCGTGAACGCCGATACCTTGATGCGGGCGCGCATCGCAGGCGTGATGTCGAGGGTCAGGCGCGCGGTGTAGAGGTCGCCTTTCTGGACGCCGTCAGCGTCGCCCTGGCGAATCCACGCCTCGGCGTGTGGATTCGCCGGCGGGCGCACGCCGATGGCGATGCGTTTGCCATTGCGCTCGCTCATGCAGGCCACCGCAGCAGTTCGTCGGTGAGCGCGGCGATCTCGCGCGCGGCGGCGCTATCAGGCGCCATTTCGCGTGCAAGCCGGCCAGCGGTCACGCTGTCGGCAAAGACGATGCGCTGATGCACTTCCGAGCGCAGCGCCGGCAGCGGCTGCTCGGCGAGCGCGCTGCGCGCCTCGCGTCCGATGACGGTGGTGCTGACGCGACGGTTGACGACGAACGCCGCGCGCAGCGCAGGCCGGAACACCTGTGCCTCGCGGATCAGTGCCACCATCTCGGCCGACGCCCACAAGTCGTAGGGACTCGGTTGTACGGGGATCAGCACACGCTCGGCCGCCAGCAGCGCGGAGCGTGCCAAGGCGGCAATGCGTGGCGGGCCGTCGATGACCACGTGATCGGCGCGGCGGGCCAGCTCTGGCGCTTCCTGGTGCAGCGTCTCGCGGGCGAGGCCCACGGCGCTGAACAAGCGCGGCAAGCCTTGCTGGCTTCTGCGCTGCGTCCAGTCCAGCGCAGAACCTTGCGGGTCGGCATCGAGCAGGACGACGTGCTGGCCGCGCATCGCCAGCTCGCCGGCGATGTGTGTGGCAAGCGTGGTCTTGCCAACCCCGCCTTTCTGGTTGAGCAACGCGACGATCATGGCGCGGCCCTCCGTGTGTGAAGGCCAGGCTTTCGCAGTTGCCCGCAGTACCGTTTCGCGGTTTTCCACCGAAACGGCGCGCTCTTATTAAAAGTTAGAGTATTTGAGTTAGGGAAGTTAGAGCACACCGAAACCCGCGCCACTATTGGCTTTCCGGCGATTTCGCACGCCTGATAGCACGATAGGGACACGCCTGATAGCACGATACCCGGCACGCCTGATAGCACGAGGCCGTCCACACGTTTTCCCCGAGTTATCCCCGTGCCGTGGACGGCACCGGTCGAAAGGTCAACAGTTCCTCGCCGGTATCCAGCGTCCGTTCGATGCCGAGCACATAGCCGGGCAGCGACTGCCGCGCGACCAGCGCGCGCAGGTCGCAAGCGAAGTCGTAGGGCTTCGCCGTGCTGCCCGATTTGCGGTGCAGGTGCCGGAAGTCGAACTGCCAGCCGCCCGGCTGTTTGCCGCCGTGCTTGCGCACCAGGCGGTACAGCCACCGCTCGATGCCGCCGGTGAGCTTGAAGTAAGCCGGGTCGATGGTCAGCACCAGCGCGGCGTCGAGCACGCCGGCATAGAACCAGTCCGGGAGGATTAGCTCGATGCCCAGCGGCGTGCCGCGGGCGTCGGCCAGCTCCTTCCATTCGTTGATCCACGAGAAGCGATGCAGGCGCCGTCCGGTCGTCTCGCGGATGGATGTGGCCACGCTGGTCGATTGCAGCCGATCGAGCGCGGCCTTGAGGCGCTGGTAGTCGCGCAGCGACGTGCCGCGCCCGATGAAGCGCAGGATCTCGTAGGGCGTCGCGTGCATCAGGCGCGACGGGCGAATGCCTGCGTCTCGCGCTTCCACGATCTGCGATGCCGCCCAAATCAGCACGTCCGCATCCCAAATCGTGGCGATGCCATGCTCCTGCGTGCCCTCCACGCGCACGGTGACGCCACCGGCGCGGAAGTCGATCGGCGCCGTGCGCCGCGACTTCGCTAGCGAGAAGAACGGAAAGGCCATCAAGTCCTGGCTGTCGCGCGGCGCCATGTCGCCCGGCAAGGCGCGGAACAGGTCGAGCTGTTCCCGCTCCCGCGATGGGCTGGGCATGGCGATGGCCACCGGCGAGCCATCCGTCAGCGCGCACGGCTGTCGGCCGAGTGGTGCTCGGCGTATTCGGGGTCGGACGTAGCCTCGAAGCTGCGCTGGTCGGCCCAGGCGTCGAGGTCGGCCACCGCGTACATGACACGGCGGCCGAACTTGCGGAACTTCGGGCCGCCGCCGATCACTCGCTGCTTTTCCAGCGTGCGCGGCGACAGCCGCAGGTACTCGGCGGCTTCGTCGTTGGTAAGGTAGCGTTGGGGCTGCGCAGGCGCAGCGGCAGCAGCGGCAGCAGGCCGCGTGGGTGCGGGTCGCATCGGGTGAACCTCCATCGGTCAGAAACGCCGGCAGCACCAGCGCAGCCGGATGGAGGCAGTCTCAAGATAGCGACGGGTTGCGCAGAGGGTCGTTTTGCAGCGCAGGCAAAACGACCCTCCCCAGGTCATTCGAGCTGTACCAGGCGGCGGTAGCCGCCGCGCATCAGCGATTGGCCGCGCCGTACCAGGCGGCGCACGCGCGAGCGCAGGCCGCCATCGGTGTACCAGCCGGTTGCCACGACTTCAGCGCCGAACAGCCCTTCAGCTGTCTCCCGCAAGGACGCGCCCGCGAGGGTCGCGTCGAGCGCCTGCAAGGTGTGCAGTTCCAGCAGCGCGGCGGGCGTGGGCCGCGAGCGGGCCGCTGCCATAGGCACGGCCGCTGTGTCCACCGTCGCCAGTTTGTCCAGCTCGGCCGCGATCGTGCGGTAGCTCGCGCAAGGCGCGGCGCACGCGCGGATGGCATAGAGGTAGGCCATGCCGTCGGCCAGGCCCGGCGCGAGTGCAAGCCGCACGCAGCAGCCGGGCCAGCGTGCCGTCAGCACCAGGCGCTTGCCATCGTGGATCAATTGCTTGTTGCCGGGGACGTGCCAGAACTCGAAGGTGTGGGCTTCCGGTGGCGGGTCGGCATCCGGGTAGAGCTGGAGCACGCCGTCATGATCGGGGAACCAGACAGGATGCGCGTCGCGTGCATCTTGGCGCGGGTCTTCGAGCAGGCGCAGGCCCCATTCGTGCGCTGCGTCCGGCCGGCGGCGACGGCGCCGCCAGTCGCGCCGGTACTCGGGATGGCGGCGCAAGTATTCCCAGGCGAGTGCGGGACCGTCCAGGTGCAGCACGTAGAGATAGGCGGCGGTCGGATACCAAAAATCGTTGGTTCGATCAGTCATGAGGCAACCTCCCTGTTGATGGGAACGTCGCCACGGACATCGAAATGCAGGACTACAGCCTCATCGGCAATTTGTCATTCAGGCGGGCTAAGCTGGTGGTAATCAAGTCCGATTGACTCCGAAGCCTTGCATGGGTTGTCCGAGTGCGACGGCTGCGCAGCTCGGAAATGGTGCGCAGCGTCAGGCACCCTGCCGGAAGCGGTGCACTGCGTCGTGTCTCTTTCGGTCAGGGTCGCACCCGCTTGGTGCAAGAGTGACGATTCAGACCGCAACTGTCTCGAACTAGACCGAGAAAGACACAATCCGCCCCGCTCAGTCGGGGATGGAGCCGTCACGTTGCGCGACTTGCACGTATTCCGATAGCGGTCGTGCTGCACGGAAATACAGGTCGCGCAGGACCGGCCGCTGCTGCGGCCCGACGATGCCGGCCAGGTCGGACAGCTTGACTGTCCCAAGCGACGGCATCCCGATGCCAAGGTCGATCAGTCCCCAGGCGGTATCGCCGTCTGCGGGGTCGAGCGCGGCCAACAGCCAAGTCGCGTGCGCATCGGGCGTGAACAGCCGCACCACCGGCAACGGGTCGATGCCTTGACCGGCTGTGCGCGCCGCGCCGACGGCGAGCAGTTGCGCACGTTGTTCGGTAGTGACAAGCGGCTGGGTCATGGCCGGGAATCTCACGAAACCGCAGATGCACGGACACGCTTTGCCGCCAAGACGTGGAAGCATCGAAGCGGATGCGTGCTTTCGTGCGAAAGCACGCAGGCGTAAGCCATCGAATCCGTACATGCACGGAAACGCAGAAGCGGCATTGTGCAGGTCTGGAAAGACACGGATGTGACTCTCTGGTTCGGTCGAAATCCGCATCTGCGGATTTCCGTAAAGGGACGAATACGTAAATCAGTATCGCCAAATGAACACTATAGATTGTAGCCCTATAGAGCGCAATCGGCTGTCATCTTGGTTTTTCAGGGGAAACCATAGGTGGCGGCGAAGGACTCATTGGCGACGGCAATACGGACGGTCAGGAAGGCGCGTGGCTTGAGCCAGGAAGCGTTTTCCGACGTGTCCAGCCGCACGTATATGAGTTCACTGGAGCGCAACCTGAAAAGCCCAACCCTGCACAAGCTGACCGAGCTGTGCGAGGTCATGGAAGTGCATCCGCTCACGCTGCTGACGTTGGCCTACGCCGGCGACAGCACGCGCAAGGCCGATCAGCTTCTGGCGCAGGTGCGCCAGGAGCTTGAGGCTGTCTTGAAGGAACGCGACGCGCCATAGGCGCGTGCGTGACGTGCTGCGCCAGCAGCACGGCGCCCCGCCGCAAGGGACGGGGCGCGGTGGGCGGCGTCAGTCCGCCTGCTGCGGCTTGCTGCGCGACCAGATCAGGTCGTGCGTGCCGTTCTCGCCTTCGATCAGGCGGGCGTAGACCGTTGCCGGGAACGAAGGATCGTCGAGGGTCACGGACAGGTAGTCCCGTCCGGCCTCGCTGGTTTTCTTCCACGCCGCGCCGATGTCGTGGCCGGCCGCCTGCAGACGGAAGTC
Organism: Frateuria sp. sgz306004; assembly: GCF_057750885.1. Lineage (NCBI taxonomy): Bacteria > Pseudomonadati > Pseudomonadota > Gammaproteobacteria > Lysobacterales > Rhodanobacteraceae > Frateuria > Frateuria sp. sgz306004. The sequence continues at coordinate 415,051 of NZ_JBYLFE010000004.1, forward strand.
CGGGGCTTTCTCGTTGTCGCCCTTGTCGTTGGGAACCAGCTTGACCTTGACGTTGAGCGTCAGGGTGCGAAGCGTGCCGGTGAAGCCGTCTTTCTCTGCGGTGAAGGTGCCGATGTTAGCCATGATGTTTCTCCTTTCGGGTTGAACAAGGTCGCGCCAGTGCGTCCTTGTTGTGAACCGGCCGGCGAGGGATGGGCGGGTCGCACCGCGCAGCGGTCGCAACAGCGTGGAGAACCTGGAAGCGAAAAGAATTTGTCCCGCGAGGAATGCGCGCAGCGCAGGGGAAATTGTTTTCGCTGCAAGGTTGCGGCCATGAAGCCCAGGGCGCAGCCGTGCCCTCGCCAGGATTCACGACAAGCCAAGGACGCACGGGCCGCCCGCTCCCGAAAGGAGACATGGCTGACTCGCTATCCCCGCGTGACGGCTGCACCGGCTTGCACCCTGACGCGGCAAAGGCCATCCGCCAGCGACAAGGCGAGAACGCCCCTTGCCGCCCGCAGGCGGCCTTCGTAGTTAAGGCGTGGCGTGGAAGCTCCATAGCGAGGCCGGGCGGCGTGTCGGTGAACCACCGTCCTTTGTGACGTACAGGCGGCGAACCGTCAGCGTCGAGGACGGCACGTTTTGGCACAACCTGTCGCAGCAAGCCGGGGCGTAGCCCCACAAGCCCGCCCCTTGCGGCGGGGCGCCATCGAAATCTTGCCAGCGCCAGCGGGCGCGGATTGCCGTGCCGCGTGCAAGGCACTTGCACGCCCGCCCCGTCGCCGCCTGGTCGAAGGCGGCGACGGGGCGATTTTGCTGTGGGCGTTGAAAACCGGGCGCGGCCACTGCCGCGCCCGGTTCGGGTGATAGCCCCGGCGCTGTGCGCCGGGGCTATGCGACTACTTCACGCGGCCAGTGCGTGCGCTTCCTCCTCGCTGGTGGCATCTTCCGGCGCGTCGGCGTCGGCCTCGTCCACCACCACCGGCACGCCTTCCGGCTCGGTGTGGTGGCCGGTCTGGAATACGGCAGGCATCCAACCCGTACCATCCGCCAGCCGTTCCGCTTCGCTGGCAATGTCGCCTTTTTTCAACTTTGACAGGCGGGTGACGTGCGCCGGGGCGTACTGGTTTACGGCTTCCAGAATCACGGCCTTGGGGACGTGCTGGAAATAGCCCTCGGCGGTCGGCTTCCACCATGCGGCCATGTCCAGCTCCACGGCCTGCGCCACTTCCGCGCCGGGCTGGTGCTGCGCAGCGCGAGGCGTCACCACGTCCACCGTGGAAGCCACGCACACGGCAAGCAGGCGCACCAGTTCATCTTGCGACTTCGTCAGCAACACGGCGAACAGTTCGGCGCTTTCCTCCGGCAAGGTTGCGCCCGCGACTTCCTGCAAGGTGCGCAATGCTACGGCGGCGGGCGATTCCGACACGTCCGGGGCAAGGCTTTCCAGCCGGTCTTGCACTTTCAGGCTGACGCCAAGCGGCAAGTCATGTCCGTGGTAGCGGTCTTGCAGCACGGTTTGCACCATGCCATGCACCAGCGCAGCCAGTGCCACCAGCGGATGCCGGGCGACTTCGACTTGCAACGCCGCCGTGCGGTGGGCGCTCAACCGCTGCGCCAGCCGATCGGACACGCTGGCGGTCTTGGGCGCTTCGGGTTCGTCGCCTTCGTCGTCGTTCGCGCTTTCCCCGACGAATCCCTGCCGCAGCTTTTCCAGCGTGCGCAGTGCCTTGGCCTCGGCCTCGCGCAGCAGGCCGCGATGAATCACGGCTTCGCCGTCGCGGTCGAGAGTGACGATGGCACCGGCCACGGCGCGCACGTCCGGCGCGTAGCTTTGCAAGGCTTCTTCGATGGCTTGCAGTTCCCCGGCGACGTGTTCGCGGCGTTCTTCCAGCGTTGCCGCCTTGTCCTCGTCCTCGGCGTCGTAAGCGTCTTCCAGTTCGGCGTCGATTCTTTCGAGGTGGGTTTGCAGCGAGGCGAAGCGGCGGGCTTCGCGGGCGGTCGGCTCGCGGCGCTGGCGCGGCGCGTTCTGGAACGCCTGCCGGTCGGCGGAACTGATGTGCGGCGTAGCATCCACCCACGCCCAGCCTTCGGCACGCACGCCCTCGGCCAGCGCGTCCAGCTTGCCGCGCACCAGCGTTTCCAGCAGTGCGGCGTCGGTCAGGTAGGTTCCGGTATCGCCTTCAGCGAACAGGTCGCGGCGGGTGCCGCCGCCTGCCGCCGTGTAGGTGTCCAGTCCGGCGAAACGCACCAGCGGATGCGCGGCATTGATTTCGCGCTCGGTCAGGCGTTCGCGCAGCGCGGACGCGCCACGCTGCCATTCCGGCGCACCGTAATACGCGGCTTCCTGCGCGGCGTGGTCGTCGGTGACGGTCAAGGCCATCAACTGTTCCAGCGTTGCGGTGCCGGCGCGGTAATCGACCAGCAGGCGCGGCGAGACGTTTGCCAGCTTCAAGCGGCGCTGCACCACCAGCGGGGTCACGCCGAAGTCAGCGGCAATGTCCTCGATGGGTCGGCCTTCCTTGACCAGTGCGGCAAAAGCCGCGAACTGATCGGCGGGGTGCATGTTCTCGCGCTGCACGTTTTCCGCGAGGCTCACGGTACGGGCGGACGCATCGGCCACCAGCAGGCACGGCACTTCGTAGTCGGCGGCGATGCGCTTCTTCTTCGCCAGCAGCTTCAACGCGGTCAGGCGGCGGTCGCCCGCCACGACTTCGTAATGCTCGCCATCTGCGGCGGCAATCACGATGAGGTTTTGCAGCAGGCCGACGCGGGCGATGCTCGCGGCCAGTTCAGGGATGGACTGGCGCGGAGTCGTGCGGACGTTGCGCTTGGAGCGGCGCGGCAACAGTTGCGACAGCGGAACCAGAATCAGGTTCTTGGTCGGGTCGGCCACTTCCAGCGGCGTGGCGGCTTCAACGGCGAAGGCTTCGGTTTTGAGAACGGCGTTCATGGTGATAACTCCTTGCGGTTAGGGATGCAGCAGCGAAGGAAGCGGCAAGGGCTGCTGCCTGCCCCTGCCGCGTTGGGGTTCAGGCTTTCAACTGGCGCAGGCCATCGGCCAGCAGCCACAAGGCGCGATTGAGGCGGATGCCGTTGTCGATGCCTTGCACCGGGCGCGTGGTCTGGCGGCGACCATTCGCGGCGCGGGCGGACAGGCCGCCTTTGATGAGGTTTTCTTGCGTGCGGTTGAACACGCTCCACAAGTCGCGGCGGCTGTCGTCATGACGGCGCGGCATCAGGATTTGCGATTCCGTGATGGGCGCGGGCTTGTCCTCGTCGTACTTCAACGCCAGCGCAGCGCGGGCGAAGACTTCCGATTCCCCTGCATCCAGCGTGATTGCCTGCATGGCATCGCGGGATTCCTGCGCTCGGTCGAAGCCGTGCAGGACTTCGTAAGCGCCTTCGATGACCTGCGCGGCCACATCGCCTTTGTGGGGTACGCGCACGTCCGCCACGGTGTCGCCACAGACGAGGCCGTTCTGGCACACAAAGCGGAACATGCCGGCGAGCATCTGATAGCTGCTCGTGCCGTCGTGGGAGTTCAGCAGGATGATTTCGTTGGCCTCGCGGCCGTTGATCTGGCTGGCGTGGCGTAGCCGGATCATGTGCTTGGTGTAGTCGCGGCGGTCGTCGGCGCGCACGCGGGTCTGGCACACCATGAAGGGCTCGAAGCCTTCACCGCGAAGTTCTTGCAGCACCGTGGCGGTGGGAATGTAGCTATATCGTTGCGAGCGGCTTTCGTGCGGGGCGTCCGCGAAGATGGAAGGGGCTACGGCTCGGATTTGGTCATCCAACAAGGGACGTTCCGAACGCAGCACCGGCGAACGGGAAGCGAAGCGGGATGCGAGTTGCATGGCATTTCTCCTGACAAAGAAAAAAGGGTTTGCTGTTCACACCGCACACCGGATTCCTAGATTCGGAGCCCAGCCTTTCGGCTGTTCGGTGCGGTCGGCACGAGGAACCCGGTTGGCCCTGTTGCCACCGTCTTTCCTGAGTTCATCGCCCGCGACGGTCAGGAGCGCGCGGACGGGGGCCGTCAAGGAAACAAGCGCAGGGTTGGTGCGGCCCGCAGGCGCAGCCGAGGACACGGCCCTGCGCGCCTTGACGGCACACGGACGCGGGCTACAGTCGCGGACAAGGTGATGAAGTCAGGGGAGACGGCTGGACATGGCAACGGCCGCCTCGATGTGAAGACCGCACGCAAGCGAAGCGCGCAGGCCCGAAGCTGGAAGCCAGGCCGTAGGCGTCAGCGATGTGGAAGGCTGGCGATGGCCAGTCCCGTCAGGGATGAGCGGATAGCGAACCTGGAACAGCGCGATCCGCGAAGCGGAGACGCACAAGTTATTCGTTTATTCTCTACTCTTGATATGTGCGACTCGCACTCGATGATGGGGGAAAAATGAAGATGATGCTCGCCAGTGTGCTTCGTGCAGGCGATGTTCTGCTTTGCTACAAAGATGCAAAAATCGACCCGATTGGCAAAGGCATCACCCGAGTAACAAACAGCGAATACACGCACGCCGCGATTTGCATTAGCTCCAGCATTGCGGCAGAGGCAACAGTTTTAGGTGGCGTATCCAAGGTTGAGATTGAAAATCTCATCAAACGCTACGATCATGTCGCGGTGTTCCGTCAACCTGATGCGTGGCGACCTCCAGAGCGCGTGCAAGCCATGAACGCTTTTATAGATTCCATCGTGGCGTCTGGAGCGAAATACAACTTACGCGACGTAGCAACTTTTAAGAAAAGGAATGAGGTTCACCAGCTATCGCTTACCGACCAGCTCCATGCGTATTTCAACGGGACCTACGCTCCGGCACCAGTCGAGAAAGGTAGTTATTTCTGCTCCGAGCTTGTGGCAAGTTGTTTTGTCGTCACCGGCTTTATAGATCCTAGCGCGGCCGTCGTCTACAAATCAGATGTCACTTCGCCTGGCGCATTAGGGAGAGATCCAACTTTCGGAACATTCTTCGGTTATGTTTCGACCGTGCCAAATTACTCGGTTCCGGCAACGGATGAGTTTATTAACCGCTCGACATTTAACGACATATTCGGCAGCGGCGCATAACACCGAGGTTCAGCGTCGATAGTTGAAAGCATCAGATTGAAGTCCACTGTTTGTCGCTGGTACGGACGCAGAATAACGCGCGACGCCCGTAGGGCGGCGCGCTTGCTCTGATCAAACGATGATCTGCCCGACATGCAGCGCATCGCGCGCATAGGCACTCAAGCGTTTCTCCGCGCGGAAGTGCAAATCGCGCTCAATCGGCAAGCCGAGCCGCCCACGAGCGGTCGCCAGCTCCTGCAGGCTAACCCAACCGAGTTCTTGCGTTCCTAGGCCCAGTTCGCACAGGCCAAATGCATGGTCGTGATCGTCCGGGTCGATCTCGGTCAATAGCCAGGTCGCGCCGGCATCCGGCGTGAACAACTTGACCACGGACACCGGATCGAAGTCCGGGTTTTGGAGGGATTCGCGGCCGTTGGCCAGCTGCAGGAAGCGCTGTTCGTCGGTGATGAATGCGCTCCTGGCGATCTCCGGTTGCACGGGTGGAATTGCCCAGAACCGTCGTCAGCACGGCGCAGCGCCGCCGTCAGGGGGGCGAAGCCGGCCGCAACGACGCCAGCGCCATCGGCACGCCGCCCTTGACGGCGAGAACGCCGAGGTACGGTGAAGGGAACAGCAAGACCGCCCCGCACGCAAAACAACCCTTGTTGCCCCCTCCACCCTAGCTAGCGTCGGCAGTCTGACGACGCCCCTATCCAGTGACGGGCTGCATCCTCGACGGCGAGGCATGTTGCGAAACGGCCAATGACACCGGAGCCCAAATGAGTCACAATGTAGCTACAACAAGGTTTGAGGCATGTAATGGCCAGCAGCAGTGATGTCGTGCGCGCTCGGATTGACGGGCATATCAAAGAAGAAGCAACGAATGTGTTGGCGGGCATGGGACTATCCGTCTCTGACGCCATCCGGGTGCTGCTCACGCGCATCGCAGCCGACAAGGCGCTCCCCTTCGATATCAATCGTGCGCAAGCCCAGCCCGAAATCAAGAAGCCATGAGCTTCTGCCTAAACAACTCCAAGAACATTAGGGCTAGGGCCTGACGCATGGATCGCATACAGCAGCTCAACTACGAAAAGGACTTTCGCATCGCCTTCTTGGAATCCAAGGGGGATGGGTTTCAACGTCTGTTCGAGAAACTGATGTCGAAGGTGCACCCCAACGACTTCATGGCGTGCCGGCCCTGGGGCAATGTTGGAGACCGAAAGAACGACGGATATCTTCCTTCTGAGCGAATCCTGTACCAGAGCTATGCCCCCAACGAGCTGACCGCTGCCGAAGCCATTAAGAAGATCAACGAGGACTTCGACGGAGCCAAAGAACATTGGGAAGAATATTTCAATGAATGGACCTTTGTTCATAACGCTCCTGATGGGCGTTTAGGTCCTCATATCATCGAAGTCCTAGCCAAACTCGGCCAAGACAACCCCAAAATCAAAATTGGGCACTGCGGATACGAGGAAATGCTGACGAAGTTCCGTCAGCTGAGCCTTGAGGACCTTGAGTCGTGGTTTGGTCCATCGCTTACGATGGAAGCGAACGTCAATCTAGGTTTCAGCGACCTAGCCGCGGTGCTCACCCATATCAGCATCACCTCAGTCCCCACGACGAGTGAAATAAAGGACGTGTCTCGCGGAAAGATCGAGGCAAACCTCCTGTCTCAGGCTGTTGCCGACTTCCTGAAAATCGGCATGCAGAAGTCACCGCTGGTTGCGCAGTTCTTCAATAACTGGAAGAACCCTACTTATGGCGAACAGATCGCGCAGGCGTTCAAGAGCGAATATGTGCGACTGCGGGACAGCGTTCCATCGCTCCATCCTGATGAAATATTCGGCCGCCTAGAAACTTGGGCTGGCGGAACGGTGAATACGACACCCGCCCACAAGGCGGCGGTTTTGGCAGTGATGGCATATCTCTTCGACAAGTGCGAGATCTTTGAAGATGCTCAAGCGCTGGGGACGGCATGATTCTGCCCTCCAAGCATCTACCTCAGGATCGCGCGCTACTGACCGTCGGCGCGCATGTGCTGACGTTCCTCGCACGCCCTAAGACCGTCTCCGCGCTTTGGGAGGAGTTGAACAGGCATGACGCTGGCCCAGCCGCCATGCCTCGACGAATCACCTATGACTGGTTTTTGCTCGCCCTTGACCTCCTGTACGCCCTGGGAACCATCGAACTCGAAAGTGGCCTGGTGGCAAGGAGGACGGCATGATTCACCACATCTTCAGCACGCTGCCCAGCTTCAAGAATCTTGGAGAACTGAAGCCCGGCCTGAACGTGCTGCTGGCCCAAAAAACTGAAGGGGCGACTACCAAGCAAACGCGCAATCGCGCAGGAAAGACTAGCTTCATTGAGCTAGTGCATTTTCTGCTCGGTGCCGATGCCGGTCCGGAATCAATTTTTCGCACCCCGGAACTGGTTGAACAGACCTTTGGCATGGACTTTGATCTGAAGTCGGATCGCACGGTCGTTGAGCGTAGCGGTGGCTCGAAAGCCAAAATCTTCGTAACGGTTCCACCTGCCGCGAAGGTCAAGTTTTCGGCCACCGAGTGGTGTACGTTCCTCGGGGAACAGATGTTTGGCCTGAGCAGCCTTGAAGCCGCAGGCAGTAAGCCGCCTTCGTTCCGGTCGCTGTTCGCCTACTTTGTACGCCGGCAGGCAAGCGGCGCCTTCATGACGCCAGAAAAGCAGGCCACGATGCAAGGAACTGGCGACATGCAGATGGCGTTGATGTTCTTGCTCGGTCTGGACTGGCAGATAGCCCGCGATTGGCAAGCCGTGCGCGATCGGGAAAAGACCCTCGAAGAATTGAGGAAGGCGGCTGGAAACGGTGCGTTCGGTTCAATCATCGGCAAGGCCGGCGATTTGCGCACGGAGCTAACCATTCAGGAAGCTCGCCTCAAGAAGCTTCATGCGGAAGTCGAAACTTTCCAGGTCTTGCCGGAGTACCGGGAACTGGAAGTCGAAAGCGCCAGCTTGACCCGCCAGCTCAACGAACTGGCCAATGCCAATACCATCGACTTCTCCGCTATTCGCGACTTGGAAGGCGCGCTGGCCTCTGAGGTTCCTCCAGACCATGAAGATCTTCAGGCGGTCTACCAGGAAGCAGGCATCGTGCTACCTGGCTTGGTCAAACGCCGCTACGAGGACGTGAAGAGCTTTCACGACTCAGTGGTGCGTAATCGCAAGGACTATCTGTCCAGCGAACTTGAAGCGGCCAAGCTGCGTATCGATCTGCGCGATAGCAAGAAGGCGCAGTTCGACCAGCGGCGCGGCGAAATACTGGGCATTCTCAGGAGCCACGGCGCACTCGAACAGTTCCTCAAGCTGCAAGGCGAACTGGGGCGGCTAGAGTCAGAAGTGGAATCGCTGCGACAACGCTTTGAGGCCGCTGAGCAGCTCGAAGGCACAAAGAACGAATTGGAAATCGAGCGCAACCGGCTCACGATCCGCTTGCGCCGCGACTTTACGGAGCAGAAGGACCGACTCGCGGAGGCCATCGTCGCCTTCGAGGAGACGTCTCAACGACTGTATGAGTCGGCCGGCAGCATGACGGTCGATGAGACCTCGAATGGTCCGATCTTCAAGTTTCCGATGCAGGGGCAGCGCAGCAAGGGCATCAAGAACATGCAGATCTTCTGCTTCGACATGATGCTCATGCGACTGTGCGCCAGCCGAAAGATCGGGCCTGGGTTCTTGATCCATGACAGCCATCTATTCGACGGCGTCGACGGCCGCCAGGTCATCAGTGCGTTGCGACTCGGTTCGGAAATCGCGCAGGAGCTTGGCTTTCAGTACATCGTGACGATGAATGAAGATGATGCCTTCAAGGAGACCATCGAGGGCTTCGATCTAAACGACTATGTACTTCCGACGCGGCTGACAGACGCAACGGAGGATGGTGGGCTGTTTGGCATCCGATTTGGATGAGTGCGAGCTTGATTGAAATCTAGAGCGTCCGACTGAGCCCAAGCTGTCAGGACCTGGGCAAGACCAAGTCGGTTGCGCCCATCTGCAATTTTCGAGAGGCAGCATGATCGGACAAAGAACTCGCTATTCGTTCGCCCAATTCCTAGAGCTGCAGGAGCCGATGACTTCAATCGTGCTTTTGGGCAAGTACGGTGTCCAGCATCTATCGCTTTCGCAAGGGCAGCTGTTGTACGGGTTGCTGAACACGCTGCGCGACCTCGATGACCGGACGCTGATGCTGGTGCTGGCGGAGGTTGTTGCGACTTCAGGCGATCTGCGTGCCCGAGTCAATCCGAAGTATCGATTCGACGAGCGCCAGCATGATCTAGCGCAATGCCTCCTGCTGGATGGCTACATCATCCAGGACAAGAAACTGATTCAGACCGATCCGTCGATTTCAGATGCGGCCCCCTTGGAGGATGATCTGATCTCTGCGCTGCAGAATTCTGGTGCTCCTCGTGCGCAAGAGATCATCGCCAAGATCAACGACTCGGCAGGCGCGTTCCGAGCAGCACCACCCGACTACAACGCATCGCTTGTGAACGCCCGCGTGGCGCTGGAGACTTTGGCCAGCGACATAGCTGCGCACGTCGCCTCGCGGGGGCAAGCTCCAGCCACCTACAACCCAGCGAAGTGGGGCGAAGTGCTTGCGTTTCTGCGCAGCAGCGGCGAGATCACTACCGAGGAGGAGAAAGGCTTGGCCGGTGTTTTCGGTTTTCTCAGCCCAGGCGCTCACCGCCCCGTGGGAATCCCCGAAGATCAGATGACTCGGCTTGGCCGCTCCTTTGCACTCAACATGTGCTGGTTCTTACTCAAGAACCATCTCGTGCGCACATAACCTTGAGCCTCCTGACTTGAATACACAAGGACCAACAACAAGCCTCAAGAGCGACAGTTCGCCGCGCTGTCAGGCAAGCGTGCGCGGTGTTCACTGCCATTGATGGAGTCCCACTATGTCCTCAATGTTGGATAGGTTCTACGAGCGGTCCGCTCGACTGAACACCTTACTGAACAGCAACCCAGCCGAGGCAGTGAAACAAGCCAGGGAGATCAATCTCGATCTCGCTACTAGTGAGCGATTCAACATGATGGGGCTGCGCGCCGCCATTCTGGTAGATGGCGGCGCATTGACTCAAGAACAGGGTGCGATTGAAGAAGGAGTCACGCTGTTTCGTGAACTCCACGCCCAATTTCCGACTTCTGATCTCACCTACAACCTAGCAAACGGCCTAGTCGCCGCAGTAGGCTTTCCGCCTCGTAATGACAGTTGGTTGGACCATCTGGAATCGTCTAAAGAGCGTCGCGCAGAAGCGCGAAGATGCTTCTGGAAGGTCGCGCAGGACACGAATGCCGATTTTGCGCTGCGAACTCAGGCTTGGACAAATCTTGCCAATCAGTTCAGCAGCAGCTATCGGCTTGGCGAAGCTCAAGATGGTTGGCTTGCGGCGCTAGAAATCGATCCAGAAAATGGGGTTGCTGCAAGTTCCGCGGCCCGTAATCTCCTCTGGCTTTATGCGCGTGGCGGCTGCTCAGAACTTACGCGTATCGAGGCGATCATGTTGGCCAAGATTGCGCATCGGCATCGGGATCGAGTCATCCAATATGCCGGCGCACAGGCGGCGGAACAGATCGCTGCGTTCGCAAGCGAACTGGGAGATCCACCACCGCGATCACAACATCAAGACCCATTCATCACCTGGGTCGAGCGCGAGCGCCTGACGCTTGCGCCAGCCGTAGAACTCATCGACCCCACCATGGGCAAGCTGGATTGGCTCATGCTTCCTGGGATTCTGGAGCGAGAACCAGGTGTAGGCGGGACACCACCGCCCATCTTCGCCATGTTCAACGTGCTGAAGAGCGACTTCATCCTCGCGCGCGACTTGCTATGGCGGGCTATGGACGAAAACGTGTGGCCAACGACAGGGCGATTTGGGGACACTCTTGACTACGCCACCTATGGCCCGGATGCGTCTGCACTTATCTTGGCACACCGCACGGCTCTCGACCTGCTCGACAAGATCGCTGTAACAGCGAACCACTACTTTGAGCTTGGGCAATCGCCAGACAAGGTTTACTTCGGAAAATTGTGGCGGGGAAAGCCTGACAAGACCACTGGCGCGTACCCACTTGTCGAGAAGGTGGAGAAGGCGATTCGTGGGGGCGCCAGCGCTCTCTATGGCCTCGTGGAGCTTGCCGAGGACTATGACAGCAGCGTGGGCATCTTGCGATCTCAAAAGGACCTCCGCAACGCAGGCACGCATCGATTCGTTGTACTGCATGACATTGGCGACCCAACGCAAAGCAGGCAGGCGCCTGAAATTGAACATCACCGAAGGGAACCGTTCACGCAGGAAGTATTGCGCGCTTTGCGTGTTGCCAGGTCGGCCATCCAAATGCTTGCGCTTTCGATTTCGCAGCACGAACAGGGTCTTGCACAGAGGACAAGTGGCCTTGTTGGCTCGCTGATCATCCCCGACCATGACTGGATTCGTGGACGCGACGACGAAACTTGAATCCGTTGTTGCCCTTTAACTTATGGCGAGATACCAACTGCTTTCATTGCGCCATCCAGCTTGCGATGAATCAGCGATACGAGGGTCAGGATGTCCAGTGCGTCTTGTTCGGACATGGGCCAGTTCGTCTTGGGTGCATGGGCAAGCGGATTGCGCACAGCTCCGAACAGGCCGATCAGCAAGTTGGCAAAGCCTTTCTGCTCGCTCTTCTCTGACTCCGTGGTGAGCGGCCCCAAGGCCAGAATTGGCTGTTGGCCTGCGAATGCCTTGTTCACCAGTTCAGCGCCATCGCCGTTCAGACCTGACAACAGGCGAATCCGCTCTGCCACGCCTTTCGTTGCCTCGAAGACCGCATGGAAATAGTTTTCGTCCAGCAATTCAGCACGGCAATAGTTCAGCACTTCCGCGTGCACGGCCCGACTTTCTAACGCGGCCTTGAGTCGTCCAGCGCGGGCGCGCGCGGCATCGAGCGTTGTTGCCTTGTCGGCGTGCGCGACTTTGCCATCGTCGCGCACGTAGAAGCCCGAGAAAGCCAGGACGACGTTGAGTTCGTCGCGCCGCCATGCAAATGTCGCAGCGTCGCGGGCGTAGTTCACCGGATTCATCGCGCGGTTGATGAACATGATGAGGTGGTTACCGAGCTGATGCTTGTTTTGCGCACCGGCCAGCGCATTGAACAGTCGCTTCCACTTGGTCATGCCGGGGGACGGGTCTGCGACCTCCACCTCTTGCAGCAACCGCTCGATCTGTGTTCCGCTCAAACCGCGCTCGGTATCGGCAAGGACGCGGCAGGCGGCTTCGAGGTGCTGCGAGCTGAACGGTGGAATACGTGTCATAAATTCTGTCTCGTTCGCGTCTAGGCCCATTCAAGCGTAGTGATAATCGCTTGCCCCTCAGTCCCAACCTCCACAAACAGAGCATGGTCGTAGCCAAGCTGCTGCCTGTATCCGCGAAGTTTCCGAAGGTCGATCTGCCGGTCAACGCGGCTCGTTGACTTCTTGAATTCCAAGACCAGATGGTTCTTTTTCGTTTGTCGTCGATGAACGATCACATCTGGGAATACGGTTTTGGCCTCATCATCTTCACTGTCCGGGTATAGCTCGAGATGTCCAAGCTTCTTCGGTTCGACGCCATCCCGGTTGTATTCGCAGTCTACGGTCCAATCAGGAAAATACTGCTGGAGATACATCGCGAAGCGAAAGGTGATGGATCGTTCGTTAGCGTCGATACCGAGCAAGTCGGGGTCATTGACCAGCAGTTCGGACAACGCACGTGACACAGCTTCCCCTGGCGGATGAAGGCTGAGATATTGAATTTGCTCTTCGGACAATGCCATAGCCGTACTCGCTTATCGAAGGCTCACATTGAAGGACATGTACACCGATCGAAATGTCGTCAGAATTTCCTCTCTGGCTTCATCCAATTCTTCGGCAATGCGGTCTGTGAGCATGTATGTGGGGCAATCTGGCCGTCCACATCCGCAGTGCCTGATCTCCCCTTCCTTGAGTCGATTGACGAAGATGCGACGCAGTTCGTCAACCTGACGAACCACTTTTGCTAGAACCGCTTGGATGCGTTGATCTCGAAGATGGTGGATCGAAGGGATGCGCCTGATCTCATCTCCCTCACGCGTTCGCCATACGCCGGTGTTAAGTGCACCGATGGTGTCCTCGATCGCCTGCTGGAAGGCCGGCAGCGAGCTTTCCTGCTGAAACGGCGTGCGAAACGCAGGCCGGTCGAATACGGCCGCCATCAGTTGCAGTGCATCGGTATCCGACAGATCGGGGAAGTCGTCAACGAACTTGCGGATGTCAGTCTCGGCGTCGGGAAATTCGATGCCTTGGACAAAACGATGTAGCAGGTACTCAGCGCGAAGCCGCAGATTTTCCTCGAACTCCACACCTGACCAGATCGTCACACAGGCGACACCGAGGGACGCTGCAGCTTGCTCGATCCGGCCTCGGCTTGTGTCCGAAACAGCGCCCCGAGAAACGAACTTGAAGGCGTCAGGTGTCCCGCCTGCGGCCTTGACCGCTTTGGTCATGTCGCCTTTGGCTTTTGCCAATGTCAGCGCGTCCCGATTCGCGCATTGGATGATGGTCTTGCGGGCCGGCTGGTCATCGAACGGTTCAACACCCGTGATGTCCCGCCCTTGGTCACCGCCCGATTGACCGTGCCAAATCAGATCGCGCCAACCAGCACGTACATGGTACGCAAAGACAAGGCGCTCGAACTGGATGCCGCTGTAATCCTCGAAATGGATTGGAGAAACCGTCACCGTCGCCATGTCCCTGCCCTTTCCCTAGTTATCTATTCTTCAATACGCCTCACTACGCCCCAACGAGTTTCACCGATAGCCAACAAAAGCCACCATTGCTTCGTGGTTTGCGGCATCAATACTCGTGGAGTGCGATATGGAGAATACCCCGTTACCCAAAATTGGCGGAGCCCAGGAATCCACGACCCTCGTGGCCGCCCCGCTGCCCGGTTCGGCCGCCTATGGGGAACTCCCACAGTTTCCGAAGTCTGGCGTTTTGCCATTTCGCCGCACCATTCGCCGCCAGGAACTGCGGCAGATCGTGCCCTTGGCCGAAACGACGATCTACGAGATGGAGCGCCGCGGCGAATTCCCACGTCGCTTCAACCTGACGCCTCGTTGCGTCGTGTGGGACCTGGCCGAAGTGGAAGCCTGGATCGAAGAACGCAAGCAGGCGCCTCGCGGCAACAGCTCGAAACCGGATGTCCACCTACGAAAAACCCGCCCTGTTCGGGCGGGTTCGAGCGAGGGATGACGCCGGCGATGCGCCTCATCCAACCAAGGCCCGCAGCTTCTCGGACGCCGAGCGTGGCAACCGCTGGCCTTCCTTCGCCACGTTGACCTGCAGAGCCACCCGCGCCACGTCCAGTACGTCCTTGGCCAGCGAGTAGCTGCCCTTGGCCTGCAACCAAGTCAGCACGTCAGCCAGGTGCCAAATCGATGCACTGCCCTCGTGCACCGGCGCGGGAAAGCTGCCCGGATGCGCCAGCATAAGCTTTCGCATGTTCTGCCGGGAAACACCCACGATGTCGGCCACGTCGGTTAGTCCGACCAGATCGGGTGCGACCTCGATCAACTTCGCCGACGGTATGGCACTACGCACATCCGCCAACGCACTGCGCACGGCGGCATCTGCGTCGGCCGCCTCGCGGGTGAACTCCAGCCCTAACCGCCCTGGCTGGCCGATGCCGACCAAGGCATCGTCGCAGCCGGCTTCACCCAGGCGCTCGACGAGTGCGTCCAGGTCGCGGTCATCCTCGGCAAGCTGGTACTTCAAGGTAAAGGTGTATTCCATCGCGCTACTCCTTGGCATCGGCATCAGCCTCGCGCTGCTTACGATGCGTGGTGCAGTTGTCCACGACCCGCCGCAAGGCGCGGGCGTGGTTGCCGGGGTTCTTCGGCGTACTCCATATCGACGTGATGCAGAACTCGCCGCAGCGGCATTCCTCGTCGTTGTACGGACAGTAAATCCGCCCCCAAGCGTGGCTGCCGCCGACTTCGACGCGCCAGCCCTGCCCTTCGGCGTGCCTGAGAGCTTCCTCGACCTCTTTCTTCGGATGAGAGGAACGGGCCATCCGTGATCTCCAGTATGGGGATGATTGAAAGGGTTGTCAAGTGACAACCCGCCCGCCCTTTCAGGCCGTCGCGCTCAACGTCGGCACGACGACGTTTTCTGGCATCAGCTTCGGCACATAGGTCTGCCCGTCGATCCAGGCATCAACCATGTTGGCCCACTCTTGCAGCATGTGGCGCCGCTGCTCGGCGTACTCGGCTTTGTTGTAGATCGAGCGCGAAGAACGTCCGTCCTCATGGGCCAGACACTTCTCGATCCAGTCGCGGTTGAAGCCGATCTCGTTGAGAAGCGTCGAGCCGGTACGGCGCAGGTCATGGACAGTGAACGGCTCAAGCGGCAAGCCGGCAGCCATGGCCCGTTCTGCCACGATCTGCGTGACCCGGTTGAGGGTCGCGTTCGACATGCAACGGTCGGCGTCATAGCGCGACGGCAGCACGAACTTGGAACCGGCCGCGCACGTGTGCAATGCCACGAAGATGTCGAGCGCCTGGCGCGACAGGTAGACGACATGGGGGTTGCGCCCCTTCATCCGCTGCTTCGGGATGGTCCAAGTCGCGTTCTCGAAATCAACCTCATCCCAGGTGGCTTGGATCAGTTCGCTCTTGCGCACCAGCGTCAGCAGAATCATGCGTAACGCCAGCCGGATGGTCGGATAGGTCGCCACCGATTCCATCTGTCGCGCCATCAGGCGGATCTCAAGCGGCGACAAGGCGCGATCCTTCGGCACGAAGGTCGCGATCGACGCGGCCCCCACATCGGAAGCAGGGTTCTCCACCTTCTCGCCGTGCAAGATGGCGAAGGCATAGACCTGCTTCACGATGTCGCGGATGTGCACCGCAGTGGCGGGAGCGCCACGCTCCTTCACCTTGTTGCACAGGGCTCGCAGGTCGTCGGAGGCGATCTCGTTGAGTTGCCGGTTCTCGAAGGCAGGCAAGATGTCCCGATCGACGATGCTCTTGCGCATCGCCTTAGTACTGTCGGCCATCCGGGCGCCCGCCAGCCACTTCCCGGTCATCTCGCCGAATGTCTTGGCGGCGTTCAGGCGGCGCTTCTCGCGCTGTTTCTCAAGCGCGGGAGACTTGCCCTGAGCGACGGCCTTTTTGGCGTCGATCAGCTTTTCACGGGCCAGGGCCAGCGAAATACCGGCAGGGCCATAGCGGCCAATGGTGAGGGTTTCGCGGCGTCCGTTGAGACGGTAGTCGTAGCGGAAGGTGACGGTACCGGTAGGCGATACCGTTACGTACATCCCATCGCGGTCTGAAGCCTTATAAATCTTGGACTTAGGCTTGAGATTGCGCAGTGCTGTGTCGGTAAGCATCGAGGTTTTTCTCCTGTTTCGTGACGGCTTTTACCGTCAGGGGCCAGGAGACCTGCTGATGCCGGGAAAGCCGCATAAAACAAGCTTTCCCGAGCAGACCTTTACCGTCAAAGACGGGTTTGGTCTGGATAGTGAACGGGACGGTCTTAATCCGGTCCTCGATTCTTACCGCCAGTTCCACCGCCAACCTGTTCTGCTGGCCGGCGATAGCTACCGATAGCCATTGTGACGTATCTTCTTTTAAATCAACACGTTACGACAGTTTTTCGAAAGCCCGCGATAGTCCCCGAAGGACCTGATTTCACTCCCACTCAATAGTCGCCGGGGGCTTGCCGCTGATGTCATAAACAACGCGAGAAACACCGCGTAACTCATTGATAATGCGATTGGAAACCTTGCCAAGGAAGTCGTACGGCAGGTGTGCCCAATGCGCGGTCATGAAGTCGATGGTTTCTACGGCGCGCAGGGCGATCACCCATTCATAGGCGCGCGCGTCGCCCACCACGCCCACCGACTTCACCGGCAGGAACACGGCGAAGGCCTGGCTGGTCTTGTCGTAGAGATCCCAAGCGCGCAGCTCTTCGATGAAGATGGCGTCGGCACGGGCGAGCAACTCGGCGTACTCCGGCTTCACTTCGCCAAGGATGCGCACGCCCAGGCCCGGGCCCGGGAACGGATGGCGGTAGACCATTGCGCGCGGCAGGCCGAGTTCCACGCCGATGCGGCGCACCTCGTCCTTGAACAACTCTCGCAGCGGCTCGACCAGCTTGAGCTTCATGTGCTCCGGCAGGCCACCCACGTTGTGATGGCTCTTGATCACGTGCGCCTTGCCGGTCTTGCTGCCGGCGGACTCGATCACGTCGGGGTAGATGGTGCCCTGCGCCAGCCACTTCACCTGGCCATGGCCAGCGGCGGTGACCTTGGCAGACTCTTCGTCGAAGATCTCCACGAACAGTCGGCCGATGATCTTGCGCTTGGCTTCCGGGTCGGCCACGCCTTCCAGTGCCGCGAAATAGCGCTCTGCGGCGTTGACGCGAATAACCTTGACGCCCATGTGCTCGGCCATGGTGGCCATCACCTGGTCGCCTTCCTGCCAGCGCAGCAGGCCGGTGTCGACGAACACGCAGGTGAGCTGCTTGCCGATGGCACGATGCAGCAGTGCCGCCACCACGGAGGAATCCACGCCGCCGGAAAGGCCCAGCAGCACGTGATCGTCGCCAACCTGCTCGCGCACGCGGGCGATCTGGTCTTCGATGATGTGCGCGGCGGTCCACAAGGTCTGGCAGCCGCAAATATCCGTGACGAAACGCTGCAGCAGCGCGGTGCCCTGCTTGGTGTGGGTCACCTCGGGGTGAAACTGCACGCCGTACCAGCGCTTGTCCTCGTTCTCCATCACGGCGACCGGAATGCGATCGGTGGTGCCGGTGATGGTGAAGCCCGGCGGCGCCTGGGCGACGTGATCGCCGTGACTCATCCAGACGTCCAAACGGTGCGTGCTGTCGTGGTCGCTGAGGCCCGCGAACAGGCGGCTGGTCGACACGATGTCCACTTCGGCATGGCCGAACTCGCGGGCGTCGGCCGCTTCCGTGGCGCCACCAAGCTGGGCGGCCAGGGTCTGCATGCCGTAGCAGATGCCCAGGATGGGCAGGCCCGAGTCGAACACTTCCTGCGGCGCCTTGGGCGCGCCCGGCAGCGTGGTCGATTCCGGTCCACCGGAAAGGATGATGCCCTTGGCGCCGAAGGCGGCGATTTCGGCCGGGTCGTGGTCCCACGCCCAGATTTCGCAGTACACGCCGATCTCGCGCACGCGGCGAGCGATCAGCTGGGTGTACTGCGCGCCGAAGTCGAGGATGAGGATTTTGTCGCTATGGATATCGGTCATGGCGGCGAAAGTCAGAGTTCGAAAATGAGAAAGGTCGGAACGCCGCAACGCCCCGACCTGCGAATATCTTCATGACCGTCATCCCGGCGAAAGCCGGGACCCAGCGCTTTTTCTCGCAGCACCGAAGGCGCTGGGTGCCCGCTTTCGCTGGAATGACGATTCAGCATGGACAAGGAGCTGCCTGACATAAGGGGCATGACCGGCAGCTCCCCTGTTCCTGCCTCAGGAGTTGAGCCGATAGTTCGGCGCTTCCTTGGTGATCTGGATGTCGTGCGGATGCGCCTCGGTGACGCCAGCGCTGGTCACCTTCACGAACTGCGCGTTGTTGCGCACATCCTCGACGGTGGCCGCACCCAGGTAGCCCATCGAGGCACGCAGGCCGCCGATCAGCTGGTGGATGATGTTGCGCAGCGAACCACGGTACGGCACGCGACCTTCGATGCCCTCGGGCACGAGCTTGTCGGCGTCAGCTTCGTCCTGGAAGTAACGATCCTTGGAACCCAGCGCCATCGCGCCCAGCGAACCCATGCCACGGTAGCTTTTGTAGGAGCGGCCCTGGAACAGTTCCACGTCGCCCGGCGATTCTTCCGTGCCGGCAAACATCGAGCCGAGCATGACGGTGGATGCACCGGCGGCCAGTGCCTTGGGAATGTCACCCGAGTAGCGGATGCCGCCATCGGCGATCAACGGGATTTCGTCCTTCAGCGCGGTGGCGACCAGATCGATCGCGGTGATCTGCGGTACGCCCACGCCAGCCACGACGCGCGTCGTGCAGATGGAGCCCGGGCCCACGCCCACCTTCACCGCATCCACGCCAGCGCCCAGCAGCGCACGCGCCGCTTCGCCGGTGACGATGTTGCCGGCAATCACTTGCACCTGCGGATAGCGCTTCTTCACCCATGCGGCGCGATCGATCACGCCCTGCGAATGGCCGTGCGCGGTATCCACGACAATCACGTCCACACCGGCATCGACCAGCGCTTCCACACGCTGCTCGGTGTCGCCGCCCACGCCGACTGCGGCACCCACCAGCAGGCGCTCCAGGCGATCCTTGGCGGCGTTCGGGTTGTCGCGGGCTTTCTGAATGTCCTTGACGGTGATGAGACCACGCAGCTGGTAGTCGTCATTCACCACCAGCACCTTTTCGATGCGGTTCTTGTGCAGCAGCTCGAGCACGTCGTCCTGGCTGGCGCCCTCACGCACCGTCACCAGCTTGTCCTGGCGGGTCATGATGTTGCGCACGGGGTCTTCGTGCTTGCGCTCAAAACGCAGGTCGCGGCTGGTGACGATGCCGACCAGCTTCTCGCCTTCCACCACCGGCACGCCGGAGATGTTGTGGGCGCGGGTCAGGCGAAGCACTTCGCCGATGGACGTCTGCGGGCCCACGGTGATGGGGCTGCGGATCACGCCGGCCTCGAACTTCTTGACCAGGCGCACTTCGGCGGCCTGTTGCTCGGCGGACATGTTCTTGTGAATGATGCCGATGCCGCCCTGCTGGGCCATGGTGATGGCGAGGCGGGCTTCGGTGACCGTATCCATGGCGGCGGACACGATGGGGATGTTCAGGCGCAGGTTTCGGGTAAGTCGCGTGGAAGTGTCTACATCACGCGGCAGAACGGCCGAATGGGCCGGAACGAGATAGACGTCGTCGTAGGTGAGAGCCTCGGCGAGGATGCGCATGCGAAAAGTCCCGCTGCAAAGAGAGAATTATACGCGGAACGCCGATTCCCTGCCACACGCCACATGAACAGTTTGTTGCCGCAGGCGCAACGATGGCCTGCGGCAAAGGGCCTCAGCCGTGCTGCAACTGGGCGCGCGCCTCGGCCGCTTCCAGCGTGTTCTCCAGCAGCGTCGCCACCGTCATCGGACCCACGCCACCTGGCACCGGCGTGATCCAGCTTGCGCGCTCGGCAGCGGCATCGAAGTCCACGTCGCCGACCAGGCGACCGTCCTCCAGGCGATTGATGCCCACGTCGATCACCACGGCACCCGGCTTGATCCACTCGCCCTTGACCAGGCCTGGCTTGCCCACCGCCACGATCACAATGTCCGCCTGGCGCACGAAGCTCTCCAGGTCACGGGTGAACTTGTGGCAGCACGTGGTGGTGCAGCCGGCGATCAACAGCTCCAACGCCAGCGGGCGACCCACATGGTTGGATACACCGACCACCACGGCATGCTGGCCGCGCACCGGGCGATCGGTGTGGCCGAGCAGGGTCATCACGCCGCGCGGCGTGCACGGACGCAAACCAAAGCGACGCAACGCAAGGCGACCCACGTTCACGGCCTGGAAACCATCCACGTCCTTGGCCGGATCGATGCGATCGACCAGGGCGTCTTCATCGATGTGTTCGGGAAGCGGCGACTGCACCAGGATGCCGTGCACGGCCGAATCGGCATTGAGCCGATCAATGAGTGCGAACAACTCGTCCTGCGAGGTGCTGCTGGGCAAGTCGAAATCGAAGGAGCGAAAACCAACCTGATGGCAAGCCTTGCGCTTGTTGCGCACGTAGACCGAGGATGCGGCATCGTCGCCCACCAGCACCACCGCTAACCCCGGTTCGGCCAAGCCCTTGGCCTTGCGTTCGGCAACGCGCCGGCCGATCCGCTCCATCAATTCCTGCGCAATGCGTTTGCCGTCGAGGATGCGTGCGGTCATAGTCGGGTAACCTGCAAAGAGACGTATTATCCGGGCTCCGCCCCGCGCACACAAACCAGTTTGCATGGCCGCCCTGCACCGACCGACCGAACCGCTGGAACTTGCTGTCGCCAGCTTGCGCCTGCGGCCATGGGAGCCAGACCAGGCGCAGGCCATGCACGAGGCCATCGCGGAGTCTGGAGATACCGCCGGCCGCTGGATTCCCCGCCTGCAGCAAGGCGCTACCCTGCTCGATTGCCTCGCCCGTGTCGCCCAATGCCAGGAGGGGTGGGCGCAGGGCGCTATGTACGCCTTTGGCATCTACGACACAGCTAGCCGGCTGCTGGGCGACATTTGCCTCAACCGCATCGACACCGACCGCCGCAGTGCCAACCTGGGTTACTGGATTCGGCAATCCGAACAAGGCAAAGGGATTGCCAGTGCGGCCATCCGGGCCATCGCGGGCTTCGGCTTCGGCACCTTGGGCCTGGCGCGCATCGAGATCGTGGTGGCGGTGGATAACCGCGCCAGCCGACGCACCGCCGAACGCACCGGCGCCCATTTCGATGGCATCTCGCCCAGCCGCATTATCGAACGGGGAAAGCCCGAGCCTGCGGCGGTCTACTCACTGCTGCCGCCGGAGCAGGACACGCCCCTGCCCGCCCCAGCGCTTAGCGATGGCACCTGGCGGTTACGCGCGTACCAGCCCAGCGATGCACAGGCTTTGCAGCACGCGCTGCTGGAATCGGTCGATACGGTAGGCCGCTGGCTGGACTGGTGCACACCCGCCTATAGCGTGGACGACGCTCTGCACTGGATCGGGCGCACGCGACTTGCGTGGCGCGGCGTGGGCGACGAGTGCGCACTCGCCATTGTCGATGGCGACCATCGGCTGGTAGGCAGCATTGGCCTCAACCACTGGCAGCACGAATACCGCATAGCCAACCTTGGCTACTGGGTGCGCCAGTCGCGCCAGGGCGAAGGCGCAGCTACCGCCGCCGTGCGATTGCTCGCCGCCCACGCATTACGCATTCCCGAATTGCAGCGCCTGGAAATCGTGGTGATCGACGACAACCTCGCCAGCCGGCGAGTGGCCGAAAAAGTCGGCGCCACGCTTGAGGGCTTGGCGCGCCGACGACTGGTGCTTCGCGGCGAGCCCCGCGACGCGGCCATCTATGCACTGACCGCGAGCGACCTGAGCTGAGCGCCAACCCCTGACTTCCGCCTGGCACGCGGCCCGCGTCGCGTGCATGCGTCCGCCAAAGGGCGTACAGCGCGGAACATGTGAGGCACTAACCAGCCAAACTCAGCCCGCCATGGCGCACAACTGCTGAATATCCTCGTAGCCCTGGAAGCTGGCGTGCGCACCGCAGCCCGGGCACTCCGGGTCGCGTGCAAGTCGTGTTTCGCGAAAACGCATGGCCAGCGCATCGAAACCCAATAGGCGCCCCACCAGCGGCTCACCCATGCCCAGGATCAACTTGAGCGCTTCGGTGGCCTGCAGCAACCCCACGATGCCCGGCAGCACGCCCAGCACACCCGCCTCGCTGCAGTTGGGCGCCTCGGCCGCCGAGGGCGGTTCGGGGAACAGGCAGCGATAGCAAGGCGAGTCCGTGCGACGCGGATCGAACACCGACACCTGCCCCGTAAAACGCTCGACCGCGCCGTACACCATGGGCAAGCGAAGTTGCCGAGAAGCGGCGGCCACCAAGTAACGCGCGGGGAAATTATCGGCGCCGTCGATCACCAGGTCGTGCCCGGCAAGCAAGCGCTCGACGTTGTCGCTCTGCAGGCGCTCGTTGCGGACCTCCACACGTACACGCGGATTAAGCGCCGCCAGGGTCAGGCGCGCGGATTCGGTCTTTGGCATGCCCACACGCGCATCGGCGTGGATCACCTGACGATGCAGGTTGGAGCGCTCCACCACGTCGTCATCGATCAAGGTAAGCTGCCCGACGCCCGCCGCGGCCAGATACAGCGCAGCCGGCGCACCGAGCCCGCCGGCACCAAGCAGAACGACTCGCGCCGCCCCCAAGCGCGCCTGCCCCGCTTCGCCCACCTGCGGCAGACGCAGCTGACGGGAGTAGCGCTCGGCGGCATCCGCATCGAGGGTGCCAGTGGCTACGGGCAGACCTTCGGACTTCCAGCGATTGAACCCGCCTGCTACGGAGGACACCCGCCTGTAGCCCAGGCGCTCCAACGCTTCGGCGGCAAGCAAGGAACGCTGGCCACTGCCGCAAAGCGCAATCACCTCACGCTCGCGGTTGGGCTCGACCTGCTCGATGCGAAGCTCCAGGAACCCGCGCGACAGCCCCAGCGCCCCCGGCGGCGAGCCACTGGCGCGTTCGCCATCCTCGCGCACGTCGATCAGCAGGGCGCCATGCGCTTGCCGGGCCAGTGCCTCGACAGGCGACACTTCAGGGATACGCTGGCGCAATGCAGCGAGCCAGGATTCGCGATCAGAGGAGGTGCTCATGACGCATAGCATAGAACCTGGAAGGGTCGGGCAGGCACGCCTGCGTCCTGACCTGCGCTCAAGGCCTGCCCAGGAGACCGTCTCAGTCATGACGAAGCCCTGGACACACCCACCGGGAAACCGATCGGTCACCAGACCTTCCCGGAATGGCCAACTAAGACGTGCGGAGCAAACTGAGCAACTAGCGCGGCGACAGCGCCAGGCATCGACGGCGGCCTGAAAAAGCCGCGCACCGCATCCTCAGCGCTTGCGCTTTTTCATCTCGCGAATCATGCGTTGACGCTTGCGCACCTGCGCCTCCGTCAACACGTTCTTCTTGCCCGCGTAGGGGTTCTCGCCATCACGGAAATCGATGCGAATGGGCGTACCTTCCAGGCGGAAGCGCTTGCGGAAGAAGTTTTCGAGATAGCGACGGTAGGCCGGCGCAATGTGCTTGGTGCGGCTGCCGTGAATCACGATGGTGGGCGGATTGGTGCCACCCGGATGCGCAAAGCGCAGCTTGGGTGCATGTCCACGTACCAGCGGAGGCTGGTAGCCCTCGTAGGCGCGCTCCAGCGTGCGGGTAAGCTCGGAGGAGCCCAGCTCCTTGGTGGCCGCATGGTGCGCACGCACGATGGCTTTCATCAGCTCGCGTAGGCCCGAGCCATGCAGTGCGGAGATGAACACCGTCTTGGCCCAGTCCACGAACTGCAGGCGACGTGCCAGCGCGTTCTGGCACTGCTCGCGCTGGTAGCTGTCCATGCCGTCCCACTTGTTCACGGCAATCACCAGCGCCCTGCCCTCGTCCACGGCATGGCCGATGAGGGTGAGGTCCTGATCGGCCAGGTTCTCGCGTGCATCGACCATCACCACGACCACCTGGGCGGCGGCCATGGACTGCAGTGTCTTGATGACGGAGAACTTCTCCACCGCCTCTTCCACACGGGCCTTGCGGCGCACGCCAGCGGTGTCGATCAGGGTGTACTTGCGACCATCACGTTCCAGCGACACCGCGATGGGGTCGCGGGTGGTACCGGCCACGCTGGACACGATCAGGCGATCCTCGCCCAGCAGGCGATTGATCAGCGTGGACTTGCCGGCATTCGGGCGGCCCACGATGGCGACGCGAACGCTGCCTTCCTCACCGGGCGCCAGTTCTTCGTGAGCGTCCTCCGGCAACAGCTGGAGCGCGGCCGCTACCACGTCGTCGGAGCCACGGTTGTGCGCGGCTGCGATCGGCAAGGTGTTCGCAATGCCAAAGGCCGCGAACTCCGCCATGGCGTTCTGCAGATCCAGGCCATCCGTCTTGTTGACCGCGGCGATGATCGGCTTGCCGCTGCGGCGAAGCTCATCGAGGATGGTGCGATCCTGTGGTAGCAACCCATCACGGGCGTCCACCACGAACACCAGCACGTTGGCCTCTTCGATGGCGTAGCGCACCTGTTGCGCGGTGAGCGCATCCAGGCCCTCCTCTACACCGGAGAGACCGCCGGTATCCACCACCACGAAGGGGCGTGCACCGGTTCGGCACACGCCGTAGTGGCGATCGCGAGTGACGCCCGGCATATCGGCCACCAGGGCGTCACGGCTGCGCGTCAGAGCATTGAAGAAGGTCGATTTACCGACATTGGGACGACCGACCAGGGCAACGACGGGCAGCATGAGTCAGACCAAACCTTATAACGTGCGATCAGCGTCCGCCGAGACGGTAAGCGCCGATGCGGCCCTTCACGTCTTCGACGTACACGGTGTCGCCCACCACCAACGGCTGGGCGCGGATGGGCTTCTTGGACAGGCGCTCGCGCGCAGCCAGCGCACCGTCACCGGTTTGCAGCCAGTGCACGTAACCCTCCATATCGGCGACGACCACGTAGTCACCCTGCACGACCGGGCCAGTGAGCCAGCGGTACTTCAGGGCGTCGTTCTTCCACATGTCGGCGCCGCCGTTCTTGTCGAACGCCCACACCTGCGACTCGTCGTTGACGCCGTAGATAGCGTTGGGCGCCACGTCGATGGCAGTAAAGGTGGAGAACGGGCGCGACCACAGCGGGCGGCCGCTGGGGCCGTCCACCGCACTCAGGTTGCCGTGATAAGCGGCACCATAGAGCGTGCTGCCGTCGAGCAGAATGCCGCCATCGGCGTCGCTCAGGCGTTCGATTTCCGTACGACCTTCGCCGCTCGCCAGGGTCTGCTCCCACAGCTTTTCGCCATTGTCCAGGCGCAGCGCCACCAGCTTGCCGGCGTCGCTACCCAGGAACACCACGCCGTTGGCAACCAGCAGCGGGCCATTGCCGCGCAAGCTGAGCAGAGGCACGGTGCTCTGGTCGTAGACCCAGCGACGCTCGCCGTTGCTGCTGTCGATGCCGTAGACGCGACCATCCTGCGTACGGGCCACCACCAGATTACCGGCGATGGCTGCCGGGGAAATCACCTCGGAGTTGACCACCGACTCCCAGCGCGGGCTGCCATCTTTGGCATTGATGCCGTAGATGTGACCGTCGAGGGTACCGATGACCAGCAGATCGCCCGAGGCGGACGGGCCGCCGGCGTAGAGCGCATCGGCGCGCTTCTTGTCGCCCCAGCCGAACCAACCCTGGGTGCGGCTGCTCTTTTCCCAGATTTGCTTGCCGCTGGCCGCGTCGAATGCAGCCAGCTTGCCATCCGTGCTGGCGGCGTAAAGCACGCCATCGGCCACAGCCGGACGCAGGCGCACACCACTGTCGCCGGCGCCGTGACCGACGCTGGCGGTCCACACGCGGGTCACCTGGGTGGTGGGCTTGAAATCCTTCGCCAGCGGCGTGGGCGGCTGGACGTTTTCCTTCTTGAACGAGTGGCAGCCGGCAAGGGCCACCAGCGAGGTCAGCGCCACCAGCCACACGCGCTGCATCGCACCGTGCTTCTTCACTTCAGGTTTCATGCACCCTGCTTCCCGGCCACGGCCAGATCATCGATTTTCATCTGCACGCTAGGCAGCGCGTTCTCGCCCAGTGCCGCCTTGGCGGCGACATATGCCTTGCGGGCATCGTCAGGACGCCCAAGCTTGACCAGCACATCGCCACGTAGTTCCTGCGCCACGCCCTCGAAGCTCTTGGGGGGCATACGGTCGAGCGTCGTCAACGCATCGGCCGCCTTGTCCTGGGCCAACTGCACGCGCGCGATTCGCAGCTGCGTGAGTGCCTTGAGGTTGGCGTCGCTGGCGTGGCTTTCCGCCCAGCCAAGCGATTCGATGGCCTTGTCCAACGCCTTGTCCTGCACCTGACGCTGCGCGCGATCGCTGACCGCGAACACGGCGTAGGTGGTGTCGGCATAATCCTTGAGAAGCTGCTCGGTGAGCGCGTTGGCGTTATCGGCCTTGCCGGCCGCTACGGCGCTCTGTACCTGCTGGTAGAGATTGGCCGCCTCCGTCAAGTGCGCATCTTTGTGCTTGTTCCACTGCTGCCAGCCGAAGATGCCGACCAGGCCAATGGCGATACCGACGACGATGGACAGGCCGTTCTGACGTAGCCACTGCTGTACGCGTTCGCTCTGTTCGTATTCGTCGTACGCTTCAAATGCCATGCAATCACCTTGGGGGAGCCGCATCACGAGGGTGCCCTAATGGAGCCCCTAGGTTGCGGAAAAAGTAACCAGCCCGAACCGTCCGTCTAGTGGCGGACAGACAATGGGCAAGCATAACCGATTGCGCCGGACCGCACAGGTCCGGCTCGCCGATCAGGCGCCGCTGGGCGCGGCCTTGCCGTCGCGCACTTCGATACGAAAATGCGCCACGTTGGAGCGACGGTAGCTGTCCAGCGCCATGGGCTGGCCATCCAGCATGACCTGGGCGCCCGTGGCATTGCCGATGCGCACTTCCAGCGGCTGGTCGCTGTGGTAAGTCTTGGTGCTGCCGGCGGGCAGCAAACCATATTCCAGGCGCGAACCATCCTTGGCAGTGACCTCTACCCAGCTCGCGGAGGGCAGCGTCAAGGCCAGGCTATGCGCACCATTGCCCACCGAGTCGGCGGCAGCGGGCGCGGGCGCAGCGTGCGGCACGGCCTCGCCAAGGCTCGGAAAAGGAGTCATCGAAGCCATCAGCGGCTGCTGATCCTGGCTCGTCACCTGCGGGGCGGCGACCGGTGCTGCCGCCGGAGCATCGGCGGCCCGGGGTGCGTTGGAGGCAACCGCGAGAGCCGCGTTATCGCCCACCCCGTCGGTCACGAGACGGGACGCTGTCGCACTGGCCGCAGGAGCCGGAGCATCCGCCTGTGCCACGGGAGCCGCATCCAGCGGGGCCAGATGACTCACTTCGCGATCCAGCGTGCCACGCACACCCAACCAAATGGTGGGCACAACGATGGCCGCCGTGAGCACCACATAAGTGGCCGCGCGCGCGTAATGCTCCAGCAGATAGCGCGAGTGCGAGATGCCGCCCGTGGCAACCAGGGTGGGCTGCGACGGCCTGATGCGCTCCAGCTCCGCCTTTACCTCGACCTCGTCCACGCCCAAATAGCGTGCGTATTTGGTGAGGTAGCCGCCGAGATACACCTGGTAATCGATGCCGGCGTAGTCGTTGCCTTCCAACTGACGCAGCACGCGCGTGGGGAGGCGCAACGCATGTGCGCATGATTCCACGTCGAGGCCTCGCGCTTCGCGCACTGCGCGCAATCGCGAGCCGAACGTGGCGCTGACGGTTTCCTGCGGGGTGTATTCCGTGTCCATGATGACGCCAGGAGTTTCAGTATTTGGGTGGTCTCGGTTGCCGCTATCGGCCGTATTTGACTGCTGATGTGTCATTGGCTTGCGGTTGCGTCGAGGGCGTGCGCCTGTTCCGAATCCGGGAACTGGCTCTGCAGTCGCCTACCGTAGTTGAGAGCAGCATCCCTGTTGCCCAACCGGGATTCGATGTCATGACCTAGCTTGAGCGAGGCCGCGCTCGGCTGCCCCAACGCATCGAAGCGCTGGATGAAGGCACGTGCGCGGAACGCATCGTTCTGAAGATAAAGCACGTTGGCGAGTTGATACAACGCCCCCGGGTCCTGCGGATCGATCGCCAGAGCCTTGCGGAAGTCGGCTTCGGCACCGGCAAAGTCGTTGGCGCGAGTCAGGCAGATGCCTGCATTGGACCAGGCCAGGGCCGGGGTCTGGTAGAACGGATCGGCCACGGCCTTCTGGAAGTACGGCATGGCCTCCGCCGTCTTGCCCTCTCGGTTGCAGAGGAACCAACCGAGGTTGTTGTTGGTGTCGCCCTTGTCCGGCGCCAACGAGGCAGCCTTACGGTAATGCAGCTCCGCATTAGGCATATCGTTGATGCGCTCGTAGACCACCGCCAGCACGGTGTGGGCCGGCACATAGTTGGGGTCGAACTGAAGGGCCTTGTTGAGCTTGACCATGGCGTCCTGCAGGTCGCCATTGGCCATGTACTGTTGGGCCAACTCGGTATGGACCCGAGCGCCCTCTTCGCGCTTTTCGGCCTTGGTGGTGTGCGGAATGGGCGTGCTGCCCGAACCATTGGTGCCGGTGCTCACGCAGCCGGCCATGGCCAAGACAACACCCGCACCCACTAAGACTCGAT
The DNA here is from genome assembly GCF_057750885.1 of Frateuria sp. sgz306004. Lineage (NCBI taxonomy): Bacteria > Pseudomonadati > Pseudomonadota > Gammaproteobacteria > Lysobacterales > Rhodanobacteraceae > Frateuria > Frateuria sp. sgz306004. The sequence goes on from NZ_JBYLFE010000004.1 coordinate 444,032, forward strand.
CAAGCCGCATGACTCGCCCCTTCGTCCAGACGCTTGCGAAATTCGGCCTGGCGACGGGTGCGATCCAATACCTGCCCCTTGAGCTGACCACACGCGGCATCGATGTCGTCGCCACGCGTGCGGCGCAGCATCGTCAACACGTTGGCGTTGAGCAACTGGGTCTGGAAGGCGCGGATGGTGTCGGCGTCGGAACGCTCGAAACGCGTGCCAGGAAATGGATTGAACGGAATCAGGTTGACCTTGCAGTTGGGCAGGCGACGCATCAGCTTGATCAGCTGGCGCGCGTGCTCGGGCTGGTCATTGACACCCTTCATCAGGGTGTACTCAAAGGTGATCGAGGTGCGCGGCTTGCGCTCCAGCCAGCGGCGGCAGGCGCCGAGCAGTTCTTCGATGGGGTAACGCTTGTTGAGCGGCACCAGCTCGGTGCGCAGCTCGTCGTTCGCCGCGTGCAGCGACACCGCCAGCGAAACGTCGATGGTTTCCGACAGCTTGTCGATCATCGGCACCAGGCCGGCGGTGGACAGCGTGACGCGCTTGGACGCCAGGCCAAAGCCCAGGTCATCGCGCATCAGGCTCATCGCCTTGGTGACGTTATCAAAGTTGAGCAACGGCTCGCCCATGCCCATCATCACCACGTTGGTGATGCGGCGGTTCTGGTGCGTGACGTTGCCGAGGTATTTGGCCGCCACCCACATCTGCCCGATGATTTCGGACGTGGCGAGGTTGCGGTTGAAGCCCTGCGTCGCGGTGGAGCAGAACTGGCAGTTCAGGCCGCAACCGACCTGCGAGGACACGCACAGCGTGCCACGGGTGGGCTCGGGGATGTACACCGCCTCGATGGCGTTGCCGCCATCCATGCCGAGCAGCCACTTGTGCGTGCCGTCGGCCGCACCCTTGTCGAACAGGGTCTTCGGTGCCCCTACGTAGCAGGACGCTTCGAGCTTGGTCCGAAGCGCCTTGCCCACGTCGGTCATGTTTTCGAAGTTGTCTTCCAGGCGGTGGTAGATCCACTTCATCACCTGCTCGGCTCGATAAGGCTTCTCGCCCAGCTGCGCGAAGAAATCACGCAAGCCCTGGCGATCGAAATCGAGCAGGTTGACCTTCTCGGTGGTGGTGGATGTGGCCTGGTCAGTCATCTTGAAAACCGCGGCTCAATGCCGCCCTCGTGTGCTCTCGCTCTCCAATGGAACGCGATGTTTCGTGGTGTGAATGTCGCGTTCCATGGAGAACGCGCGCGTTAGCGCGGGAAGACTTCCGTCGAGGCGAAGAAGTACGCGATTTCGACGGCAGCCGTTTCAGCTGCGTCGGAACCGTGCACCGCATTGGCGTCGATGGAGTCGGCGAAGTCGGCGCGGATCGTGCCCGGCGCGGCTTCCTTCGGGTTGGTGGCACCCATCAGATCGCGGTTCTTCAGGACGGCATTGTCGCCCTGCAGGACCTGGATCATCACCGGGCCGGAGATCATGAACTCGACCAGCGCGTTGAAGAACGGACGCTCCTTGTGCACGGCGTAGAAGCCTTCGGCTTCGGCGCGCGACAGCTGCTTCATCTTGGAGGCGACGACCTTCAGGCCGGCCTTCTCGAAGCGGGAGTAGATCTCGCCGATCACGTTCTTGGCGACTGCGTCGGGCTTGATAATGGAAAGGGTGCGCTCCAGCGCCATGGGTCTGCTCCGGGAAAACGAAATAAGTCTGAATGGGCGGTCCGGTCTATGCCGGCGAAGTTATGCCAAATCCCGCCAAGTTTTGCGGATTTAGCTCACGAAAGTTTGACAGATTCTAACCCAATCGGGAACCGGACGCAGGCCTTTCGGGGGCCGCCCCCAAACGTTCGTTTGACGGACACAAACGGGGCGACGTATCCTCAAACGATCGTTTGATTCGACGCCGAGGCCCACGGACCATGCCCGCCCACAGCGCAGCCCAGCCGACCAAGGAACGTATCCTCGGTGCCGCCGAGGAATTGTTCGCCCGCCACGGCTTCGACGGGGCGTCCTTGCGACAGCTGACCGCCGCCGCTGGCGTGAACCTGGCCGCCGTCAACTACCACTTCGGCTCCAAGGATCGCCTGATCGAAGAGGTGTTCCGCCGTCGCCTGGACCAGCTCAACGGGCGCCGCATGGCCGCCCTGCAGGGCGTCGCCGGCCTGCCCGACACCACCATCGAGGACGTGCTGGCGGCCTTCATCCAGCCTGCACTGGAGCTTTCCCACGATGGCAATGGTTCGCTGTTCATGCGCGTGCTGGCCCGCGCCTTCGCCGAACACGACGACACCCTGCGCAAGTTCCTGTCGGACAACTACGGCCATGTCATGCGCCAGTTCACCGCTGAATTCGCCCGCCTGCTGCCCCACCTGAGCAAGGAGGAGCTGTACTGGCGCGTTGACCTGGTGACGGGCGCCCTGACCCACGCCATGTCCGGCTTCGGCATGATCCAGCGCAAGAGCGACGTACCCGAAGAACGCCATCGCGAGCAGACCGCCCAGCACCTGATCCGCTTTGCCGCGGCCGGTCTCAAGTCACCCTGATACACGGTTTCGCCTTCCCGGCCGGCAACGGCCGATCGATTCACCTTCACGCGTCTCGCACTACGGAGAAAACAATGACTGCTCCATCCACCCCCAAGGCAGCGCTACGGATCCGCAAGGCAGCGGTGCTCGGCGCTGGCGTCATGGGCGCGCAGATCGCCGCACACCTGACCAACGCCGGTGTCGAAACCGTGCTGTTCGACCTGGCCGCGAAGGAAGGCCCCAAGAGCGGCATCGCCCTGAAGGCCATCGCCAACCTGCAGAAACTGTCGCCGGCCCCGCTGGCCGACAAGACCATCGGCGCGGCCATCATCCCCGCCAACTACGACGAAGACCTCGATCACCTCAAGGACGTGGACCTAGTGATCGAGGCCATCGCCGAGCGCATGGACTGGAAGCTGGATCTCTACAAGAAGATCGCTTCGCACCTGTCGCCCACCGCCGTGATCGCGTCCAATACCTCGGGCCTGTCGATCAATGGCCTGGCCGAGGCCCTGCCGGAAGAGATGCGCCACCGCTTCAGCGGCGTGCACTTCTTCAACCCGCCGCGTTACATGCACCTGGTCGAACTGATCCCGACCAAGTTGACCGACAAGAACGTGCTGGAAGGCCTGGAGGCGTTCCTCACCACGGCGCTCGGCAAGGGCGTGGTGTACGCCAAGGACACGCCGAACTTCATCGGCAACCGCATCGGCGTGTTCTCGATGCTCGCCACCATGCACCACACCCAGCAGTTCGGCCTGGGCTTCGACACCGTCGACGCGCTGACCGGTCCGGCCGTGGGTCGCCCCAAGAGCGCCACCTACCGCACCGCGGACGTGGTGGGCCTGGACACCATGGCGCACGTGATCAAGACCATGGCCGACACCCTGGCCGACGATCCGTGGCATCCGTACTTCAAGGCGCCGGCATGGCTCTCCGCCCTGATCGAAAAGGGTGCGCTGGGCCAGAAGACCGGCGCGGGCTTCTACCGCAAGGCCGGCAAGGACATCGTGGTGCTGGATGTGGCCAAGCAGGATTACCGCCTCTCCGAGCAGAAGGCTTCGGAGGAAGTGGCCGCCATCCTCGCCATCAAGGACCCGGCCGAGAAGTTCGGCAAGCTGCGCGCCTCGGCTGACCCGCAGGCCCAGTTCCTGTGGGCGACCTTCCGCGACCTGTTCCACTACAGCGCCTATCACCTGGCCGACATCGCCGATACCGCGCGCGACGTCGACTTTGCTATCCGCTGGGGCTACGGCTGGAAGCTCGGCCCGTTCGAGACCTGGCAGGCTGCCGGCTGGCAGCAGGTGGCCGGTTGGATCGCCGAAGACATCGCCGCCGGCAAGGCCATGAGCAGCGCCCCGCTGCCGGCCTGGGTCACCGACGGCCGCACTGGCGTGCACGGCAAGCATGGCTCGTACTCGGCCAGCGCCAATGCCGACAAGCCGCGCTCGCAGCACCCGGTGTACCAGCGCCAGCTGTTCCCCGATCCGATCCTGGGCGAGAAGTTCGACCAGGGCACCACGGTGTGGGAGAACGACGGCGTGCGCCTGTGGACGCTGGGCGATGACGGCGTGGGCATCATCTCGTTCAAGACCAAGATGAACACGGTCAACGACCACGTGCTCAATGGCGTGCAGCAAGCGATCGATGTCGCCGAGCAGCAGCTCAAGGCCGTAGTGATCTGGCAGACCGGTGAGCCGTTCTCGGCCGGCGCCGATCTCAAGGGTGCGCTGGGCCTGCTGCAGGCCGGCAAGTTCGACGACTTCGAGAAGATGGTCGCCAACTTCCAGGCCACCAGCATGCGCATCAAGCATTCGCTGGTGCCGGTGGTGTCCGCCGTGCGCGGCCTCGCCCTGGGCGGCGGCTGCGAGTTCCAGATGCACTCGGCTCGCACCGTGGCCGCCCTGGAAAGCTACATCGGCCTGGTCGAGGCCGGCGTGGGCCTGCTGCCGGCCGGTGGTGGCCTGCATGAGTTGGCCATCCGCGCCGCCAAGGCCAACCCGGAAGACCCCTTCGAATCGCTGAAGAAGGTGTTCGAGACGATTGCGATGGCCAAGGTGTCCGGCAGCGCCATGGAAGCCAAGCAGCTGGGCCTGCTGCGCGACAGCGACATCGTGGTGTTCAACGCCTACGAGTTGCTGTACGTGGCCAAGAAGGTCGCCCTTTCGCTGGCCGAAAGCGGCTGGCGCCCGCCGATGATGAATCGCAACATCCCGGTCGCCGGCGACGTGGGCACCGCAACGTTCCAGGCGTCGCTCGCCAACTTGGCCGAGGGCTATTTCGCCTCGCCGCATGACGTCGCCATCGCCACGCGCATTGCCGACACCCTGTGTGGCGGCAAGATCGAACGCGGTTCGCTGGTGGACGAAGAGTGGCTGCTCCAGCTCGAACGCCAGCACTTCGTGGAACTGGCCAAGACCGAGAAGACCCAGGCTCGTATCGCGCACACCATGACCACCGGTAAGCCGCTGCGTAACTGATGAGGCTCGTCGTCCCCGCGCAAGCAGGGACCCAGCGACTTTCGCTTTACGCCAACGACACTGGATCCCTGCTTGCGCAGGGATGACGATCAAAACCAAGGTGCGTCGCCGCTGATGAGCGCGACGCCACGGAGCAAAACCATGACCAAGCAAGTGCAAGACGCCTACATCGTCGCCGCCACCCGCACGCCGGTCGGCAAGGCGCCGCGCGGCGTGTTCCGCAACACCCGTCCGGATGACATGCTCGCCCACGTGATCCGCGCCGTGATGGCGCAGGCGCCGGGCATCGATCCGCATCGCATCGAAGACGTGATCGTCGGTTGCGCCATGCCCGAAGCCGAGCAAGGCATGAACGTGGCGCGCATTGGCGCGCTGCTCGCCGGCCTGCCGTATACCGTGCCGGGCGTCACCATCAACCGCTTCTGTTCGTCCGGCGTGCAGGCCATTGCCATGGCCGCCGACCGCATCCAGCTTGGCGTGGCCGACCTGATGATCGCCGCGGGCACCGAAAGCATGAGCATGGTGCCGATGATGGGTCACAAGGTGGCGATGAACCCCGCCATCTTCGCCAACAAGGAAGATGTCGCCATTGCCTACGGCATGGGCATCACCGCCGAAAAGGTGTCCGAGCAGTGGAAGGTGAGCCGCGAGGCGCAGGACGCGTTTGCAGTGGAAAGCCATCGCCGCGCGCTCGCCGCCATTGCCGCGGGCGAGTTCAAGGACGAAATCACCCCGTTCCAGCTCGATGACCATTACCCCGACCTGGCCACGCGCGGCATCAAGACCGACAGCCGCCTGATCGACACCGACGAAGGCCCGCGCGCCGGCACCACGCTGGAAGTGCTGTCCAAGCTGCGCACCGTGTTCCGCAACGACAAGTTCGGCGGCAGCGTGACGGCCGGCAACTCCTCGCAGATGTCCGACGGCGCCGGCGCCCTGCTGCTGGCCAGTGAAAAGGCGATCAAGGAGTTCAACCTCACCCCGATCGGCCGCTTCGTCGGCTACTCGGTGGCGGGCGTGAAGCCGGAAGTGATGGGCATCGGCCCTAAGGAAGCCATCCCCAAGGCCCTCAAGCAGGTCGGCCTGACCCAGGATCAGCTGGACTGGATCGAGCTCAACGAAGCCTTCGCCGCGCAGGCCCTGGCCGTCATCGGCGACCTTGGCCTTGATCCGTCCAAGGTGAATCCGCTGGGCGGCGCCATCGCCCTGGGCCACCCGCTGGGCGCCACCGGCGCGGTCCGCGCCGCGACCCTGCTGCACGGCATGCGCCGCCGCAAGCAGAAGTACGGCATGGTGACCATGTGCATCGGCACCGGCATGGGCGCGGCAGGCGTGTTCGAAGCGCTCTGATCTAGCATCAGCCGAAGTCAGAAAGGCGCCGTGGCAACACGGCGCCTTTTCTATGTCGATACCCTACCCGCGTTTCGTGCCTCCGGAGCGAGAAGGGCCGTCAAACCAGCAAAGAGATGTGCTATTGGCATCCCACCTCACCCGATACCATGCGCGCAAGGCATTCACGCCTTCACAGCAGCGACGGCAAGGGCCGTGGCAAGGCTCGCGCCCGTCAGCTCAACGCCGCGATCTGCCTGGCCACGTACACCGTCAGGAAGATCGCCATCAGCACGAGCAGCACGGCCATCGCGCGTGCCACCCAGGAGTCGCCGTACGTCGATGACGTTGCCGATTCGATCGCGCGCCGATTGCGATAGAAACGCAACGTGGCACCAACGATCATCAGGGCGCCTACCAACAGCAGGCCCAAGCCCAGCCATTGCGAGGCTCGCGTGTGGAGCCCCTCGGTCACGCGTTCGCTGGCACGTGTGGCGAACAGCAGAAAGATGTCGAAGCGTTCGAGTAGGAACCCGAAGGCCATCACCGAAATGGCCGTGCGCACCCAAGCTAGGTACGTGCGTTCGTTGGCGGAATGATCGGAGAAGTTCGGTATCACGGCCGGTCCTTTCCCGCGGGCGTCATCGCCCTGGCGCGGCCATGATGCCATGCCCGGTCTCGCCGACGCTGAGCCGCCAGGGAGACGATGACGGAACGGCGCTACAATCACCAGTCACGCTTTATGGACCTTCGCATGCGCAACCCCCTCCAGGAACAACTACTCAAGGCCGGCCTCGCCAAGAAGGGCAAGGTGGACCAGATCGCGCGCGACCAGGCCAAGCAGCGCCAAGGCAAGGCGCCCACGGTCACGCCCGAAGAAAAAATCGACACCCAACGCCTGCAGGCGGAAAAGGCCGAGCGCGACCGCGCGATCGCCGCCGAACGCAACGCCCAGGCCCAGGCACGCGAGCTCGCCGCGCAGGTGCGCCAGATCATCGATGCCAACAAGGTCAAGCGCGAAGGCGAGATCAGCTACCGCTTCAGCGACGGCGAGGCCATCCACAGCATCCTGGTGAACGAGTCGCTGCGCACGCAGCTCGCCAAAGGCGCCCTGGTCATCGTGCGCGCGGGCGAGCACTACGAGTTGCTGCCCCGCCCCGCGGCCAGCAAGATCCGCGAACGCGATGCGTCCATCATCGTGCTGGATCACGGCAAGCCCTCGGATGACGCGCCATCCGGCGAGGACGACGACTTCTACAACCAGGACCAATTCAAGGTGCCGGACGACCTGGTCTGGTGATTCTGCCATCGGGCTGATCGCAAGAAGCGGAGTGTCCTGAGCGGGGTCGACCACTAGCCTGGAGTTTTCGGGCAGCGGACTCCGACACGATGCATGCACGCCAACGCGACACTGAAGACCAGGCCCTTGCATGGCGGGCCGCAACGGCCGACTGGGCCGGCATCCTCAACGACCTCGACGCGCGCGGCTACGGCATCATGCCAGGCCTGCTGGATCCGCAAGCCTGTCGCGACATCGCTAACAGCTATGGCGACGATGCCCTTTATCGCAGCCGCGTGGTCATGGGGCGGCACGGCTTCGGCCTCGGCGAGTACAAGTATTTTCGCTACCCCCTGCCCGCTTCCGTGCAGGCATTGCGCAATGCGCTCTATCCGCCTCTAGCGGAGATAGCCAACGACTGGAATGCACGTATGGGCATTGACGTGCGCTATCCGCCAGAGCACACGAGCTTCCTCACACGCTGCCACGAGGCCGGTCAACGACGCCCTACGCCGCTGCTACTCCAGTACGGCGCTGGCGACTACAACCGCCTCCATCAGGATTTGTACGGTGAGCACGTGTTTCCGCTACAGGTTGCCATCTTGCTGTCCGAGCCTGGCGCGGACTTTAGCGGCGGCGAGTTCGTACTGACTGAGCAGCGTCCACGCATGCAGTCCCGCGTCGAGGTGGTTCCGCTTCGCCAGGGCGATGCGGTGATCTTCGCGGTCAACCAGCGCCCCGTCAGCGGAACGCGTGGCACCTATAGGGTCACCCTGCGCCACGGCGTCAGCCGAGTGCGCGACGGCCAGCGCCATACGCTGGGCATCATCTTCCACGACGCACAATAACCTTCTCGCCGGCTGGTCCATCGAGAAATCCTTTAGGATGGCCCTTTCGTCATGCCTCCGAGGGGACCGGACCGCCGATGCAGAACCACGAACCCACCGTTGCGCCCGATGGTGCCGAGCACCATCTCCAGCGCAATCTGCACAACCGCCACCTGCAGCTGATCGCCATTGGTGGCGCCATCGGCACCGGCCTGTTCATGGGCTCGGGCAAGACCATCAGCCTGGCCGGCCCATCCGTCATCTTCGCCTACGCCATCATCGGCAGCGTGCTCTTCTTCATGATGCGCGCCATGGGCGAGCTGCTGCTCTCCAACCTGCACTACAAGTCGTTCGTCGACTTCAACTACGACCTGCTCGGCCCCTGTGCCGGCTTCTTTACCGGCTGGACCTATTGGTTCTGCTGGGTGGTCACCGGCATTGCGGACGTCGTCGCCATCACCGGTTATATCCAGTTCTGGGTGCCCGGGGTGCCCTTGTGGCTGCCCGGCACGCTGTGCATTTCGTTGCTGCTGGGCTTGAACCTGCTGACGGTGAAGCTGTTCGGCGAACTGGAATTCTGGTTTGCGCTGATCAAGATCGTCGCCATCGTGTCCCTGATCGCTGTGGGCCTGGTGCTGATCGGCATCGGCTTTACCTCGCCCTCGGGTGCCAAGGCGGCCGTGTCCAACCTGTGGGCCGATGGCGGCTGGTTCCCGCACGGCGGCGCCGGGTTCCTCGCTGCTTTCCAGATCGCCGTTTTCGCCTTCGTGGGCATCGAGCTGGTAGGCACCGCCTCGGCCGAGGCCAAGGACCCGGAGCGCACCTTGCCCAAGGCGATCAACTCCATCCCCATACGCGTGATCGTGTTCTATATCCTGGCCTTGCTGGTGATCATGACCGTGACGCCGTGGAGCCAGGTGGCGCCGGACAAGAGTCCGTTCGTGAACCTGTTCATGCTGATCGGCATTCCGATCGCGGCCACACTGATCAACTTCGTGGTGCTCACCTCGGCGACGTCCTCGGCCAACAGCGGCATCTATTCGACCGGCCGTATGCTCTATGGCCTCTCGGCCGGCAAGCTTGGCCCGCGCCCCTTCGCCAAGCTCAGCCGCAACAATGTGCCGGCCAACGGCCTGGGCTACTCCTGCCTGCTGCTCTTCATCGGCGTGTTCCTGCTCTACCAGGAAGGCGACATCATGAAGGCCTTCACCATCGTCACCACGATCTCCAGCATCTGCTTCATCTTCGTGTGGTCGCTGATCATGATTGCCTACATGCGCTACCGGAAATTGCATCCGGAACGCCACGCCCGTTCCATTTTCAAGATGCCGGGCGGCGTAGTGATGTGCTGGCTGGTGCTGGCCTTCTTCGCGTTTGTGCTCTGGGTGTTCGCGCAGAAGGAAGACACGCTCACCGGCCTGATTTATGCGCCCGCGTGGTTCCTTGCCCTGGCGGCCTGCTACCCGTTCTATCGCAAGCAGGCCATCGAGCACCGCAAGGAAACCCACTGAGAACGCACCGTTGCGTCGCCAGGCGGCGCAACGGCCTTTCGGGCCCGGGGCCCAAGCATGCACACAAAAAACGGACATAAAAAAAGAGGCCTGAAGGCCTCTTTTTTTCGTGCAAGGTTGGACTTGCACATCGAACTTGGAGCGGGAAACGAGACTCGAACTCGCGACCCCGACCTTGGCAAGGTCGTGCTCTACCAACTGAGCTATTCCCGCGCTGGAGCAAGAAATAATAGCAGAACATTTCCATTTGTGAAGAGTCTGGGAAGAATTTTTTGCAACTCGACGTAATCCCAGGGGTTAGTAGGGGGAAATGGCACCGCAGCAGCCTTCACGGGCGCATCGCGGGCGACCCGCCACGGTGGCGTCGATCAGGGCCGTTAACGCAACAGTCCGTTCCTTGCGCGGTGATTGGAGTCGCCCGCGCGCCGCCATACATTGGTGCAAGGCGCCAAACGGCGCGAACGCTTAGAAGGAGAGCCTCATGATCGAACGTCGTCCTTTCGCTTCGCTGGGTGGAGCCAACCACGGCTGGCTCGATGCCAAGCATCACTTTTCCTTTGCCAACTACCACGACGGCGGCCGCATGGGCTGGGGTGCGCTGCGCGTATGGAACGACGACACCATCGCCCCGCAGACCGGCTTTCCGCCGCATCCCCATGGCGACATGGAGATCATCACCTATGTGCGCGAGGGTGCGATCACCCATCAGGACAGCCTGGGCAACAAGGGCCGCACCGTGGCCGGCGATGTGCAGGTGATGAGCGCCGGCACCGGCATCACCCACGCGGAGTACAACCTGGAGCAGGACACCACCCGCATCTTTCAGATCTGGATCATCCCCAACCAGCACGGCAATCCGCCGTCATGGGGCACCAAGCCGTTCCCGGTCGGCGATCGTTCGGGGCGCTTCGTGGCCCTCGCCAGCGGCTACGCGGAGGACACCGACGCCCTGCCCTTGCGCACCGATGCGCGCGTGCTCGGCGCGTCGCTCAAGGCGGGCGAATCGGCCGAGTACACGCTAGGCGCCGACCGCTTTGCCTATCTCGTGCCCGCCAAGGGCAAGGTGACGGTGAATGGCGTGGAGGTCGATGCGCGTGATGGCGTGGCTATTCGCAACGAAACCAGCGTGAAGGTAACGGCGCTCGAAGACGCCGAACTCGTGCTGGTGGATGCCGAACCGTAACAGCAACGGGGCACGCGATAGGCGTCGCGTGTCCCATTCACGGCACGGGAAAGCCCGGCGCCACCGTACTTGCTAATCTTCCGCCAGTCCTGGTCGGGAGTTGGCTCATGAACGATGGCATCCACACGATCGATACCGGTTTTGTACGGCCCCATTTCGATGCGGCGTATTTGCTGGTGGAGAACGGACGCGGCGCTTTCATCGATTGCGGCACCAACCACTCCGTGCCGCGCATGCTTGACGCGCTCACACAGAACGGCTTGAGTCCGGCTGACGTCGACTGGCTCATTCTCACCCACGTACACCTGGATCACGCCGGCGGCGCCGGTGAGTTGATGGCGCACTTGCCAAGCGCGCGACTGGTGGTGCATCCACGCGGCGCGCGCCACATGATCGATCCCAGCCAACTCTGGGCAGGCGCCACCGCCGTCTACGGTGAAGAAGTGATGCAGCGCAGCTACGGTCGCCTGCGGCCCGTCGATCCATCGCGCGTGGTGGAGGCGCCAGACGGCCATGTCGTGGACCTTGCCGGGCGCGCCCTGCAATGTCTGGACACACCAGGTCATGCGCGACATCACATGGCGATCCACGATCCGCGCAGCGCCGTTTGCTTTACGGGCGACACGTTCGGTTTGTCCTATCGCGAATTCGACACGGCGCAAGGGCCGTTCATCGTGCCCACCAGCACGCCGGTGCAATTTGATCCGCCGGCACTGCATGCCTCGATTCGGCGCCTTGTCGCGCTGGCCCCACAAGCCATGTACCTGACGCACTACGGTCGCGTGGAAGGCGTGGCCAAGCTCGCTGATGACCTGCACGTGCAGATCGATGCGATGGTGGACATCGCACAAGCCGCCATGCGCGCGCATGACGAATCCGCGGCACGGCACGACGCCATGAAGCGCGACCTCGCCGAACTCTATGCCGCCCGCGCTACCGCGCACGGTTGGTCTGGTGGCCGTGACACCTTGCTGGAACTTCTTGGCATGGATATCGAGCTGAACGCCCAGGGCCTGAGCGTGTGGCTGGACAGCCAGCAGCGTGCACCGCGCTGAATATCGACTAGCGGCAAGCAGCGTCGATCAACTGCTCGGCCACCGTCACCAGTGAGCGTGCAGGCCCTTGCCGCCCAAACAGCTGGCCCGAGGCATACGTGCCCTCCAGCAACAACAGCAGGCCATCGGCGAGGGTCGCCGGGTCCTTGGCGCCCATCGCCTTGGACATCTCCACCAGACGCGCGCGCAACTTGCGCTTGTGCGTCTCGGCCACCTTGCGGGCAGGGTGTTCGTCACCGGGGTATTCCACCACCGCATTGGTGAGGCCGCAGCCACGATAGCCCGTGCGCGTCGCGCGCGCCGCCAGGCCCTGCAGGTAACTCAGCAACTGGGCGCGCACATCCTGCGGATGATCGGCCTTGCCGGCCTCGAAGCAGGCCCAGAACGCTTCTTCGTAATCCCGCAGGTATTCAGCCGCAAGTTCGTCCTTGGAGGCATAGCTGCGATAGAGGCTGGGCTTGGTCACGCCGGCACGACTGACGATTTCCTCCACGCCAATGGCGCGGATGCCCTCCTGATAGAACAGCTCGCGCGCGCTCTGGCGGATACGCTCGGCCGCCTTGGGCGCGGTTGCGGATGGTGCGGACGATGGCGGGCTGACAGGTTGTTTGCGGGTCATGACGGCACACGGTTGACGATGTTACCGATCGGTACGTATGATCTGCCGACACCACGTACCGGTCGGTAACATGACTATACCGCGCACCCGCCCCTTCGGCCAGAAGTACGCCTTCGTCGTTGCCGGCGTGATCTTTCTCGCCCTGCTTGCCGCCGCCGGCGTACGCGCCGCACCCGGCGTGCTGATCCTGCCCTTGGGCAAGGCCTTCGGCTGGAGCCGCGACACCATCTCGCTCTCTGCCGCGCTGGGCATCTTTCTGTACGGCTTGGTCGGGCCGTTCGCCGCGGCGCTCATGCAGGCGGTCGGCATTCGCCGCACCTTGATCGGTGCGCTGGCCCTGATGACGGTCGCCATTGCCGCCAGCGCCTGGATGACTCAACCGTGGCACTTGCTGGTCACTTGGGGCTTGTTATCCGGCCTGGGCTCGGGTTGTGTGGCGGTGGTGCTTGGCGCCACGGTGGTCAATCGGTGGTTCGTCACGCATCGCGGCTTGATGATGGGACTGCTCACGGCCAGTACCGCCACCGGCACGTTGGCGTTCCTCCCCGCGCTCGCCGCCATCGCTGAACACGGCGGTTGGCGGCCGGTGGTGTGGACCGTGGCCGGCGCCTGCGCCGCGCTGATCCCCCTCGCCTGGTGGTTGCTGCCCGAGCGTCCGGCGGATATCGGCCTGCGCCCCTATGGCGCCACCGAGGAACACGCGCCAGAAGCTCCGCGCCGCAATCTATTGGGCATCGCCCTGGGCACGCTAGCCAGCGCCTCGCGGCAGCGTACGTTCTGGTTCCTGTTTGCCACCTTCTTCATTTGCGGCCTCACCACCAACGGGCTGATCGGCACCCACTTCATCGCCATGTGCGGCGACCACGGTATTCCCGAGGTACGCGCCGCCGGCCTGCTGGCCATGATGGGCGCATTCGACCTGGTGGGCACCACGCTCTCCGGCTGGCTGACGGATCGTTACGACCCGCGCAAGTTGCTCTTTGTCTATTACGGGCTTCGTGGCCTATCGCTGATCTGGCTGCCCTACTCCGATTTCTCACTCGCCAGCCTGTCGCTGTTCGGCATGTTCTATGGCCTGGACTGGATCGCCACGGTGCCACCCACACTGAAGCTGGCTACCGAGACCTTTGGCGACCGCGATGCTCCGGTGGTATTCGGCTGGGTGGCCGCCGGCCATCAGATCGGTGCCGCAAGCGCCGCGTTCATGGCGGGCTTTCTACGCACGCAGAATGGTGACTACCTGCAACCCTTCGTCATGGCGGGCGTCAGTGGACTCATCGCCGCCGCGCTGGCCATGCTGATCCGGCGAAACGGCGCGACAGCCACCATCGCGGTAGCGGCGCGCTGATCACGCCAGGCGCGTGCCATTGGGCACGCGTCGCTCCACAGCTGTCAGCACCACGCCATCGTCGGTGGGAAACCCGGTAAGCAGAAACTGTGATCGAAACGGTCCAATCTGCTTTTCGGGAAAGTTGATCACGCCAACGATCTGACGCCCAAGCAGGTCATCGGCCTGGTAGAGCGTGGCGATTTGGGCGCTGGTTTTCTTTTCGCCGTAGGGTCCGAAATCCGCCCATACTTTCCACGCGGGCTTGCGGGCTTCGGGAAACGGCTCCACGCGCGTCACCGTGCCGACCACCATCAGCACCTTTTCAAAATCCGCCCAGGTAATGGGTTCGATGGATTCGCTCATCCTTCCAGCCTCGTCTTGAACCAGTCCTTGCCTTGCTGCCACCAATAACTTGCCTGTGCACCCAGGTAGCCAAACGGGCGATATGTGCGGTCGAGGCCATAGTCCGCAAATTGCTTCCAGCGCTGGTCACCCTGCGCGATAGCGGACGCCAGCAAGCCGCCCGCCGCGCACGTGGGCGCAAGACCATGGCCACCAAACGCCTGCGCCCACCACAGGCCATCGCCACTGCTGCCGATCTGCGGCATCTGGTGGCGGGCGTAACTCATCAGGCCCGACCATGCGTAGTCGACCTGTACACCCTTGAGTTGCGGAAACACCTTGGCAAGATCGTCGCGCAGTAGCGCTTGCACGCCTGCGGGCGAGCGGTCACGCACGGAGATGCGCCCACCCCAAAGCAGGCGCGTATCTGGCAATGGGCGGTAGTAGTCGAAAGCGAAGCGCGTATCGTAGACAGCCGATTGGGTTTCCAGGCATTCGTGCAAACGATCACCCAGCGGTTCGGTCACCATGATGTAGGTGGCGATGGGTAAAATCGCTCGATCGACTTCTTTGCGCAATCCAGCCAGGTAGCCACCACAAGCGAGCACCACCTGCTCCGCTCGCACGCTACCTTGGCTCGTTTCCACGCGCCAACCTCCTGCATCACGCTGCAAACCGGTGACACGGGATTGCTCGTGCACACGAACACCTTGTGAGGCAGCGGCCTTCGCCAGTCCAATGGCGAAGTTGAGTGGATGCAAATGCAGCGCGTTGCGCTCATAAAGGCCGTCGAAGTAGCGCGTGGTATGAATGCGTTGCCGCAATTGCGCCTGAGGTAACCACTCCCATGCCACGCCATAGCGTTCGGCCAATAGCGTTTGCCGCCCGCGCAAGACGGCCGGATCTCGAAACCAGTTGGCCCAGATCACACCCTCGTCCACGACGTCGCAGGGAATGCGGTAATGAGAGGCTAGGTGGCGAATACGCTGCACACCGTCCGTGGTCAATTGGAACAACGCACGCGCATGATCGGCACCGCGCTGATCAAGCAGCGCCTGTTCGCCCAGCGAGTAGCCTGCAAATACAAACCCGCCATTGCGCCCCGACGCACCGAACCCAATCTGCTCGCACTCCACCAGCACCACGTCGCGTATGCCTTGCTCCGCCAGCTCAAGCGCAGTGTGCAATCCGGCAAAGCCCCCGCCGATGATCACCACCTTGGCATCGTTGATGCCCTGCAGCGGCTCGAACGCCTCGTAGGCCGTAGCCGTGGCGCGGTAATAAGAGGCAACCGAGGACAAGGTCATGCCAGGAGCGTGCTCAGGTCGTGGTGTGGCCCGCAAGCATACTCCAGAGGGGCGGACGCTTGGCACTGCTGAACGTCGCGCGGCAACGTGGGCGGCTTTCCATCTGGCTGCCGTTACCCACACCCCCTAGAATGATGCATCTCGTTCGACGTCTAGGGCGACCCTGCGTGCCGCGCGCCCAACACCTCGACGGAGGCCCGTTCGATGGCTTGACGAACAGGAAGATCGAGCGGCACACGCCGCTTGCATTTCAAGCGGCTATTGGAAGGCGTCGTGCTTGGCGCTACGGCACGCCACACGCCTCGATTTACGCGCCACTGGCTCGCTCTGCTGCGCGCGCAGGCGATAGCGACGACGTGCCCTCCATATCAACGGGGCTCCCTTCGTGCACTGTCTTCCAATGGGTACGCAGAACTAGGCGCTGACGTGGCGAAGCCATGACGTATCGGTTGAGACCATCCATGAACCGATCCTGCTGGGTTTTGCTCAGCATCGCAAAGCCCATCAGCAATGGGGCAATCTTTGCCTCGTTTATGACATTCATTCTTTATCTACCTTCCATCGCCGATGCCTGCCACACGTCGGCGGCGACTACCCGCATTGATCCATACATTGGTTTCGACACTCTCCCGCACCTTCGATCTTTATCCAGTGCGATGGAGAACGGGAACATACCGAACGCCATCTAATCAAACGGATGGCAAGCGCAGCTATGGGACATGCCCCAAAATAGGACGCCAGAGGAAACAATGCGCCACCGAGCAGAGAAACGTCTGACGCCCGTGATCGCAAGAACACGAGGGCGGTGACAAGCACGGCCCTCGTGTCCAATACCTACCAACCGTTCACCAGGTATATCGCAAGCCAACGGCACCGTTGAAGCCCTTTCGCTGGGCGTTGTCGGTCGTGCCGACGCTCTTCTGATATCCCAGCGAGCCATACACGGCCAGTCGCTGGAACAATCGACCAGTGACGCCCCCACCGAGCGCTAGCCGCGTAGCCTGCGCATGTAACGGCGCTGAGCCAACGCCGTTATAGGCACTCACCGAATTGCCTCCCGCGTCACGCCAAAGATCCAGAGATACGTAAGGCATCCAAAGATCGCCCTTCGTTGTCTCCACATTCCAGCGGCCACGCACACCCAGCCTGCCGCTCGTGCCATCGGTCGTGCCTAGCGACACCTCCCCCAAGCCGTCTGGTGCATCGAGGAAACGGACTCGCTGCCACACCACCTGTGCCTGCGGCTCAAGAATGAAACTGGACCCTAGTTGCGGAATCGAGAACGGATAACCGAATTCGAGCGAGCCCATGTAGCCCACGCCCTTGGTACTTAGCCTGGCGTTATCTGTGCTGGTGGCTCCGTGTTCGGAGCTGGCCTGCGCTACGGCATCCAGGTACCAATCGCCGGGGCCGTAATGCGTCCAGTAGATGCCGGCCCCCGTTTGGTTGAGATTGATCTGGCCTGTTCTCTGCATCTCGTAGCCGGTGGCATCGGCATTCGTCACCAAGCCATAAGCGCGCACATTGGCGTGTGCGTAAACCAGGTAGGCGCCTGCACGATCCACGTGGCCGGGCCAAAGCTCGCCCTGCCACACGTCCGCGCCTACCTGGATACCCGATAAGGTGCCCTTGGCATTCGGCGCGGCAAAGGCCAGATAGGTGTTGTCGATGTTCTTGCCGAACACGCGTCCCCAGGCAGACGGCCCGTTGTCGCCGCTGCCCAAGCGAGAGGCCAGCAGCGCGCTGTCGCCAATGCGCTGATCCATGGTGCCAAGCGTCAGCATGCCCAGTTCGCGAGCGACCGGCTGCACTAGGCCATAGGTTGCCACCTCCGGCCCGATGATCGGGTAAATCCCAGGCGGCAAAACCTCCGGCGGCGGATCCACTGGCAATTCCGGCTCAGGCGTGCCGGGCAGCTCCGGCTCCGGTGGTGGCTGCCCCGGCTCAGGCGGCACCACGAACTCATTGCGCAGATACCAGTTGTCAGGTGCGGAGCCATCCATATCGCCACGGAACAAACGGTAATCCAGCACCCCGCTGCGCACCTCACCTGCCAATTTGAATGCGCCCGGGTCAGTGGTAGCACCATTCACCGCCGCCACCACCAAAATACCATCGCCACTGGTTGGCTTGCTTTCGGCAGCGGTGTTGTAAACCAGGACACTGGTGGTACCACTCGCGCGGCCGCCGCTTATGATGAGTTGATCGCTCGGCGAGCCATCGCCACCAAGGTAGGTATTCAAGGCCAGCACGCCACCCTGGCCAATGTAGTTTCCATGGACAGTGAAGCTGCCGTATTGAGTGTCTCCAGCTACGGGATTGCCTGGCCACACCGTGCCTTGGTTGTAGAGATCCGCATACAGGTTGGCAAAGCCCGCCAACGTCGCGCCACTGGCTACATTCGCCGTATCCGATTGAATGGAGCCGTTGATGATCAGCGTTCCAGCCAGCGCGTTAGTGTGGCCGGTGTAGGTTTGATCACCCTGTAACACCAAAGCTCCCGACCCCAACTGCGTCAAACTGCCGGTTCCGCTGATCACGTTGGCATAGGTAATGTCATCGGAGCGATCAAAGACAATGGCTCCGGTGTGATTCTGGTGCCCGGCAGAGCAGGGCGCTCCCCTAGAAGGTAGGTCGTCACGATGCAGGGGCACTCCGCCCCCCCCACACGTCACCGGCGATCGTCGACTCGCGTCGGGGCACACGAGCCGTATCTGCGCGGGCCTTGCCGCGATGCCAATTCAAGGCTGCTGCAAGGCTCACTTAGTGATTCGCGCATGAAGTGGAAAAGCGGAGCCCGCGGGACGTCAAGCCGACTCAGCCCGAGTCGACGCCAAAGGGGACTCGGCAGATATGCAGGCATGCCCGGGAGCCGGGCCATCTGCACGGACGAAATGACATCTCGATGGCCAGTGCGCCTCACATGGCCGCATTGCGCCCCTGGCGATCGGGATTGCCGCCCTACGGCGCCCGCGAAATAACACCGGTCCTGCGTGCGTGAAGGAAACGTCAGCGCATTCCGAGGGCCTGCCGCACTGCCCGTTTCGGCACAGTGCGGTAGACCGCATAGGGCTGCCCGTAAGCTACAGGCCGGCCATTAGTTCGCGCACCACGGGCGCCAGCTTGGGATCTTGCAAGGCCATGTGCATCGTGGCGCGCACCAGGCCAGCCTTGTTGCCGCAATCGAAACGGGTGCCCTCGAAGCGATAGGCCAGCACCTTGCCCTGCTCCTTGAGCAGCGCATCGATGGCATCGGTGAGTTGAATTTCACCGCCTGCGCCGGGCTTGGTGGCTTCCAGCAATGGGAAGATACGGCCAGGCAGCACATAACGACCCACCACCGCGAGGTTGGATGGCGCGTCGGCGGGCTTGGGCTTTTCGACCATGTGACGGATCAGCGCACTGCGCTCGTCCACCGGAGTGGCATCCACGATGCCGTACTTGTCGGTGTCGCTCGGCGGAACCTCTTCCACGGCGATGACGCCGGCATCCTGTGCGGCAGAAAGCTCCGCCATCTGCCGCAGCGCGCCCTTGCCCTTGTTCCAGATCAGGTCGTCCGGCAGCACCACACCGAAAGGCTCGTCACCCACCACCGGCTTGGCGCACAGCACGGCATGACCCAGGCCCAGTGCTTCGGGCTGGGTAACGAAGATGGCACGCACGTGCCTGGGCAGCGTGCCCTGCACCAGTGCCAGCAGCTCGTCCTTGCCCTTCTCCTGGAGCTTGGCTTCCAGTTCGTAGGCCTTGTCGAAATAGTCGGCAATGGCGTGCTTGTAGCGATTGGTCACGAAGATCAGCGTGTCCGCACCGGCGTCCACGGCTTCGTCCACGGCGTACTGAATGAGCGGACGATCCAGCACCGGCAACATTTCCTTGGCCACCACCTTGGTGGCCGGAAGAAAGCGCGTACCCAGGCCAGCGACCGGGAAAACCACTTTGCGCAACGGCTTGCTCACTTACTTGTCTCCTGATTCATTGCGGCGCAAGGCCACCACGTTGTCCGGCTGCGGCGCCTCGCTCCAACGGAACGAGGGAAGCAGCTGGGAAACGCAATGGCGCAGCATGTCTTCATCGTAGACGGCTACGGCGTCCGCGGCCTTGGCCATCTGGATGTTCAGCTGATCCCACTTCACTGGGCGGTACTGTGCGAGGAATATTTTCGCGTGCGTGGTCTCGATGTAGTTTTCCAGCGGGTGGAACAATTCTTCGAAAAGCTTCTCGCCCGAACGCAGCCCGGTGTAGACGATAGGCACTTCGGTGCCGGGCTTGCGACCGGCCAGGCGGATCATCTGCTCGGCCAGGTCGCGAATCTTGATGGGTTCACCCATGTCCAACGCGAAGATCTCGCCACCCTTGCCCAGGCTGGCCGCCTGCAGGATGAGCTGGCAGGCCTCGGGAATGGTCATGAAGTAACGCGAGATTTCCGGGTGCGTGATGGTGACTGGCCCGCCATTGCGAATCTGCTGGCGGAACAACGGCACCACGGAACCAGCCGAATCGAGCACATTGCCAAACCGCACGGTGATGAAGTGGGTCTGCGAACGCTCGTTGAGGTTCTGACACCAGATCTCGGCCAGGCGCTTGCAGGCGCCCATGACGCTGGTGGGGTTGACCGCCTTGTCGGTGGAGATGAGCACGAAGCACTCCACGTTATGGCGGTCGGCCAGGTCGGCCACATTGCGCGTGGCGAGCACGTTGTTGCGGAACGCCGAACGCAGCTGCCCCTGCAGCATGGGCACGTGTTTGTAGGCGGCCGCATGGAACACTACCTGCGGCTTGTACTCGCCGAACAGCTTGCGCATGGCCGCCGGGTCGCCGCAATCGGCGAGGATGGCTTCATAGATCAGCTCGGGGTATTCCGAGCGAAGCTCCTGCGAGATCTTGTAGAGATTGAATTCGCTGTTATCCACCACGCACAGCGACTGGGCGCCCAGCCGTGCGACTTGCCGGCACAGCTCGGAGCCGATGGAACCGCCGCCGCCGGTCACCAACACGCGGCGGCCGGTGAGCGTGACGCGGATGGCCGTCCAATCCAGCTCCACTGTGTCGCGACCGAGCAAGTCCTCGATGGCGACCTCTTTGATCTCGTTGAAGTGCGCACGACCGGAGACGACATCCTCAAGCTTGGGCACCGTGCGGTATGGCAGGCCACTGCGGTCGCACAGCTCGACCACGCGGCGCATTTCCTGCGTGCTGGCCGCAGGCATGGCGATCAGCAGCATTTGAGCGGCCACTTCGCGCGCCAGCTCGGGGATTTGGTCCACGCGCCCCAGCACGGGGCGGCCGTTGATGCTGGCGCCGCGCAGGCTTTCCTTGTCGTCGACGAAACCCACCACGGTGTAGCCGTTATCGCGCTGCAAATCGCGCGACAGTGCCTCGCCGGCGCGATCGGCGCCGACAATGAGCACCCGCTGCATCGGCTTGGCCTTGAACAGGTCGACGCGACTGTCCTTCCAGAAGCGATAGGTAAGCCGCGGCGTACCCAGCAGCACCGACAACACCACCGGATACAACAGCAGTACCGAGCGCGGCACATCGTCCAGGCGGTTGTAGAGCATCAGCGCAGCGGCGATGGCGAGCGCGCCGAGTACGGCAGCGCGCAGAATGTTCCACAAGTCTGGCAGGCTGGCGAAACGCCAGACGCCTTTGTACAGCCCTGTCCAGCTGAGCACGGCGCCCTGTACCAGCAGCACCAGGGGAAACTCGAGCACATGGAAGCTGATGCCTGCGGTGTCGATCAAGGCATAGCGCAGGGCCTTGGCCACCCACCAGGCAAGCGCCGCCATCAGCAGGTCGTGGAGCACCACGGCCATGCGAGGATGGATGACGCCGATGAGTTTACGAAGCGACATGTCGGCCCTTGTGCAAAACGCGCCTCAAGCATTGGCGCTTCATGAATATCCAGGCGGCAATCGCTATCAGGTAGGTGCCTGCGAATACAGGTACCGCCCCCGCCGGCCAGTTCCAGGCAACCACGGCCAGAGGCGCCGCGACCACCAGGTTCCATGCCAGATAGCACGCCCCTCCCGTGGCATGCGTGAACCCACTGCGAACCAACCACTGGTAAAGGTGTTCGCGATGCGCAGTGTACCAACGGCGACCGCTTGCCATACGACTTAACAGCGTAAGGGTAGCGTCCGCTACAAAAGATGAACTGAGGATCAAGGCCGGCCACAGCAACCGGGTATCGACTCGCCACAACATAGCTGTCATGGCAAACAAAAGCAGCCCCATGGTGCCGCTACCCACATCGCCCATGAAAATGCGGGCTCGCGGGCGATTAAAGAACCAAAACCCCAGGGCCGCCGCCGCCAGGCACACCGCCGCCACTGCCAAGGACTGCTGCCCGGTCGACAGGGCGAGCAGTCCAAGCCCGGTGCTGACGAAGATCACCTGCTGAGCCAGCAGGCCATCGATGCCGTCCATGAAGTTGTGCAGGTTGATGCTCCACCCGCCGGCCAGGACCAAGATGGGCAGCCACCACCAGGACAATCCATCCAGTGACAACGCCGCGGCAATGAGCCCGGCCGACAGCAGTTGCACGGAGAAGCGGGGTAGTACGGGCAATGGGCGGTGGTCATCCCACCAGCCCACAGCCGCCACCAGCAGGGTGGCCAAGGCGAGCCCCACAACCATGGATAAGGGCCATGGCGCGGCGAATGTACAAAGACTGGGAGGCACCGTCAGCACAGCCGCGACCACGATGCCGATGCCACCGCCGCGTGGCGTGGGAATGGTGTGGGAGCGACGCTGCCCGGGCAGATCCATGATGTTGCGGCGGAGTGCATAGGCAATCGCACCGCGAACAACTACGGTGGCGATCAACAGCGATGCCAGCACCATCCCTAACGCCAGCGCATTGAAACTCATCCGCGCCTCATTCGTTGGCCACACCGTGAATCGGACGGATCGTGCTCCAGCTCTTGCAACTGGGGCACTGCCAGTGGTGCGCCTTGGCGCCGAAACCGCAGCGGCTGCAGCGATACATGGCCTGCCCTTCCAGCAGTTTCTTGGTGAGGTCGCGCAGAATCAGGAAGTTCTCTCGCGCTTCACCTTCCACTTTGTCCATGGTGGCGTCGATCAAGGCCATCAGCCCACGCACTGACGGTCGCTGGCGCAACTGGGAGGTGAGGAAGTCGATGGCCGTACGATCACCGTCGCGCTGCTGGTACAACCGGGTGAGTGCCAGCACCGGCGATATGCCGTGGTAGCGCTCCAGAATGTCGCGCAGGAAATGCTCGGCATGCTCCATCTGCTGAGAGCGGGCATAGCTGTTGAGCAACGGCGGCAGGATCTCGGGCACGAAGGCGATATCCGCTTCGACGGCCTGTTCGTAGACCTTGGCTGCCTCCGTGTGCAGCCCTTCTTCGGCGTAAAGACGACCAGTAAGCATGAAAGCACGCACGCAATCGGACTGACAGGCAAACGCCTGGCGCAGATACTCGCGTGCTTCTTGCCGTGCGCCGTGTTGGCGCGACTGTTCGGCGAGCTCGCAATAGAACTGGGCGATCATGCCCGACTCGTCCTCACCGGTCATGGCCTCCAAGCGACGCGCATGCTCGATGGCTTTGTGCCAATCGCGTTCGTGCTGGTAGATGGCAATGAGGTGGCGCAAGGCGGAGGGCGCATGGGCATCCATGGCCACCAAGTCGGAGAACAAGGTTTCAGCGCGATCCAGCAGGCCGGCGCGCATATAGTCCTCGCCCAGCTCGAGCAGTGCGACGGTCTTCATGGCTTCGGACA
This sequence comes from Frateuria sp. sgz306004, assembly GCF_057750885.1. Classification (NCBI taxonomy): domain Bacteria; kingdom Pseudomonadati; phylum Pseudomonadota; class Gammaproteobacteria; order Lysobacterales; family Rhodanobacteraceae; genus Frateuria; species Frateuria sp. sgz306004. The sequence continues at coordinate 467,545 of NZ_JBYLFE010000004.1, forward strand.
AGCCCGGTCGCGACACTAGGTGCTGATGCAGTCGAATGGCCCGATCCACCTCACCGCGTCGACGGAACAGGTTGCCCAGCGCCAGGTGGGTTTCCACGGTGTCGCGGTTGTATTCGGCGAGCTTGAGGAATACCTCGATGGCCTTGTCCTGCTCCTCGTTGAGCAGGTAGTTCAAGCCACGGAAATAATCGGAGGAAAGCTCACTGACTTGCGCACCGGAGCGGCGCGCACCCGCTCGTTTAGCCGTCCACCAACCACTGGCGAAGGCTGCGGGTACAAGCAGGACAAGGACGTAAAGCAGCGCGCTCATGCACCAGCCGCGGACGTCTTGGCCTTGCCTCGCGCCTCGGCCGTCGCTTGGCGACGCAAACGGCGGTGCCGCGTGCTGACCCCGAGCCAGGCTGTGAGGCCACCCAGCAGCCAGCCGATAACCAGCGCCGCCAGAAGTGCCGCGCCTTTGGGTAGCTCCATGCGCGCAAAGCCGAGGTCGTAACCGACCAGATCGGCATTGAGCGCCCCCAGCACGATGCCGGCAGCCACGAATAGCAGGAGAATCAGCGTGACGATCAATCGCATGGCGCGACTTTAACCCATTGCCGCTATGCGGCACAGGCACACGTTTGGCTTAGTTTCAGAAATTGCCAAGAGGTACCGCCCAAACACTGGGGCCGCACGCCACCGCATAAAAAGAAGGCAGGATCGACATACCGTCGCCTGCCTTCCGAAGACTCTGCAGCCCTACCTCGTGAGAGGCATTACTCAAGATTCATATTGACGCGTTCGCGCAGTTCCTTGCCCGGCTTGAAGTGCGGGACATGCTTGCCCGGAAGCGCTACCGCATCGCCGGTCTTGGGGTTGCGCCCCATGCGCGGCGGACGGTAGTGCAGTGCAAAGCTGCCAAAACCGCGGACTTCGATACGCTCGCCATTGGACAGGGCCTGGCTCATCTGCTCGATGACGCTTTTGACGGCCAACTCCACATCGGCGAACGCGAGGTGGGTCTGGCGCCGTGCCAGCGCCTCAATCAATTCGGATTTGGTCATGGGTCCCCAATGTCCGTGACGTGAAACCGCGGGGCGACTGGGCGTCGCCCCGCATTCCTGCTACTACTGCTTAGTCAGCCTTGTTGAGCTGCTCTTTGAGCAGCGCACCGAGCTTCGTCGTGCCGCCGGAGGCGTTCGAGTACTCGGCCATGGCATCGTGCAGTTCTTCTTCGTCCTTCGCGCGGATCGACAGCTGCAGCTGGCGGCCCTTACGGTCCATGCCGGTGAACTTGGCTTCGACCTTGTCGCCCACCTTCAGGTGCTGGGTGGCGTCGTCGATGCGCTCCTTGGCGATGTCGTTGGCGCGCAGGTAACCCTCCACGCCCTCGCCCAGGTCGATCACTGCGCCCTTGGCGTCCACTTCCTTCACGGTGCCATTGACGATGGTGCCGCGCGGGTTGGTGGCCATGAACTGACCGAACGGATCCTGCTCCATCTGCTTGATGCCGAGGGAGATGCGCTCGCGCTCCGGATCCACGGCGAGCACAACGGCTTCGATCTCGTCGCCCTTCTTGAAGTTGCGAACGAGGTCTTCGCCCGAGGCCTGCCAGGAGATGTCGGACAGGTGGACCAGACCGTCGATGCCGCCGTCCAGGCCGATGAAGATGCCGAAGTCGGTGATCGACTTGATCTGACCGGACACCTTGTCGCCCTTCTTGTGCATGGCGGCGAAAGCTTCCCACGGGTTCGAGCGGGTCTGCTTGATACCCAGCGAGATGCGGCGACGCTCTTCATCCACGTCCAACACCATCACTTCGGTCTCGTCGCCGACCTGCACCACCTTGGCCGGGTTGACGTTCTTGTTGGTCCAGTCCATTTCGGACACGTGGACCAGGCCTTCCACGCCCGGCTCGATCTCAACGAAGCAGCCGTAATCGGTGACGTTGGAGACCTTGCCGAACAGGCGGCTGCCGACCGGGTAGCGGCGGGCAATGGCGACCCACGGGTCATCGCCCAGCTGCTTGAGGCCCAGCGAAACGCGGTTGCGCTCGCGGTCGTACTTGAGCACGCGCACATCCAGCTCGTCGCCCACGTTGACGACTTCGGACGGGTGACGCACGCGCTTCCACGCCATGTCGGTGATGTGCAGCAGGCCGTCGATACCGCCCAGGTCCACGAACGCGCCGTAGTCGGTGAGGTTCTTGACCGTGCCCTTGACCACTGCGCCTTCGGTCAGGCGCTCAAGCAGCTTCTCGCGCTCCTCGGAGAACTCGGTCTCGACGACGGCGCGGCGGCTGACCACAACGTTGTTGCGCTTGCGGTCGAGCTTGATGATCTTGAACTCGAGGTCCTTGCCTTCCAGGTAAACCGGATCGCGGACCGGACGCACGTCCACCAGCGAGCCCGGCAGGAACGCACGGACGTCCTTGATGTCGACGGTGAAACCGCCCTTGACCTTGCCGGAGATCTTGCCGGTGATGGTCTCTTCCTTGTCGAAGGCCTGCTCGAGGTCGTCCCACACCATGGAACGCTTGGCCTTCTCACGGGAGAGCTTGGTCTCGCCGAAGCCGTCTTCCAGGGCGTCGAGGGCAACCTTCACCTCGTCGCCAACCTGCACTTCCAGCTCTCCGCTCTCGTCCTTGAACTGCTCGATCGGGACGATGCCTTCGCTCTTGAGGCCAGCGTTGATCACGACGACGTCGTTGCGGATTTCCACAACGATACCCGTGACGATGGCGCCCGGCTTCAGCTTGGAGATGGCCTGTTGGCTCTGTTCAAACAGCTCGGCAAAACTTTCAGTCATGTTGATTCCAGAAATGATAAAAGGCCTTGAGCCCTGTGCGGGCCGTCAAAAGGCTCGTCGCACGGACCGTCGGCCCACCGGTTATGGGTGTCGCGGGACTCGCCCTTGGCACCGTTGAACCACAACCCCTGGCCGCAGCCAGGGGCACCAAAAGCCGTCGACGACCCGATCAGGGCCGCACGACAGCCAATACTTTCGCCACGACATCGTCGATACCCATGCCAGTGGTGTCGATGAACACCGCATCGGCGGCCGGCTTGAGCGGCGCGACCGTTCGTGAGGCATCACGGGCGTCGCGCGCTTCGATCTCGCGCTGAAGGGTGGTAAGTGTAACGCTCAGACCCTTTTCCTTCAACTGCTTATAGCGCCTTTTGGCGCGCTCGGCGGCACTGGCGGTAAGAAACACCTTGAACGGGGCGTCCGGGAAGATGACGGTGCCCATATCGCGACCATCGGCAACCAGGCCGGCCCCCTTCCTAAAAGCCAACTGCATGTCCACAAGTGCTTGACGCACCGAAGGAATCGATGCAATCGCCGAGGCCGCCGCGCCCGCGGTTTCCGTGCGCAATTCGTCGGTGGCGTCGTGCCCATTGACCAGGACCCGGGTGTCGCTGCCATCGGTGGCGGCCTGGAAGCGGATCTTGGTGGTCTGGGCGCACCGGGTCACGGCTTCGGCGTCGGACAGGTCCAGGCCCTCAGCGCCCGCGGCATAGCCCACGGCTCGGTACAACGCCCCCGAATCGAGCAGGCGCCAACCCAATGCCTCCGCCACGCGGCGGCTGATGGTGCCCTTGCCCGATCCCGAAGGTCCGTCAATGGTCAATACGGGGACGGACGATGCACTCATGGGGGCTCCTGACGGCGGCAAGGGAAAACGCATATGCTATCGCGTTGCCCCTCGCACGGAACGCGGGATGTCCTTTTGCCCTTTGCCAGTCCGTCAGGCCCATGCACGTCCATACCATGAATGATCTGCGCCGCGAATTCGAACAAGCCGCCGAAGATGTACAAGGGCTTGAACAGCGGCCGGATAACGACACGCTCCTGCGTCTCTACGCGCTCTACAAACAAGGCTCGGAAGGCGACGTCCACGGCGAGCAGCCGGGCTTTTTCGACTTTATCGGCACCGCCAAGTACGAGGCCTGGGCGCAATTGCGCGGCATGTCGGAAGACGACGCCATGCAGGGCTATATCGAGCTGGTGCAGGAGCTATTGGCCTGAGGGCCGGCCTCGCTTAAGTCAGGCTCCGCCTTCGGCGCGCACCCAACGCACAAGCAACCATGGATAGCAGCGGCTTGAGCTAGCACTCGCTTGGCCGGCCGAAGCCGGCACCATCCAAACGCATTCGCCCCGTCATCGTCATCCCGGCGGATGCCGGGACCCAGAGACGTGTCACTTGCCTGACGACCGGAATGGCCCTGGATCCCAGCGTCCGCTGGGATGACGAACAAAGGGGCGATGTCGCGGTACACAACGCCAGCACGTCAGCCACTGGCGCGGCCTGGGCGAGCACTCGCTTGACCGGTCAAAACCTGAGCGACCCAAGCCCCATCGTCATCCCGGCGGACGCCGGGATCCAGCGACGTGTCACCTGCATGAAGACCGGAATGGCACTGGATCCCAACATCAGCTGGGATGACGAACAGGGAGGGGATTTCGCGGCGCACAACTCCAGCACATCAGCCACTGGCGCGGCCTGAGCAAGCACTCGCTTGACGGGTCGAAACCTGAACGACCCAAGCCCCATCGTCATCCCGACGGACGCCGGGATCCAGCGGCGTGTCACCTGCATGACGATCGGAATGGCACTGGTTCCCAACATTCGCTGGGATGACGAACAAGGGGGGGCGATCTCGCGTTCGCGCAAGCCCAACGCCTCAGCCACTTGCTTTCAAACGCCTCCCGCAGGCACATTCATACGATCGTTTGAACTGATCGACGGTCGCCATGTCCTTCTCTCGCCTGTTCTCCCCGCTCGATCTTGGGCACACCACCCTGCCCAACCGCATTTTGATGGGCTCCATGCACACCGGCCTGGAAGACAAGGCCAGTGACTACGACAAGCTGGCCGCTTACTTCGCCGAGCGGGCGCGCGGCGGCGTGGGCCTGATGGTGACTGGCGGCATTGCGCCCAGCATCCAGGGGTGGCTGAAGCCCTTTGGCGGACGCCTCTCCATGCCGTGGCATGTCGCCCGGCATCGCAAGCTCACCCGTGCGGTGCACACCGAGGGCGGCAAGCTGTGCATGCAGATCCTGCATGCCGGGCGCTATGGCTACCACCCGCTGTCGGTCGCCCCGTCCAAAATCAAGTCACCCATTACGCCGTTTACGCCCAAAGCGCTTTCCGCGCGCGGCGTCGAGCGCACCATCGCAGACTTCGTGCGCTGCGCCCGGCTCGCGCAGGACGCCGGCTACGACGGCGTGGAAATCATGGGTTCGGAAGGCTATTTGATTAACCAGTTCCTGGCCGCGCGCAGCAACCAGCGCAACGACGCCTGGGGTGGCGACGCCAACCGCCGCATGCGCTTTGCCATCGAGATCGTGCGGCGCACGCGCGAAGCCGTGGGCCGCGACTTCATCATCATTTACCGCTTGTCGATGCTCGACCTGGTGGAAGGTGGCCAGGATTGGAGCGAAATCGTCACGCTCGCCAAGGCTATCGAAGCGGCCGGCGCCAGCATCATCAACACCGGCATCGGCTGGCATGAGGCGCGTGTCCCCACCATCGTTACCAGCGTGCCCCGCGCGGGCTTTGCCTGGGTCACCAAGAAGCTGAAGGGTGAGGTCGCCATCCCGCTGATCACCACCAATCGCATCAACATGCCCGAGGTGGCCGAGCAGATCCTGGCGAGCGGTGAAGCGGACATGGTGTCGATGGCGCGCCCGCTGCTGGCCGATCCGGAGTGGGCGAAGAAGGCGCAAGCGGGACGCAGCGAACGCATCAACACCTGCATCGCCTGCAATCAGGCCTGCCTGGATCACGTGTTCCAGAACCGCCGTGCCAGCTGCCTGCTCAATCCGCGCGCCTGCCACGAAACCGAGCTGACCATCGCGCCGACCGCCACCCGCAAGCGCATCGCCGTCGTCGGCGCAGGCCCGGCCGGCCTCGCCTGCGCCAGCACGCTCGCCGAGCGCGGTCACGCCGTGACGCTGCACGATCAAGCCAGCGACATCGGCGGGCAGTTCAACTACGCCAAGCGCATCCCCGGCAAGGAGGAATTCCACGAGACGCTGCGTTACTTCCGTCACCGCCTGGAAGACACTGGCGTGTCGTTGCGTCTGGGCGAGCGCACGGAGGCTACCGCGCTCGCCGGGCAGGGCTACGACGAGGTGGTGGTGGCCACGGGCATCACACCTCGCAAGGTGAGCTTCCCCGGCAGCGATCATCCGCGCGTACTCAGCTATCTCGATGTGCTGGCGCGCAATGCTCCCGTCGGCGAGCGCGTAGCCATCATCGGCGCCGGCGGCATTGGCTTTGATGTGGCCGAGTTCCTGGTGGAGCATGCGCCCTCACCCACGCTCGACGTCACGCGCTGGACGCGCGAATGGGGCGTGGATCGCCAGCTCGAAACGCGTGGCGGCCTGGCTCCCGCCCAACCGGAAGCCCCCGCACGTCAGGTGTGGCTGCTCCAGCGCAGCGAAGGCCGCCCCGGCGCACGCCTCAACAAGACCACGGGCTGGGTGCATCGGGCCACGCTCAAGGCCAAGCGGGTCACCATGCTCGGCGGCGTCACCTATAACCGCTTCGACGAACAGGGCCTGCACATCAGCGTGGACGGCAAGCCCCAGCTACTGCCCGTGGACAATGTGATTGTCTGCGCGGGCCAGGAGCCCAATCGCGCACTGGCCGACGCCCTGCTCGCCGCCGGTGTAAAGACGCACGTGATTGGTGGCGCCGACGTGGCGGCCGAACTGGATGCCAAGCGCGCCATCGACCAGGGTACCCGCCTGGCGGCGACCCTCTAAGCCTGCGGCGATCCACTCTGGCGCAGCCCGCCCCGGGCCGCGCCGCGCCGAACGCCGGGTCAATTCACGGACGTCGAAACGACAACGCCCGGCCAATTGGCCGGGCGTTGCGCGAAAAAGAAAGCGCCCCGCTGGGCGACGCGTCGATATGGGCCAGGGGGGAGGAGGCCAGATATCGCGGGGGTAGCGTCGCAGCGGGGCGAGGGTCGCCGCCACCTGGGGGGAGGGGACGGTGGCGGGACAGGAGCAATCTTAGGCTCGTCGACTTATAGACACAAATATATATTTTGTTGTCCACTTAGTCGAAATCCATATTAAAGCCCCTCCCATGTTTGACTTCCGTCAGCTTCGTTACTTTGTAACAGTCGCAGAGGAGCTGAGCTTCACCCGCGCGGCGCAGCGCCTGTACATTTCGCAACCCCCTCTTTCTCAACAGATACAAGCACTTGAGAACGATCTCGGGGTGCGTCTGCTGGAGCGAAACAAGCGAAACGTGTCGCTGACCGAGCCTGGCAAGCTTTTTCTGGAACAAGCGCGGCAAATTCTCGCCAAGGCGGAAGAAGCCCGTATCCAGATGGCGGATGCCGCCACCGGGTTCAGCGGCAAGCTGCGCCTGGCCTACACCGTGTCGGTCACGTTCCATCCCGCACTGCCCCACACCCTGCTCCGCTATCGCAGCTTTGCCCCACAGGTGCGGCTGATCCTCAGTGAGATGTATACCGAGCAGCAGTACGCGGCCCTGCTGGCGGGCGAGTTGGACGTGGGCTTCGTGCGTGACGAGCCCGAGCACCCCGGCATGGCGCGCAACCTGCGGCTGGATGTGATCGACCGCGAACCGCTGGTACTCGCCCTGCCCGCCAACCACCCGCTGGCCGACCGGGAGAGCCTGTGGCTGCGCGAGGTGGCGATGGAGGCCTTTATCGTGCAGCCGCGCGAACTGGCCGCCACCCTGTACGACCGCCTCACCCAGATCGCCGCCAAGGCCAACTTCCATCCGCTCATTCGCCAGCACGCCCAGCAGATCAATGGCCTGCTGGTACTGGTGGCGGCAGGCATGGGGCTGGCCCTGGTACCGGCGTCCATGCGCTCGGTAAACCTGGCCGGCGTGAAATATCTGCGGCTAGAAGACCCCGATGCCTATATGCTGCTGGCCCTGGCAAGCCGCGTGGATGATCCCTCGCCGGTGGTGAGGCGCTTTTTGAGTGCCATGACCGAGCCCGAATGAGCGCGCCGTTCATCTACGGTGAGACAAATCCCCCCGATAACGCGCAAAACCCGGCTTTTTGCCCGTTTGGCGCCTTTTTGCTCAAGGCATCCAAGGACTTGCGCAACATCAACAAACTGTTTATAGTTTCTTTCTTGTATTTTTCATTCGTTAGTTTCAGGAGCTGGCCGTGAAGGTGCTTTCCTCTTTGAAGTCCGCCAAGGCGCGGCACCGTGACTGCAAGGTTGTGCGTCGTCGCGGCAAGGTGTTCGTGATCTGCAAGAGCAACCCGCGTTTCAAGGCTCGTCAGCGCTAATTGCTAGCTGCGATGAGTTGAAAAAAGGCCGCGAAAGCGGCCTTTTTTAATGGCTTGCGATCAGGCTTGGCGCAAATAGGCTACCAACGCCCTCGCCTGCTCGGCCTGAAACTGGCGGTCGGACATGGGCAGCACCGTCTGCCACAGCGACACCGGCTCGAGCGCAAAGCTCTCGATGGCGCCGGCCGCGGAAAGCACGGCGAATTGCATGGCACGCCGCGGAGAGCGGTGGCGCACCTCGGCGCGAAAGACCTGCAGCAACTCCACCACCTGCTCGATGTTCTCCGCGATGTGCAGCCGCACTTCAGTGGCGAACTCGGAGGCACCTTCGCCTTCCAGAAAGCGCATCAACGCCCGCATCAGGCGTGGATGGCGGCGATATTGCGCAAACAGCAGCTCCATCAACTGGGCCGCCGACGCCTCCAGCGTGTCACGCAGGAGCATCGTTCTCAGATGCTCGCGGTTTCCTGTGTTGCTCGCCCGCAACATGTGCAGGAACGCCTCGCGCAGCAGCGCATCCTTGTCGGGAAAGCGACGATAGATGCTGGCCGGCGCCACACCTGCCAGCGCTGCGATTCGTGGCACCACCGCCCCTTCCAGGCCGTCCGCGTCCAATGCTTTGACGGTGGCGGCCAGCAGGCGGTCGAGCGTTTCCCGGCTGCGCTGCTGCCTGGGCTCGCGCACCCCTGAAATCTTCTTGTTCGTCATGCACTGGACAATGCCTTATACAAATGCGAATGTAAATTTACATTTACTTTAAGGGTTGACCATGCAGACGACGGGAGTGCTGTTGGCGCTGTGCGCCGCATGGCTGGTGTGCGTGGCGCCGTGGCTGGATCTCGCGACCACCCGGCGGCTGCAGCGCCATAGCGATAGTCGCGGCCGGCTACGGTTCTACCGCCACGGCATAGCCTGGCTGTGGCTGAGCGCCCTGGTGGTGGCGGTCATTGCGCCATGGGGTGCCCCTTGGAGCATCCGGTTGCCTGCCGCTGGCCCCGGGTCGCCTGACCTGCCCTGGTTGAGGCCGGCAGGGGCTGCCGTGCTGACGATCTACGCCGCACTGGCACTATGGCCGGGCGTGCATTCCCTGCTCGTTACTGGCGCCCGCCCTCGCTATCTGCGCGCGCTGGCTCGATTGCAGTTCGTACTGCCCGTATCGCCGCGCGAACGTACCTGGTGGGCATGGGCCAGCCTCACCGCCGGCATCTGCGAAGAATGGCTCTATCGCGGCTTTCTCATGCAGTACCTGGCGGGGCGCTGGCATGACGGCCCCTCGCTGGGACCACTCGGCGCCGTCGTCGCCAGTTCGGTCGTATTCGGGCTTGGCCATCTGTACCAGGGAAAGCGCGGCATGCTGAGCACCGGCATCGGCGGCTTGTTCTTCGGCCTCCTGGCCTGGATGACCGGCAGCCTCGCCCTGCCGATGCTGCTGCACGTGCTGATGGATCTTCAGGTGCTGGCCATGTACTGGCCCAGCCGTGACGACCCCGCGCTAGCGCAAACCTTGATCGCGGGGACATCCGGCGAGTGATGCGTAAGCGAGGGGCACCCGCTCCGCGAAAAGCGGTGCGCCATCATCGAAAGTCTGATTGGACGACATATGAATCGCCATCCCAGCGAACGCTGGAGGCGCCCTTCAGCTACCGAAATGCGGGTCATCGACCATCAGCGAATCAGTGAGCGCCATGGCACTGGATTCCTGCTTTCGCAGGAATGACGATCGAAGTCAGGGAGCCCTGGGCAATCAAGCCAGCGGGTCTTGCAGAAGGGGCGTCGTTGGCGCGACATGAAAAATCGTACGACACGGCCGTGAGTACCATGGCGACTAAGAGCTCAATCACCCATGCCACCCATAAAAAAAACGACGGCGGCGCCACATCATCGTGACACCACCGCCGGTTCTTGGACAGATCACGCAGCCGCCAGGCAAATGCCCGGCGGTGGCGATCCTCAGTCGTAACGCACGCCCGTGATTTCGTAGCGCTTCACGCCGTTGGGCGCGTTGAACTCGAAACTGTCGCCTTCGTTCTTGCCGATCAGCGCGCGCGCAATCGGGGAGGATACGGCGATCAAGCGCAGTTTGATGTCGGCCTCCAGGTCACCCACGATCTGGTAGGTCACGGCTTCGCCGCTGTCCTCGTCTTCCAGATCCACGGTGGCGCCGAACACCACGCGCGTGCCGGCCGCAAGGCGGCTCACGTCGATCACTTCCGCGGTGGACAGCAGTGCTTCCAGGGCGCCAATGCGCCCCTCGATGAAGCTCTGCTGTTCGCGTGCGGCGTGATACTCCGCGTTCTCCTTGAGGTCGCCGTGCGCGCGTGCCTCGGCGATGGCCGCAATGATGTTCGGCCGATCGACGGACTTCAGCTTTTCCAGCTCACCGCGCAGGCGCTCCGACCCAACCTTGGTGATGGGCGCACGACTCATGCGTTCAATTCCTTATGAAGTTCCTGCAGGCTGTGCACCTGGCCATCGCCGTGGAAGTCGAGCGAATGCACCAGCGCACGCGCACCTGCCACCGTGGTGGAGTACGTGACACGCTGCTGCAAGGCTTCGCGCCGGATCGAGAACGAGTCAGCGATGGCTGCCTTGCCCTCGGTGGTGTTGACGATATAGACGATCTCGCCGTTCTTGATCAGGTCGACGATATGCGGACGACCGTCAGCCACCTTGTTGATGCGCTCGCAGGTCACGCCGTGCTCGGCCAGGTACTTGGCCGTGCCTTCGGTGGCGACCAGGCTGAAGCCGCGCTCCAGCACTTCGCGCGCGATCGGCAGCAGGCGATCCTTGTCGGCGTCACGCACCGACACGAACACCTTGCCCTTGGGCGGCGTCTTGATGCCGGCGGCATCGTGACCGCGCGCAAAGGCGGCGCCGAAGCTGCGACCCACGCCCATCACCTCGCCGGTGGAGCGCATTTCGGGGCCGAGGATCGGGTCCACGTTCTGGAACTTCAGGAACGGGAAGATCGCTTCCTTCACCGAGTAGTAGCCCGGGATCACTTCCTTGGTGGTGCCCTGTGCCTTGAGCGTGCGGCCCGCCATGGCGCGCGCAGCGATCTTGGCCAGCGGCACGCCGGTGGCCTTGGACACGAACGGCACGGTACGCGAGGCGCGCGGGTTCACTTCCAGGATGAACACGGTGTCGCCCTGGATGGCGAACTGCGTGTTCATCAGGCCGATGACCTTGAGCTCCTTGGCCATGGCGGCCACCTGGCGACGCAGCTCGTCCTGCACGTCGGCGCTGAGCGAATACGGCGGCAGCGAGCACGAGGAGTCGCCCGAGTGCACGCCGGCTTCCTCGATGTGCTCCATGATGCCGCCGACCAGCACGTTGCCTTCGGCGTCGGCGATGATGTCCACGTCCACCTCGACCGCATGGTCGAGGAAGCGATCCAGCAGCACCGGGGAGTCGTTGGACACCTGCACCGCTTCGCGGATGTAGCGCGAAAGGTCGGCGTCACCGTAGACGATTTCCATGGCGCGACCACCCAGCACGTAGCTCGGACGCACCACCAGCGGGTAGCCGATCTCGCGAGCCAGCGCCAGCGCCTCGTCGGCGTTGCGCGCGGTGCGGTTCGGCGGCTGCTTCAGGCCGATCTTTTCGATCATCTGCTGGAAGCGCTCGCGATCTTCCGCCAGGTCGATGGAGTCCGGCGAGGTGCCGATGATCGGCGCGCCTGCCGCTTCCAGCGCACGCGCCAGCTTCAGCGGGGTCTGGCCGCCGTACTGCACGATCACGCCCTTGGGCTTCTCCAGGTCGACGATTTCCAGCACGTCCTCGAGCGTGAGCGGCTCGAAGTACAGGCGGTCGGAGGTGTCGTAATCGGTGGAGACGGTTTCCGGGTTGCAGTTGACCATGATGGTCTCGAACCCATCTTCACGCAGCGCCAGCGCGGCATGCACGCAGCAGTAGTCGAACTCGATGCCCTGGCCGATGCGGTTCGGACCGCCGCCCAGCACGATGATCTTGTCGCGGTTAGTCGGGTTGGCCTCGCACTCTTCCTCGTAGGTCGAGTACATGTACGCCGTGGTGGTGGCGAATTCGGCCGCACAGGAGTCCACGCGCTTGTACACCGGGCGCACGCCCAGCGTACGACGCAGGTGGCGCATGGCCGCCTCGTTGGTATCGAGCAGCTCGGCCAGGCGCGCGTCGGAGAAGCCCATGCGCTTGAGTTCGCGCATGCGGCCGGCGTCGACGGCGGTGATGCCCTGCGCCTGCACGTCCTTCTCGGTGAGCACGATGTCCTCGAACGCCGCGAGGAACCAGGGGTCGACGCGGCTAAGGGCGTAGACCTCTTCCAGCGACAGGCCGGCGCGGAAGGCATCGGCCAGGTGGAACACGCGATCCGGACGCGGCTCGCGCAGTTCGCGCTTGAGCACGGCCAGACCGTCTTCGGTCGTGAGATCCAGGCCGGTCGGGTTCAGGCCGGTCTTGCCGATTTCCAGGCCACGCAGCGCCTTCTGCAGCGATTCGTGGAAGGTGCGGCCCATCGCCATCACTTCGCCCACCGACTTCATCTGGGTGGTGAGGCGGGCGTCGGCAGCCGGGAACTTCTCGAACGCGAAGCGCGGAATCTTGGTGACCACGTAGTCGATGGACGGCTCGAACGAAGCCGGCGTGAGGCCGCCGGTGATGTCGTTCTTGAGCTCATCGAGCGTGTAGCCCACGGCCAGCTTGGCGGCGATCTTGGCGATCGGGAAGCCGGTGGCCTTGGAAGCGAGCGCGGACGAGCGCGACACGCGCGGGTTCATTTCGATGACCACCACGCGACCGTTTTCGGCATTGATGCCGAACTGCACGTTGGAGCCGCCGGTATCCACACCAATCTTGCGCAGCACCGCGATGGAGGCATCGCGCAGGCGCTGGTATTCCTTGTCGGTGAGCGTCTGAGCCGGCGCCACGGTGATGGAGTCACCGGTGTGCACGCCCATCGGGTCGAGGTTTTCGATGGAGCACACGATGATGCAGTTGTCCGCCTTGTCGCGGACCACTTCCATCTCGAACTCCTTCCAGCCCAGCACCGATTCCTCCACGAGGATTTCGTGAACGGGCGAGAGGTCGAGGCCGCGCTTGGCGATTTCCTCGAACTCTTCCTTGTTGTAGGCGATGCCGCCACCGGAGCCACCCAGCGTGAAGCTCGGGCGGATGATGGTCGGGAAACCCACCTTGGTCTGGATCTCCAGCGCCTGCTCGAAGGTCCTGGCCACTTCGGCCTTGGGACACTCCAGGCCGATGTCCTTCATGGCCACGCGGAACAGCTCGCGGTCTTCGGCCATGCGGATGGCTTCGCGCGATGCGCCGATCAGCTCGACGTTGTACTTCTCGAGCACGCCGTTGTCGGCGAGGTCCAGCGCGCAGTTGAGGCCGGTCTGGCCGCCCATGGTGGGCAGCACGGCGTCCGGGCGCTCCTTGGCGATGATGCGCTCCACCGTCTGCCAGTTGATCGGCTCGATGTAGACGGCGTCGGCCGTCTCCGGGTCGGTCATGATGGTGGCGGGGTTGGAGTTCACCAGGATGACGCGGTAGCCCTCTTCCTTCAGCGCCTTGCAAGCCTGCGCGCCGGAGTAGTCGAACTCGCAGGCCTGACCGATGACGATCGGGCCGGCGCCGATGATGAGGATGCTCTTGATATCGGTGCGCTTAGCCATTCTTGCGGGCCTCCTGCATCAGGGCGGCAAAACGATCAAACAGGTAGCCGATGTCGTGCGGGCCGGGGCTGGCTTCCGGGTGACCCTGGAAGCAGAACGCCGGGCGGTCGGTGAGCGCGAAGCCCTGCAGCGAGCCATCGAACAGCGAAACGTGGGTGACGCGCACGTTGGCCGGCAGCGTGGCCGGGTCCACCGCAAAACCGTGGTTCTGCGAGGTGATCAGCACGCGGCCGTCGTCCTGGTCCTTCACGGGGTGGTTGGCGCCGTGGTGGCCGAACTTCATCTTGAGCGTCTTGGCGCCCAGCGCCAGGCCCATGATCTGGTGACCCAGGCAGATGCCGAACAGCGGAATTTTGGCGTCCAGGAAGGTGCGCGCGGCAACGATGGCGTAATCGCAGGCCGCCGGGTCGCCGGGGCCGTTGGAAAGGAACACGCCATCGGGCTTCATCGCGAGCACGTTGGCGGCCGGCGTCTGCGCGGGCACCACCGTGATGTCGCAACCCTGCTCGGCGAGCAGGCGCAGGATGTTGTGCTTCACGCCGAAGTCGTAGGCCACGACCTTGAAGCGCTTGGCCGGCTGGCTGAACGACGTCTCGTCCAGGTCGTAGGTGCCTTCGGTCCAGGTATAGGACTGGCCGACGCTCACTTCCTTGGCCAGATCCATGCCGTTGAGGCCCGGGAAGGCGCGCGCCTTGGCCAGGGCTGCTTCGGCATCCACCGTCTCACCGGCCACGATGCAGCCGGCCAGCGCACCCTTGTCACGCAGGATGCGGGTGAGGCGACGGGTATCAATGCCGGCAATCGCCACGATGCCGTGACGCTTGAGGTAATCGGGGAGGCTTTCGGTGCTGCGCCAATTGCTCGGGCGACGCGGCACGTCGCGTACGATCAGGCCGGCGGCATGGACGCTGTCGGACTCGGCATCTTCGACGTTGACGCCGGTATTGCCGATGTGGGGATACGTCAGCGTGACGATCTGTTTGGCGTACGAGGGATCGGTAAGGATCTCCTGGTAGCCGGTCATGGCGGTGTTGAAAACCACCTCGCCGACGGTTTCACCAGTCGCGCCCACGGCATGACCGTGGAACACGCTGCCGTCTTCGAGGGCAAGCAGAGCAGGGATAGGCATGGGAGACCGCCTTTTTAGGTGCAGCAAAGTCCGCAAGCCGCTGCAAAAGCAGCTTGTGGACCTTGGTCGAGGAACGTTTCAGGGCGGGTGGCAATGATAGGTGAGAGACCCCCTGGTGTCCACCAAAAACAGCTGAACATGCACCGTTTCGACCGATCTAACACGAAGCCCCGCGAGCGTTACACTAGGCAGCGTCTCGCCAGCCAGGGGTCTCCATGAACACAGCCGCGCTTCTCGATCCTGCCCGCCTCGACCGACCGGACACGGACGTACGGCTGGATCCCTTCCCCTTCATGATCGCCCACGGCCAGTTGCCGGACGAGGCACGAGGGGAGCTGGAGCGCGATTTCCCGCGGTATGCCAGCGCCGGCTTCTTTCCTTACGACGAGTCCGACTGCGGCCCGGCCGTCAACGCGCTGGTACAGCGCCTGACCTCGCCGGAGTTCGCCAGCGCCATCGGCCACCGGCTGGGCATCGACAACCTGGGCCAGTACCCCACGCTGATCACCATCTGCCGCTCGCTCAACAAGCGCCACGGCACCATCCACACCGACAGTCGCTCCAAGATCGCCACCGCCCTGCTCTATCTCAACAACCAGTGGCCCGACACCAGCGATGGCTGCCTGCGCTTTCTGGGCAGCATCGACAACATCGACGATATGGTGGCGCCCGAACTCAAGCCGCTGTACGGCGAATTCGCGGTATTCAAGCGCTGCGAGAACTCGTTCCACGGGCACCTGCCGTTCGAGGGCGAGCGCCGCGTGATTCAGGTGGCCTGGCTCACCAGCGAAGAGGAGAAACTGCGCAAGACCAAGCGCGGCAAGTTCTCCCGCGCCTTCAAGAAGCTGTTCGGCTCACTGGACCGCAAGCTGGGTGCCGGGCGCGACCGCAACGCTTCGCATCCGGATTGATCGCAGAGAGCCAGGCACTGGTGTCGGCCAAGCCTGGCATACCCATGTGTTGGCGACACCCTGATGTTGATCGTCATCCTGGCGAACACTGAAGGTGCCTCTCAACAGCCGAAGCGCTGGAGATCCAGCGCCGGTAAATCGGTGAACCTACAAGCCCTGGATTCCTGCGCTCGCCCCGTTTTCGAGGGCTCGCAGGACCAACGAACAAAGGCCGTTCAATGTGACCTTCGTTAGATGCGGCTGCCGAAATGCCAGGCAATGTAGGCCGCGAACACGCCATACAGCAGACCCACCGGCAGCAGCCAGCGCGCATCCACGCGACCACGGCGGAACAGCCACCACAGGTAGATCACCGCCACGCCGGTGAGCACGCCCGCCACCATCAACGGCGCATCGAACAACCAAGGCGTGGCGAACAGCGCGAGCGAACTAGGAATGGTCGCCTGAATCATCATGGCGCCCGAGATATTGGCCAGTGCCAGGCGCTCCTTACCCTGACGCACCCAGATCAGCGCATTCATCGTTTCCGGCAGCTCCGTAGCCACTGGGCTCAACACCAGGGCCACCAGGTGCGGCGACAGCTGCAGGGCCACACCGATGGCCTCGATCTGCTTGACGAATACGTGCGAAGCGAAGGCAATCACCAGTAGCGCCAGCACTGTCTGGGCAAACACCCAGCTCAACGAAGGGTTGGCGGCCTTGGGTTGAAACTTCAGGGGCTCCAGGTCCTCTTCTTCAGGGGCCGTGTCGTCGTGCTTGAGCTCACGCCACACGTAAAGTCCATAGGCGGCGAGGAACAACACGCCCAGCCATGGCTTGAAGGCAAACGCCACGAGGCCAAGGCCGCACTTCACCACGAAAATAGCCAGGAACCAGGATTGATCGCGCGCCAGCCGCCCATGCGCCACACGCACCAGATGGTCGCCGCGTTGCAGGCGATGGCGATTCATCCATAACGCCACGCCCACCACGGCATAGGCGATAGTCGCGAGCACCAGCGGGCCGCCGAGCGCAGCGCCCACGCCAATGTCTTTCTGCTCGGGCGTGCGCCCAAGGATCACCGCCACGAAGGTCACCGCGCTCTCCGGCAAGGCCGTGCCGAAGGCAGCGAGGATGGTGCCCGTCGCCGTGGCGCCCAGGTTGAGCTTCTGCCCGAACCACTCCACGCCGTTTACGAAGTACTCGCAGGCGAGATAGATCGCACCGGCCGACAGCAGGAACAACAAGACGGTAAGCATGCAATTTCCATAGCCGGGCGAGCGGATAACCCATGGCGCACGGACGCGAGCTCGCCCGGCAAAGGTGAGCGCGTCGTGGCCAAAGGTCTCGCCGGGCAATCGACAACAGGCGCTGCCGATAACCATCCACGCCATGAAGCCGAGGCTTCAAGTCTGTTGACGCGGATTCCTCTGAAGTCGCCCGGCAGGCGGGCGAAGGGGGTGAGGATGGCTACTCCCCAATGACAACCTGGCTATTTTAGCCGTTGGCCTGGAGTACGGACAAGCGTGCCCGCCGCGCAGGAAAGCACCCAGGCTGCCTGCCCATTTCCGCCGAGGCACTCACCGCGTGTCGTGGTGTTCACGAGCATGGCGGCACGGCATCGCCCCTTCGCGGCGATGCCGGCCGTCGTTCGAGCTAACGTTGGCTTTTCAGACCCGCTGGGCGATAAAGCGCGGCGCGCCGTCGAAACGTGCCGCTGGCGCTGCCACCATGATGTCCAGCTCCTCATGCTGATGAGCGAGGGTCGCCTCCAGCGCGGCATGCACGCCGGCCACCGCGCGCTCCAAGGCACGCGACATGGCCTCACCCTCCAGCAGACTGGCGATGATCAGTGCCGTCAATACGTCGCCCGTGCCGGCCACATCGATCGGCAGCTCGTTCGACACGACCTTCCAGGCTTCGCCCTCGCTGACCGCCAGCGTGACCAGGTCGCCGTCGTGATTGCGCACGCTGTGCGTCACCACCCACTCCGGCCCCCGCACCAGCAGCGCACGGGCAGCCTTGAGCCCTTCGCGCTCGGTCACCGCCGGCAAACCGCTCAGGCGTTCCAGCTCGAATGCATTAGGGCTCACCAGCCACGCGCTGGGCAGCAACCGCTCGCGGAACACCACCTCCAGGCCCGGTTCCACATAAGCGCCGGTATGGGTGTCGCCGATCACCGGGTCCAGGCAGAACCGCAGTTGCGGTGCCTCCTGCAGCGCCTGCTCCACCCAATCGGCGAATGCGTGACCGTTGTCCACGCTGCCCAGATAGCCAGACAACAACACCTGAGCGCGCGTGTGAAGCTGCCGCTCGCGAACGCCTTGCAGCAGGTCGGCGAACCAGTCGGCCGGCAACACTTTGCCGCGCATGGTGGCGTAGAACGGCGTATTGCTGAGCAAGGTGGTAGGCACTTCGGCCACGCGCAACCCGCACTGCCGCAGTGGAGGCACCGCTGCGCTGTTGCCCGCGTAACCGTAGACGAGCTGAGATTGCACCGAGATGATGTCCACCGGCGCGGGCCCTTCCGGGCGTTGGCGGCGACCGTGGACCAAGTGGTCTTCCAATGGCTGATTCATGGCGTTCCCTCGTGCGTCATGGCGTGCCTCTAAGCACGCCAGGCATTAGTGTGCGGCGCGTTCGCTCAACATGGTGTCGAGATCGTAATCACCGGCGGAGCGACCGCTGAGCCAGCGGGCCGCCTCCAACGCACCGCGCGCAAAGATGGAGCGGTCAGTGGCGCGGTGTACCAACTCGATGCGTTCACCCTTACCCATCAACAAGGCCTCGTGCTCGCCGACGATGTCACCGCCGCGCACCACGGCAAAACCAATGGTGCCAAGCTCGCGGGGGCCGGTGAGCCCCTCGCGCGCGTACACCGCGCTCTCCGCCAGCGAGGTGCCACGCGCTGCCGCAGCCGCTTCGCCGAGCGCCAGCGCCGTGCCAGAAGGCGCATCGGCCTTGCGGTTGTGATGCGCTTCGATGATGTCCAGGTCCCAATCGGGCAAGGCCGCCGCCGCTTGCCGCAGCAAGCGCGTGAGCACCGCCACGCCCAGGCTGAAATTGGCCGCGCGCAGCAGCGCGATGCGCTGGGACGACGCCGCGAGACGCTGGGCAAACGTAGGGTCGAGTCCGGTGGTGCCGGTGACCAGGGCCACGCCATGCGCCTCGCAATAGGTCAGCGCCTCGGCCAGTCCAGCCGGGCCGCTGAAATCGATGACCACGTCCAGCCCCGTGGAATCGGGCCAGCCGTGCGTGTAGCGCAGGCCCGGTTCACCGGCATAGACCGGCTGGTCCAGCGAAGCGGAACTTGCCGAGCACGTGGCGGCCACCAGGGTGAAGCGGGCATCGCCCTTCACCAGTTGCAACAGCGCCTGGCCCATGCGGCCGGTAGCGCCATTGATAGCGAGGCGAACAGGGTGGCTCATGCGCGGACTCCGGCCCGAAACGGGCAACAACAGGGGACACGCGATGCTAGCGGCAGCGCGCCCCGGCGTACACCAACCGGGGCGTAAAAAAAGCCCGCCTCTTTCGAGGCGGGCCGGTCTTTCCGTCGCGGATGGCGCGTCAGGAGGTCACGCGGGACCAGAACTGCTTCACGCCATCCACCCAGCTCTTTGCGCGCGGGGTGTGCGTATCGGCCTCGGCGTTGGCAAAGGTGGCTTCCAACTGCTCAAACAAGTCGCGCTGCTGCTTGGTCAGGCGCACCGGCGTTTCCACCACCACGCGGCAAATCAGATCGCCCGTGCGCGTGCTGCGCACCGATTTCACACCGCGCCCGCGCAGACGGAACAGCTGGCCGGTTTGCGTTTCCGGCGGAATATTGATGGAAACCTCGCCTTCCAGCGTCGGCACCTTGAGCTCCGCGCCCAGGGCCGCGTGCGAAAAGCGGATCGGCAGCTCGCAATGCAGGTCGTTGCCGTCGCGCTGGAAAATGTTGTGCTCGCGCACGCGCACTTCCACATACAGGTCGCCCGCCTCGCCGCCCGCGGGGCCTGCCTCGCCCTGCCCGGCCAGACGAATGCGATCGCCGTTGTCCACGCCCGCGGGAATGTTCACCGACAGCGCGCGGGTTTCTTCCAGGCGGCCCTCACCATGGCAGGACTTGCACGGCTTCTCGATGCTCTGGCCGCTGCCGCCGCAATGCGGGCATGCCTGCTGAATCGAGAAGATGCCGTTCTGCATGCGCACGCGACCGTGGCCTGCGCAGGTTTTGCAGGTGACGGTTTTGCCGTCCGCCGAGCCGCTGCCGTTGCAGTGGTGGCAGTTCACCTGGGTGGGAATCTCGATTTTCCGTTCGACGCCGAACACGGCCTCTTCCAGGTCGAGCTCCATGATGTAGCGCAGGTCCGAACCACGGCGCGAACGGCTACGACCGCCGCCACCCATGCCGAAGATGTCGCCGAAGATGTCACCGAAGATATCGCCCATGTCGCCGAAGCCACCGGCGCCGCGACCGCCCATGCCGTGCTCGAACGCCGCATGGCCGTGCTGGTCGTACATGGCGCGCTTCTGCGCATCGGAGAGCACTTCGTAGGCCTCCTTGGCCTCCTTGAACTTCTCCTGCGCATGCGGATCGTCCGGACAGCGGTCCGGATGGAATTTCATCGCCAGGCGGCGAAAGGACTTTTTCAGTTCCACCTCGGTGACGGTGCGTTCCACACCGAGGATTTCGTAGTAATCACGCTTGCTCATTGGTTAACCCGACTCGGATCGCGCATCACATGAATCGCGCGATCCATGCCCACTCAACAAACAGCCCGCGCCAAGGCAAATACCCCGGCGCGGGCTGCGTCAGATCGGCAGCGCCGACCGGCCTATATTACTTCTTGTCGTCCTTGACTTCAGTGAACTCAGCATCGACCACGTCGTCCTGGGCTGCCGAGCCCTGATGCTGGGCCTGCGCACCCGCATCGGCCTGGGCACCGCCCTGGGCCGCGGCGTACAGCGCCTGCGCCACCTGCTCGAGCTTCTCGACCTTCGCCTCGATGGCCGCCTTGTCGTCGCCTTCCTTGACCTTTTCCAGGTCGGCCAGCGCACCCTCGATGGTGCTGAGCTGATCGGCCGGCACCTTGCCGCCGTGCTCCTTCAGGGCGCTACGGGTGGCGTGCACCAGCTGGTCGGCCTTGTTGCGGGCGCCAACGAGCTCGTGGAACTTGCGGTCTTCTTCCTTGTTGGCCTCGGCGTCGGCCACCATGCGGTTGATCTCTTCCTCGGACAGACCCGAACCGGCCTTGATCTCGATCTTCTGTTCCTTGCCAGTCTTCTTGTCCTTGGCCGACACGTGCAGGATGCCGTTGGCGTCGATGTCAAAGGTCACTTCGATCTGCGGCATGCCGCGCGGCGCCGGCTCGATGCCCTGCAGGTCGAACTTGCCCAGCGACTTGTTGGCGCTGGCGCGCTCGCGCTCACCCTGCAGCACATGCACGGTCACGGCAGTCTGGTTGTCGTCGGCGGTGGAGAACACCTGCGAGGCCTTGGTCGGCACCGTGGTGTTCTTTTCGATCAGCTTGGTCATCACGCCGCCCATGGTTTCGATACCCAGCGACAGCGGGGTCACGTCCAGCAGCAGCACGTCCTTCACCGAACCGCCCAGCACGCCACCCTGGATGGCCGCGCCCACGGCGACGGCTTCGTCCGGGTTGACGTCCTTGCGCGGCTCCTTGCCGAAGAAGTCCTTCACCGACTCCTGCACCTTGGGCATGCGGGTCTGGCCACCGACGAGGATCACCTCGTTGATGTCGGACACGCGCAGGCCGGCGTCATTCAACGCGGTGCGGCACGGCTCGATGGTGCGCTTGACGAGGTCTTCCACCAGCGCTTCGAGCTTGGCGCGGGTCAGCTTGATGTTGAGGTGCTTGGGACCGGAGGCGTCGGCCGTGATGTACGGCAGGTTCACTTCGGTCTGGTGGCTGGAGGACAGCTCGATCTTGGCGCGCTCGGCGGCGTCCTTCAGGCGCTGCAGGGCGAGCGGATCCTTGCGCAGGTCCATGCCCTGGTCCTTCTTGAACTCCTCCACGAGGTAGTCGATGACGCGCATGTCGAAGTCTTCGCCACCCAGGAAGGTGTCGCCATTGGTGGCCAGCACTTCGAACTGCTTCTCGCCGTCCACTTCGGCGATCTCGATGATGGACACGTCGAACGTGCCGCCGCCGAGGTCGTACACGGCCACCTTGCGGTCACCGCCCTTCTTGTCCAGGCCGTAGGCCAGCGCGGCCGCGGTCGGCTCGTTGATGATGCGCTTGACGTCCAGGCCCGCGATGCGGCCGGCGTCCTTGGTGGCCTGGCGCTGGCTGTCGTTGAAGTACGCCGGCACCGTGATCACGGCCTCGGTGATGGTCTCGCCGAGGTAGTCTTCGGCGGTCTTCTTCATCTTCATGAGGACCTTGGCCGAGATCTCCTGCGGAGCCATCTTCTTGCCGTCGGCCGTCTGCACCCAGGCGTCGCCGTTGTCATGCGCCACGATGCCGTAGGGCACGATGTGCAGGTCCTTCTGGACCTCCGCGTCGGTGAACTTGCGGCCGATCAGGCGCTTCACCGCGTAGAAGGTGTTCTTGGGGTTGGTCACGCTCTGGCGCTTGGCCGGCGCGCCCACCAGGACTTCGCCGTCCTTGGTGAAAGCGACGATCGACGGGGTGGTGCGATCGCCTTCCGAATTCTCGATGACCTTGGCGCTGCTGCCGTCCATCACGGCGACGCACGAGTTGGTCGTGCCCAGGTCGATACCAATGATCTTGCCCATGTTTGTCTACTCCCGAATGCTTTAAGCGACCCCTCGGCCGCGACTGGTTTTCAGATGGGGCTTGCCGCTTTGCAACTCAATGCCGGCAAGACGCCCTATGCCTCGCCACGTTCGCCAGCGGGGGACGCCGTTCAGGCGTCCAGCCGCGCCGGCGGAGGCGTCATTCCTTGGCGACCGCCACCAACGCGGGGCGCAACAGCCGATCGTTCAACACATAGCCCTTCTGCAACACGCTCACCACCGTGTTGGGGGCCGCGCCCGGGGCCTCCACCATGCTCACGGCGTGATGCTTTTCCGGGTCCAGCGGCTGGCCGACGGGGTCGACCTGGACCAGACCGTTGTTCTCGGCCACTTTGAGCAGCGACTTGAGCGTGAGCGCCATGCCCTCGCGCATGCTGGCCACGTCGCCACCTTCGATCTGCAGGCCGCGCTCCAGGCCGTCGTACACCGGCAGCAGCTCGTTGAGCAGCTTTTCATTGGCGAAGCGGCGAGCCTGCTCCACGTCGCGGTGCAGGCGGCGGCGCTGGTTCTCGATCTCGGCCTTTTCGCGCAGCACGGTATCGCGCAGCTCGGTGTTGCTGGCCTCCAGCTCTGCGATGCGCGCCTTCAGCGCTTCCAGGTCCGTGTTGGGCGTATCGCCCGCGCCATGCGCCTCGTTCGAGGTCGTAGGATCGTTGCTCTGCATGAAAGACTCCAAGCCTTGTCCGTGGCTGGCGCCGCCTGGCGCCAACCGTCAAAAACCTGCGGGCAAACCCGCCTCCCGGGCGCGTTATAAGGTCGTTGCGACGCGATTCAAGGCGTCGCTGAGCAATCCGGCCGTGGCCTGCACCACCGGGATCACCCGCTCATAGGCCATACGGGTGGGGCCGATGACCCCTACCGCCCCCAATACGCGCCCCTGGGCGCCGTAGCTGGCAGTGACCACACTGCAGCCGTCCAGCGCGGCAAACCCTGATTCTTCACCGATAAACAGCCGCACGCCAGGAGCCTTGGCACAGACCTCCATCAGCTGCAGCAGCTCGTTTTTCTGCTGGAACGCCTCGAACAGCTCGCGCAAGCGATCCACGTTGGCCAGTTCCGAATACCCCATGAGGTTGGTCTGGCCGCTCACCAGCACGTCGTCGCTGCCACCCTGGCTCGGTGGCGCGAACGAGGCCGCCGCCAGTTCCACCGCGCTGGACAGCAGGCGGTTGAGCTCGCTGCCCGCTTCGCGCAGCTCGCGCAGCAGGTGGGCGCGGATGTCGTCCAGGCGCAGGCCGGCGAACTGGCTGTTGAGGTAGTTGGCCGCCTGCTCCAGCTCCCGGCTGTCCAGCGGCTTGTCCAGCTGCACGATGCGGTTCTGCACCTGGTTGTCCGAAAACACCAGGATCACCAGCACGCGGGCGTCGGGCAGCGGCACGAAATCGATATGGCGCAGCGGGAAATCCGCCTGGCGCGGCACCGTCACCACGCCGGCAAAGCGGGTCATGGCCGACAGCAGGGTCGACACATTGCCCAGCAGGTCGCGCGTGGTGGTGAGCCCCGGGGGCAGCTCGCGGCGCAAGCGGGCCATCTCCTCGATGGGCAGCGGCTGCAGCTCGATCAGGCTGTCCACGAACAGGCGCAACCCGCGCGGCGTGGGCACGCGGCCGGCCGAGGTATGCGGCGAGGCCACCAGCCCGGCGTCTTCCAGGTCGGCCATGATGTTGCGGATGGTGGCCGGGCTCACGTCCAGCCCCGAGGAGCGGGAAAGCGTGCGCGACCCTACCGGCTCGCCGTCGGCAAGGTATTGGGCAATCAATGTGCGCAAGAGGCGTCGTGCGCGGGCATCGAGATCGGCGGCGGGCATGCTGTAGCAATCCGTGAGACAGCAAAGAAATAAGGTCTCGGGAAAAAGTTTGCAAGAAACCGTCTGGAAACGGCCTGGGGGAGGGCGTCGGGGAGCGGGTTCAAACCGCCCCGGGAGACTCCCCTCTATCCGTCCCCTAGCCCCCGCCCCTTACAATCGCCCGACTTCACCACACCAGCGCCCATGCTCACCTCGCTCTACGTTCGTCATTTCGCCGTCGTCGAAGAAGCCGAGATCGCTTTCGGCCCCGGGCTCACCGTGGTCAGCGGCGAAACCGGCGCCGGCAAGTCCCTGCTGGTCGACGCCCTCATGCTGCTGGCCGGCGCCCGCGCCGACAGCGGCATGGTGCGCGCCGGCAGCGACCGCGCCGAGCTCACCGCCGAGTTCGACCTGACCCACCTGCCCGAGGCCCGCGCCTGGCTGCAACGCGAGGAGCTGGACGAGGAGGACAGCTGCCAGCTGCGTCGCGTGATCCGCGCCGAGGGCAGCTCGCGCGCCTGGATCAACGGGCGCCCGGCCAACGCCAGCCAGCTCGGCGAACTGGCCACGCTGCTGGTGGAGATCCACGGCCAGCACGAGCATCAGGCCCTGCTGTCACGCGCCCACCAGATGGAGCTGCTTGACGCCTACGCCGGCAACGAGGCGCTGGTTGCCCAGGTGCGCGAACTGGCGCAGCAATGGCGTGACCTGGGCCAGCGCATCCGCAAGCTCAGCGGCGGCGACGATCGCGAGCAGCGCATCGAATTGCTCAGCCACGAATTGGCCGAGCTGGAAAAATGGGCCCTGCCCGCCGCCGAGCTCACCGAACTGGAAGCCAACCACAAGCGCCTCGCCAACGCCGGTCGCCTGGCCGAAGGCGCAGGCAACGTGGTCGAACTGCTCGATGGCGAGAGCGAATTCGCCCTGCGCCGCGCGCTGGGCCGCGCCCAACTGGAAATGAGCAAGCTGGCCGCGCTCGATGACCGCCTCGCGCCCATGCTGGAGCTGCTGGACAATGCCTCCATCCAGCTCAGCGAAGCCGCCGACGGCCTGGGCCGCTACGCGCTGGACGTCGACCTGGACCCGGACCGCTACGCCGAGGTGGACACCCATCTCACCCGCCTGCACGAACTCTCGCGCCGCCACCGCGTGACAGTGGCCGAACTGCACGACAAGGCCGGCACGCTGCGCGCCGAGCTCGACGAACTCGAAGGCGCCGGCGATGCACTGGAGAAACTCGCCAGCCAGCGCAACCGCCTGCAACAGCACTACGACGAACAGGCCAGCAAGCTCAGCAGCGCCCGCCAAGACGCCGCCGGCCGCCTCGGCGGCGAGGTAAGCGCACTGATGAGCGAACTGGGCATGAGCGGCGGCCGCCTGGTGGTGGAGCTGGAAGCCACCGCCGATGGCGAGCCCGACCCGCAAGGCCGCGAGCGTTGCGAGCTGCTGGTCAGCGCCAACCCCGGCCAGCCACCGCGCGCCCTGCGCAAGGTGGCGTCCGGTGGTGAACTGGCGCGCATCAGCCTGGCCATCGAAGTGGCCACGCTGGGCAAGGACACCATCGGCACCATGGTGTTCGACGAAGTGGACACCGGCATCGGCGGCGCCGTGGCCGAAGTGGTCGGCCAGAAGCTGCGCGCCCTGGGCGGCCAGCGTCAGGTGCTGTGTGTCACCCACCTGCCCCAGGTGGCCGCGCAAGGCCACGCGCATCTGCGCGTGAGCAAGGCCAGCGATGGCGAATCCACCCGCACCCGCATCGAAAAGCTGGATGCCAACGGCCGCCGCGACGAACTGGCACGCATGCTGGGCGGCGTGGAAATCACCCGCGAAACCCGCGCACACGCCAAGCAAATGCTGGAGCGGGCGCAGGTTTGAGCCAACCCACGCGATGCGCCTGACGGGCGCATCGCGTGGTGCGCGCGCGTCACGACAACAGCCAGCCCCATGACGGGGCTACGTAGTGACCGCCAGGCTCAGCCGCGCTGGGGCAACAGGCCGCGTTCGGCCGCCATGCGGTAGAGATCCAGTTCCGAACCGGCGCCCAGCTTGCCCATCAGGCTGGCGCGGTGGATGTAGACGGTCTTCTGGCCGATCCCCAGTTCGCCCGCCACCTGCTTGGGCGCGCGGCCGGCGGCGAGCAGCAGAAACACCTCGCGCTCGCGTGCCGTCAG
Organism: Frateuria sp. sgz306004; assembly: GCF_057750885.1. Classification (NCBI taxonomy): domain Bacteria; kingdom Pseudomonadati; phylum Pseudomonadota; class Gammaproteobacteria; order Lysobacterales; family Rhodanobacteraceae; genus Frateuria; species Frateuria sp. sgz306004. Next base: position 494,208 of record NZ_JBYLFE010000004.1, read on the forward strand.
GCGATGGATGGGGTCGCGCGATTCATTGGGCCGCTCGGCGCGGCGCTTGCGCAAATCCGAGCTTAAGAAACACTCGCCCTGCATCACCGTGCGCAGGCCGGCCACCAGTTCTTCCGGCGCCACGCCCTTGGTCACGTAACCGCTGGCGCCACGGCGCAACGCCTCGGACACGTAAGGCTCCCCGTCGTGCATGCTCAGCACCACAATGCGGGTATCCGGCGCCACGCTGCGCAGGTGCTCAATCAACGGCAGCCCGCTGCCGTCGGGCAGCGAGAGATCGAGGGCCACGAGATCGGGCCGCCGCGAGCCAACCGCCTCCACCGCATCGTCGGCGCTGCGGCACTCCGCAACCACCTCCAGATCCGGTTCCAGTTCGATCAGCCGCTTGAACCCCTCGCGGACGATGGCATGGTCATCGACCAGAACAATGCTGTACATGGGCTGTATGTATAGCAGTCCCGACAGGGGCCGCATAGGGATTTTGGCGGCCCTTTGCCTCGGATGCCGCGATGTTCACAGAGCGCACCGTGCCACGCACCCCCAGTGAGTGAACGCGCAACCCATACGCCACACGAGAGAGCCATCTGCTCCCTTTAGCCGCACACGTTAGGCCGCGGCCGCCACGCGCGTGCCGAACGGACCCGGGCACCTCCTGCCGCGCCGGGTCTGCCATGTAACATCCCGCGCATGCGATCGAAGACCTTTGCGCTCCCTGGCGCCGACATGCTGCTTGGCGCAGCCTACTTCCTGCTCTGGCTTTTGCTCTGGCCCACCGAGCAACCGTACTGGATGCTGCCCTATGGCCTGCGCTTTGGCGCTCTGCTGCTGGCGCCGTGGCGCATGTGGCCATGGCTGCTGGGTGCGGAGTTCGCCGCCACCGGGCTGATCGCACTGGTACACGGCTTTCCGATGGGCTGGAGCGGCTTCATTCTGGGCGAGCTGCCCGAGCCGGTGGTGGTGGCCATCTGCCTCACGCTTATGCGTCGCACCAACCTGCACGCCAGCCTGCGCGACCCCGAAGACGTCGCCCGCCTGCTGTTGTCCGCGGCCTTCACCGTCGCCGCCACCACGGCCACCGACGCCGTTTTGCTGGCCCTGATCCACGCCAGCCCCAGCCCCGACATGATGGTGCAAGCGCTGGGCCAGGATCTGCTCGGCAACTACGTGGGCGTGCTGCTGGTGGTGCCCCTGCTGATCATGCTGCTGCGCGCTCGACTCAACCGCAGTGCACTGGGGCGCCTGCTCATGGATGGCTTGCTGGTGCTATTGCCCTCCATGGCGATTCTGCTGGTGTTGTCCTCCCATGCCGCGCCGCAACCGCAGTTCGCCCGCGTGCTGTCGCTGGCACCGGTGCTGTACTTCGCCTTCCGCCACGGTTGGCGCGGCGCCAGCCTGGCCATGCTCATCTCCAGCATGGGCATGACCCTGGTGGACCATTACGCCGGCCACGGCGCGCCCGGCGCCGCCGGTGAACTGTTCCTAGCCGTGGCGGGCACTGGCGCATTGATGCTGGGCTCGGCCACTGACGCCCTGCGTCGTAGCAGCGAGCGCGTGGCCGAGCAGAACGTGTACTTGGCCGCCGTGAACCGCCGCCTGGACCACCTTGCTCGCCAATTGCGCGACGCCGCCCGCGGCAACCTGCAAACCGAGGAAAACCAGCGCCGCCACATGGCCGCCGAACTGCACGACGAGCTGGGCCAAAACCTTACCGCCATCCAGACCCACCTCAAGCTGGCCCAATCCCGACTGGCACAGGCCGGCATGGACGACATTGGGGTGTCCATCAACACCATCCTTGGCCACATGCGCCGCGCCCTGCACCGCCTGCTGGACGACCTGCGCCCCGCCGTGCTCGACGAATTCGGCCTCTTGCGCGCCCTGGACGAAGGCCCCATTCGCGACCTGCTCTCCGCCGCCGGGGTGGCCTACCGCACCGACCTGCACGGCGACCCCCGCCTGCTCGACGACGACACCCGCACCGTGATCTACCGTCTGGTGCAGGAAAGCGCCACCAATGCCGTCAAACACGCCCACGCCGACCTGTTCCAGCTGCGTCTGCGCATCGGCGAGCGCCAGGGCACGGCCTTGGCCCTGCTGGACATCCGCGACAACGGCATCGGCCTGCCGGCCCGCATTCCTCGGGGCGGCCGCGGCATGCAAGGCATGCGCGATCGGGTGACCTCGCTGGGCGGTCTGTTCCGCGTACGCCCCGAGGCCCAGGGCGTGCATTTGCGCATTTTGCTGCGAAGCAGCACGAACGTCGCCGATCCGGCGCGCTCATGAACAACGGTTACATAGGAAATTTTCCAATAGCCGGGCTGTGAAGGCTTCGTTAGTCTCAATCCATCGATGTGGGGGAGCCACCATCGCAAGATGGTGAGCCATGCCAACCGTGGGGACGGTGGGCATGAAGAACGGCAGGATGCCGTTCCGCCGGAATCGGTGGTGTACCGGGTAGCGCGAGCAACTCGCCTATTCATGGAGCCATCCGGTAACGGATCAGCCGCAGGGCGGACAGGAGTCCTCCCGCGGCTTTTTTTTTGCGCGCTCGCCAACCTCGGTGTCGCATCCCTGGGTACCACGGGCTCTCGGCATCGCACCCTCCTGCCAAGCAAACAAAAAGGCCGGCAGCGCTTGGCGCTACCGGCCCTGGTCGCCCCTACGGGCGTAATGGCTTATTTGCCGCCCTTCTTGGGGCGCACGTACAGCACCAGGCTGTGATCTTCGATGACGTAGCCGTGGCGGGCGGCGATTTCGTGCTGGAGACGCTCGATCTCCTCGCTCACGAACTCAATGACCTTTCCGCTGTCCACATCGATCATGTGGTCATGATGCTTGCCGCGGTCCAGCTCGTAGACGGCCTGGCCGCCCTCGAAATTGTGCTTGACGACGATACCGGCGGCCTCGAACTGGGTCAGCACGCGGTACACCGTGGCCAGGCCGATGTCTTCCTGGTCGGCCAGCAGGCGCTTGTAGATATCTTCGGCGGTGAGGTGGTGCGCCTCTTCATCCTCGAAGATCTGCAGGATACGCATACGGGGGTGGGTGACTTTCAGCCCGGCTTTGCGCAGTTCTTTGGTTTCCTGTTCCATATCAAGCTCCACGCACACGGCGCCACAAGGCCGTTAGTGTATCATCCGACACCTTTACGATCCGGACGCAACACGCATGCACAAGCTGATTCGCACGCTGGGTTTTGCCATGTTGGCCCTCTCGCTGGCCAGCTGCCGCCTCATCTATACCCCCGACGTGCAGCAGGGCAACCTGCTCGACAAGAAGAACGTGGATCAGCTGCAGCCCGGCATGACCAAGCGCCAGGTGCTGGTTCTCATGGGTTCGCCCTCGGTGAACTCGCCGTTCAATCAGAACGAGTGGAACTACGTGTCCACCCAGCAGCATCGCGGCGGCCCCATCAAGGTCCGCAGCCTCAAGCTCACCTTCAACAACGACGTGCTGGTGCGCACCGAGGGCGACTTCTTTGCCGAAGACGCCCAGCAGCTGGTCAAGGACACCAAGAAGTACCACGCCAGCTACCCGGTGGACGAAACCCAGGGTGACAAGAACACCAGCGGCACGCCCGAGAAGAAGGACGGCAGCGGCGACGAAGGCCACTAAGCCTTCGCCACTGGCCGGCGTCAGCCTTCGTGGGCGCGACGCCGGCGAGCTTCCTTGGGGTCCAGTGTAAGCGGCCGGTAGATTTCCACCCGGTCGCCCTCCGCCAACACCTGATCCGGCGTCGCCTTACGGGAAAAAATGCCCAGCCGCGACGGGTCGATGGTCAGCCCGGGCACGGCTTGCAGCACGCCCGAAGCCTCCACCGCCTGCATCACCGTGCTGCCCGCCGGCAACGACACACGGCGAACCACTTGCCCCGCGGGCTCGGCGTACACCACCTCCACCGTGATGGACTCAGCCATAGGCACGCTCCGCCTCGCGGCAGAAATCGTCCACCATGCGGCCCGCCAGCCCCTGGAAGCCCAGCTTGAGTGCCGTGCCGCCCAGCTTGCCGGCGTAATCGAAATCCAGCGCAAAACTGATCTTGCAGCCAGCGTCGCCCAGCGCGATGAACTCCCACAGCCCATCCAGGCTGCGGAACGGGCCATCCACCAGGCTCATGTGCAGGCGCTGCGGACGCACCGTGGTATTGCGGGTAGTAAAGCTCTGGCGGAACCCGGCGTACTTGAGATCCAGCCGGGCCACCAGCACATCATCGCTTCGCTCCAGAACTTGCGCGGCGACACACCAAGGGAAACGCTTTGGGTATGCTTCAACCTCATTGACGAGGTCGAACATCTGGGCCGGCGAATATCGCACCAGGGCGCTGCGGCGGATCTCGATCACTTCAGCCTCTTCTCAAAATCTCTGGGTAACGGCCCCGTTGGCCGAACCCTCATCAGGGCAAACAGCCCGAAGTTTAACGGACATGGCCAAGCCTAAGGACAAAGACAAACAAGCTGGCGGCACCATCGCGCTCAACAAGCGCGCGCGCCACGAGTACCACATCGACCAGCGCTTCGAGGCCGGCATCGAGCTGCAAGGCTGGGAGGTCAAATCGCTGCGCGCCGGGCGCATCAACTTTGGCGACAGCTACGCCATGGTGATTCGCAACGAAATCCAGCTGGTGGGCACATCCATCCCGCCGCTGATCAGCGCCTCCACCCATGTGATCGCCAACGACCGCCGCACGCGCAAGCTGCTGCTGCACCGAGAGGAGATCGACACCCTCATCGGCGCCGTCGAACGCAAGGGCTACACCCTCATCCCCATGGCCATGTACTGGAAAGGCAACAAGGTGAAGGTGGAAATTGGCCTGGCCAAGGGCAAGCAAGCCCACGACAAGCGCGAAACCGAAAAGGAACGCGACTGGCAGCGCGAGAAGCAGCGCACCATGCGCGCGCACAACCGCTGAGGTCACACCTCAGCGGCCTACCCTGCGCACGCCACCCTCGCTACGCACATGCCGCCGCGCCCGCAGCGGCCATCGGCACAAACAAGCCGGCCACGTGTTCGCCCCTCCCGTCACGCGAACGCGCCGCCTGCGCTTTGGGCCATCCTCCGGCACGAGGGCCTCGCCTGTGCCGTTGACGGCTATCCCGCGAACACGCCGCGCGCCGTCGATCGTCATCCCCGCGGTCGCATCGCCTGGGCCTCTGGCCGCCGTCCCGCAAACACACCACTGGCCCTTTTGGACCGCCATCGCCGCGAACGCACCGCTTGCGCCGTTGACGGCCACGCTCAAATACGCCGCGAACTCCTTTGATCGTCATCCCCGCGAACGCGGGGATCCAGCGACCTCCGCGCCCGACAACCTACCCATCAGCGGCCAGAAACACTCAGCCCAGCCCTCACCCGCCCTCACCCGCCGCCACCCGTTGCGCCGGTACCGCCTCGCGCACCGCCAGCGACAAGTTCATGGCATCCACCGAGGTGATAAAGCCGAAGCGCTCGTACAAGTCATGCGCCATGGCCGTTGCATGGAGGTTCACCGCATCCACGCCGTACTCGCGCGCCGACGCGCCCACCGCCGTGAGCAAGGCACTCGCCACGCCCTGCCGTCGATAGGCCGGCTTCACGTACATATTGAGCAAATACCAACCCACGCCCGATGGGAAGTAGGTCGAGGGCATATGCGGGTACGGGTTCACCGCCACGCAGCCGGCCACCCGCCCCTCCAACTCGGCCAGCCAGAACAACAGGCGGCCATCCAGCGCGGCCTCCTCGATCCAGCTGCGTAGCTGGTCGGCAAAGCCATCGGGCAGGGTATGCCCCAGCTCCTCCTCCAGAAACGCACAACGCAACTCGGTCATCACGCCCGCATCGGGCACACCCGCCTGACGTATCCGCACCATGGCTCATCCGTTCCGTTGGTGGACCGCGCACACCTTACCTTTGACGCGCGGCCTTGTAGAAAGGCCACCGGCCTCCATATACTGCCTGACCAGCTTCAGCTTTCCCCGGGGGTGTCCTGGCTTCGACGGGGGTAGTGAGATGGCTTGGTGCATGCCGAGGGGGCAGCTTTCCTCGTTAATCCAGCCGCAAACTTATAGTTGCCAACGACGACAACTACGCTCTGGCCGCTTAAGGCCTAGCCCCGAACCCACTTGTGCTCGTGCTCGTGGATGTAGGGTCATTATCACGAGATCGCCCAAAGCTGCCGCCTGTCGGTAAGGGTTAAATCAAGCAGGCTGGTCCTTCGATGCGCTTTGCACACTGTGCTGTCGCGGGACGAGATCTAACGGTGAGCTAAGCATGTAGTACCGGGCGTCAAACGCCTTCGGACGGCGGTTCGACTCCGCCCACCTCCACCAATACAGCGTCCAACGACGTACAACGAAGGCCGGAAACCCTAGCTATAGCAACGGTTCCGGCCTTTTTTGTGTCCAATAGCGTCCAACCGCATGCGTTGAAATCTGCCCCCAGACGGGGGCATGATCGGGGGCATGCCCCTTCTATCGCATAGGCGATGCCCCCATGCCCTTGAGTGATACGGCGATCCGCTCGGCAAAACCTGCCGACAAGCCACGGCGGCTTTTTGATGGTGGTGGCCTGTACCTCGAAGTTTCGCCTGCTGGGGGAAAACTCTGGCGCCTGAAGTATCGCCACGGGGGCAAAGAGAAACGACTAGCTCTGGGGTCGTATCCAGATACCGGGCTAAAAGACGCCCGCGACAAACGCGATGCAGCACGAAAGTTGCTGGCGGCAGGAATCGATCCCTCTGAGCAGCGCAAAGCTGCCAAAGCGGCTGGCGAGGAACGTGCCGCCAACAGCTTTGAAGTCGTAGCGCGCGAATGGCACGCAAAGCAATCAGCAACGTGGGTGGAGCTGCACGCCAGCCGGGTCATGCTGCGGTTGGAGAATGATGTATTTCCGTGGCTAGGGGACAGACCGATTGCGGACATAACCGCAAAAGAACTGCTGGCGACCGTCAACCGGATCGTCGACCGAGGTGCGGTCGAGTCCGCCCACCGCGTACTGCAAAATTGCGGACAAATATTGCGCTACGCCATCGCCACTGGCCGTGCGGAACGCAACCCAGTTGCGGACCTAAAGGGTGCCCTCCCCCCAGTCAAACAAACGCATCTCGCCGCCATCACAGAACCAGGCGCAATTGGTGGCCTGTTGCGCGCGATGGACGCATATCAGGGCTCGCTGGTGACGAAATGCGCGTTGCGACTGGCCCCCATGCTATTCGTACGCCCGGGCGAGTTGCGGCGAGCCGAATGGGCGGAATTTGATCTAGATGGCGGTCAATGGAACATTCCAGCCGAGAAGATGAAAATGCGAGAGCCTCATCTAGTCCCGCTGGCACCGCAAGCCGTTGCGATCCTGCGCGAGCTGCACGCACTGACTGGGCGTGGTCGCTTTGTCTTCCCCAGCGCGCGAAGTCCGCAACGCCCGATGAGCAACAACGCTGTCTTATCGGCCTTACGCCGCATGGGCTATGGAACCGATGAAATGAGTGGACACGGCTTCCGCGCAATGGCACGTACAGTGCTGGATGAGGTACTGCATTTTCGTCCCGACTACATCGAGCACCAGCTGGCACATGCGGTCAAGGACCCAAATGGCCGGGCATATAACCGCACCGCGCACCTTGCAGAACGCTGCAAGATGATGAACGCATGGGCGGATTATTTGGACACACTGAAGGCCGGAAGCAACGTGGTGGCAATCACGCGAAAGGCCAGATGAAAGCCGGAATTGCCATACTTAGGGCAATGATTCCAACACTTGGCACTTTTCCCGGTCGGTATGGCTACTCTTAAAGGTGCGAGGGCACACGCGTGGATAGCAAACCAAAATGGGTGCCGGATTGGGCTTGGGAGGAGTATTTAGCCTATGGCCAAATCGGCAAGCACTTGTTGCAGAGCGACCTTCTACGGCCCGCGAAAGCCCCCCCCTGGGGAAAGCGAGTGCGAGCAGGTTTCACGCCGAATAATTTTCGACAAAGACTGCTCAACTGTATGGAAAGCCATTAATCGCCGCAGGAGCAAGGACAAAGAGCCTTCCACTGATGGCGATTGCTTTTCATTGCTCAATGCGGCTGCCCTTGGGTTTCGGGGGGCGCCTGCACTGGTCGCCGTCTCGAGTAGTGAAAGAAAGAAACGCGGAGCAAAAATTGCAAAGCTATCCGCACAACTGCGTGATGCAATTTTTGCTCTCGATGAGGTCGGCGGAGTGCCCATGCAGATTAGGCAAGCGCTAACCACCCCTCTATCAAACGCACTCCAATCTGGCAGCAATGAAGACTTCGAAAAATATCTTCTTGACGATGCCAAGGCGAAGCTTGGAAAGCTTCCTGGTAGCGATAACTGCGACGCGCTGTTCCTAGGCGCAATCTCGTCGAAAGTTTTCCTTGGAAAGGAAGCAAACGTGTTGACGTCACTGGAGGAAGGGGCCAAAGCCTGGAGCAGGACGAAACCTGACGTATACAGGCCGGACTCTATCGGAGCAGGTAGGGAGTTCTTCGTGCATGTGATGACTAGGCACTTTCGAAGTAGGTACAACTTGCCCCTACGTGAGCAGGTCGCTGCCATCACCCGCTGCCTGTATGGTGGGGAAATTGACGCTTCCGTGGTAGCCAAACTAGCACCCTGAGAAGACGTCAACGCCGCATGTAGCCAAATCTCCGCTTCGGGAGGATTTCAGGCAATTCTTTGATCTTGCCGCCATCCCCAACATTGCGTCCTGTACACAAATGCACAGGAAGACACCGCAATGCATGCTCTGCCAGAAACCGGCTATCTCCGTCTTTCACAGATTGTCGGCAAGTCAGCAACGAACAGGCCTCGTTAAAAATGGCCGATTTTTGGATCTCGTTTGTGGCAGCTTCGTATGCACTTAGGCGGCTACCGCGTATCGATTCAAATGACTCTTGCTGAGTCGCCGCATGTTGCGACTGGGCGGGGCTGTCAGACGGAGCGGTATGGTGATAAAGCCAGAAGCCCAGTGCCACGAATACCAAAACAACAAAGCCTCCCGACAATTCCTTACTTGATCGCGCTTGCGAGGTGGCCCGCCGCTGTGTGGCGTGCATATTCGGTAGTTCACCGCTGATCCCCGACGATCCGTCGCTTCTCAGCGGACGCCCGCATCGAATACACGTAGGCGCAACATCACTGATGTCCGCACTACAGTCCGGGCATTTGATTAGTGCCACTGAAACTCCCCCGCGAATCTACCGGTCAACCCCGGTCGGCATACACCCTATGCACACTCGGCGCAATATACCTAAATCAGCCAGCATTCACCGGGGGCATTTTTGGGGGCATTTTGAACTGGCGCAGCTTTAAAAGCCTTGCTCCATAAGGATCTTGGCGGTCAATTAAATAGAGCCCACCCCAATAAAGCAAAAAGCCCGGCGAGCAATCGCCGGGCTTTTTGTTTGCGGGTGGGCCTTCGGTGCGCAATTCAGAGTCAATGTACTCCAAGGCTTTATATTGAGCGTTTGACCCGGCTAGTTGAGGCGAGATTCAACCAGCTCCTGAGAACACCGAGCCCTCCTATGGCGTACCAAACCAGCAGCCCAAGGGAGCCGAGCGCTAGCATCCTCAGTTGCTCCCAGAGCGCCGGCCAGCGCTCAGTCCGACCATTCAGTTCGTATGTGAACCCGCGCCGATTCTTTTTGAATGAAAGGCCACTCTCCAACGGGTAGAAACTGAATTGCTCGCCGAAAGGCACGAAGTCATCAGCACCAATTCCGGGGCGATCTATCGTGTAGTGCATGACACATCTATTGTTTCGCGGTTGCTCACAAACGAGGCGCGAACCATCGACCCGAAACTCGTCGGTCAGTACGAAAAATCGCACAATTCTAGTCCCAGGGATGCTAATCAAAAGCACGGACCCGGCGAGAATTATGGTTGTGAAGACAAATCGAATAGGGGAAAACATCGGCCCTCCTACCAAGGTGCACCCATCATCATCATGTTTATTCTGTTTGAGATGGCGGACATGATGTCGACCTTAACGTTTCCGCCCGGGCATACCTCTGTATTGGTTGCACCAGCGGTAGCAGAGATGCCAGGGCGCCCGACGCTAAGTGTGCCTCCGACGCCAAAGTGACTGGGGTTCAGCGGATCAATATATGCGTCAATGGACCCGCCCAGGCCATCAGCATTTCCACCAGCACTTGCGTTTAGGAAGGCGCCTACAAAATCCTCGTAACTCACCGGGTCGCCATGACCTGTCGATCCAAAATAAGAAGCGCTTATGCCTAAGCTTAGGTTCCCAAGCGTTGAGAAGCCGCCACCAAAGGTCTTGTACGTCCCATAGTTTCCATAGCTGTCAATATAGTAACCGACCCCGGGAGTGAGACCTGTCAAATTTGCTAGGACGCCGCTCACCCCGAAAGTGCCCACTGCCAACCCTTTAGGATCGACTCCGCTCAGTGGGTTGCCCAGCACATAGGCATATGTATTCACACCAGCCGCCTGCCCCAAGGGATCACTTTCTACATACCGCCCAAGGGCTGGACTGTAGTCACGAAACCCGTTGTTCCACAGCCCCGATTCTGCGTCGTAATACTGGCCGGGGAAGCCTAGATTGAGCGGCACCGTGTTGGTTACCGTCACCGTGCGATCAAATGCGAAGTTCTTCGCCCGCCATACCAACATGCCACCGCCGTCGGTGATGGCTTCGGGGCGCCCCACTTGATCATCGTGGATCGACTGGAATTGCCCCCCAGTGATACGCCCAATCAAGCGTCCATTGAGCCACACGTAGTCCGTCCAGGCGCCGGGGTTTTCTGCGAGAAGTGCTCCTGCTTCACTCGGCGCGAAGTACGTGCTCGTACCGCTCACCGTCTTGCGCAAGCGTTGATCAAAGCACCCTTCAACAGATTGCAACGCTTCATGGGCTCATCCCTCCAGTCGGTGGTGGAGGTTGGGAACTGATGCGCCAACTCCGGGTTCAATGGTTACGCCTTACTGAGGCGCTTTTATGTCGCAAGCCTATCCACGGTGAGGTAAGCCCCGCCGGGCGGCGCTGAGCCAAGCAGCCTGCTCGGCAAATGCGCTTGGCATCGCCGTTCCTCGCGGCCAGGGCGCCCGCCACTTGGCACGAGGCCACCCACACGCGCCGCTGCCCTAAGACGTTCGACGAAATCGCACGTGTCCATCGCGCAACTGGTAAGTCATCGCCCTGGCGATAGCGCAATGTCTCTCCAGCGGCGCCGCCCGGCGTCAGCCATCCACCCTCTGGAGCAACGATATGTCGTGCTCGAACCACAAGGTTGTGCTGAGTATGGGCGCAAGCCTTAGCCTGGTGCCTGCCAGCACCACGTCACTTCCCGACGCGCCGGACCACTTCGCCTTGCCACCAGGCACGGTATGACGCGCGCACGACCATGTCTCGATCACGCGCACATGACGGCTGCTGCATTGAACTACGCGATGAAAAGGGCCGTCGCCGCCCATTTGCTCCAGGGGCTTCACTCCATTTTTCACCCTTGCAGGGAGTCATAACCATGATTCGCTCGTTTCTCCTGGCGTGCCTGCTTGCAGGCTTCAGCGCCATCGCTGTGGCCGGCGTTCAACCCTTTCCTTCCTCCTTTCGCGTCCAGGATATTCAAACCGATGGCGCGACGATCCATGTTCGCGTGGGCGGCAAAGGCCCGGCCGTCGTGCTGCTGCATGGCTTTGGTGACACCGGCGACATGTGGGCGCCCCTAGCTGCCGACCTCGCGCGCAACCACACCGTCGTGGTGCCCGACCTGCGAGGCATGGGTTTGTCCTCCCACCCTGAAGACGGGTACGACAAGCGGACCCAAGCGGCGGATATTCGCAGCGTGCTTACCCAGCTACATATCGACCACGCGGCGGTGGTTGGGCATGACATTGGCACCATGGTGGCGTATGCCTATGCCACGCGCTACCCCGACAAAACGGATCGCTTGGTGGTCATGGATGCTCCCGTACCTGGCATTCCGCCGTGGGATCAAATCGTGCGCCTGCCCGCCCTTTGGCATTTCGATTTCGGCGGCCCCGATATGGAGCGCCTTGTCGCTGGCCGTGAGCGCATCTACCTCGATCGCTTCTGGAACGAGTTCGCTGGCGACCCCACCAAGGTGGACGAAGCCACTCGCCAACACTATGCCGAGCTCTATGCTCGTCCCGGCGCCATGCACGACGCATTCGCGCAGTTTCGCGCCATAAGGAAAGACGCCGAAGACAACAAAGCCGCCATGACAACCAAGCTCACCATGCCGGTACTCGCCATCGGCGGTGAGAAATCCTTCGGCGCCAACGAGGCTGTCGTCATGCGCAATGCCGCCACTAACGTGACGGAACTGGTGGTACCCAACGCCGGCCACTGGTTGATGGAGGAGGCCCCCAATATCACTATTCCTGCCATCCGTCGCTTCATCGACGGCAAGTCGCTGGAACCTGCCAAAGCCAAGTAGGCGGCATACCGACAAAGGTTGGGCCTCGCATCGATACCTGATGGTTCCGTTGCCTCAGCGACTGAACCACCGCGCATACCGCCATTTGATGGGGCGCGATGCGACGATGGGTCACGTAGGACGTACTACGAGCCCCATGGCCGCGGCACCGTGGCTCACCTGCCCCACCCTCACCCGCAAAACAAAACGCCCGGCGAGACATCGCTGGGCGTTTTGCTGTGAGCGGCATGCGTTATCCGAAGGCGCTCGCGCTGGGGATGCTCACACCTTGATGGTCATCCCAGCGAACCCCCAAAAGGGTGCGAGAGCAGGATGTGCTTTTAGACAGCCTAAGGCCTGCTTACCGGCTGTCTGTGAATCGTTGAGCGTCAAGTCGCTGGATGACCGGCCCGTCGGCTGTTGAGAAACGCTTCCTGCCTGCGCAGGAATGACGAGCACCATGCAGCTTATCGAACCTTCCCTAGCGCCCCGATCACGCCGTGCGTTTTCGTGGACGCGTGGCGGCCAATGTTTTGGGCTTGGGGGACGGAGTGCAGGCTTTGCCTGTGGCGCAGCAGCAGTTTTCGGTAAGGAACCCCACCAGATCGTTCATCACCTCAAGAACGGGCGAGTAGTAGATGAACCTGCCGTCTTGCCGGCTGGTGATCAGGTCAGCGTGCACCAACTCTTTCAAGTGGAAAGACAACGTGGCGTTGGCCAACCCCAATCGCTCGGCAATGGCGCTTGCGGCCAAACCATCGGGGGCGTGTTCAACCAGCAGGCGATACACAGCCAAACGCGACTCTTGGGCGAGCGCGGAGAGAACGGTAATGGCCTGTTTGGTCTGCATGGAAGAAATGAGTACGTCGCTTGGTCCCGCGCAGTGTAAAGGAATGCCCGGAGATACGTGGGTCAGGCCTATTCAAAGGGGCATGCTTGGGGGCGCTACGGCCTGCCCGATCGCTGCCAACTGGCTGGTGATGGCCAGGCGGTCGAGTGCCTCCATGCGAAGATTCATCAGCAGGCTTATGCGTTGTTGGAGCAGATTGCGCGCGAGCACAAAGGCCTTGTACGTCACCTCCGGCTCCCCCGTGACCTTGGCCGGGTCAGGAATGTTCCAGTGTGCCGTGATAGGGGCGCCGGGCCATGCCGGACATACTTCGCCGGCAACCTGGTCGCACACGGTAATGACGAAATCCATGACCGGAGCGCCCGGGCGAGTGAACTCCTCCCAACCCTTGCTGCGTAGCGACTCCGTGGGCAGATCAACTGCGCGAAGCACATCCCGTGTCTGCGGATAAACGAAGCCCTTGGGCTGGCTTCCCGCGCTGTAGCCGTGGAACCGGCCCTGCCCAACATGGTTCGTAATCGCCTCGGCCAGCAGACTTCGCGCCGAATTGCCCGTGCATACGAACAGAACGTTGTAGTGACCTTGCATGGCGCCTCCGATCAGGCTGTACGGGTTTCGTACCAGTGCTTGCTCACGGTAACGATGCGAACCACCGACAACATCACCGGTACTTCAATCAGAACGCCGACCACCGTGGCCAAGGCGGCCCCCGAGTGCACGCCAAACAAACCCACAGCCGTCGCCACGGCCAGCTCAAAGAAATTGCTGGCGCCGATAAGCGCCGAAGGCGCGGCAACGCAATGCGGCACGCCGAGCCTGCGATTCAGCACGTAGGCCAGGCCCGCATTGAAATACACCTGGATCAGAATCGGCACGGCGAGCATCGCGATAATCAGTGGCTGAGCCAGAATCTGCTGCCCCTGAAAACCAAACAGCAACACCAGCGTAAGCAAAAGCGCGCCCAGCGAAATCGGCCCCAACTGACCCAGCAGGCGTTGCAGCGCCGCCTGGCCGCCGCGCGCCAGCACCCAACGCCGCAGCACAACGCTGATCAACACCGGCACCACGATATAGAGCACCACCGACAGCATCAGCGTGTTCCACGGCACCGTGATCGCCGATATGCCCAGCAGCAACCCCACAATCGGGGCAAACGCCACCACCATGATGGCGTCGTTCACGGCCACCTGGCTGAGGGTAAACGTCGGTTCGCCACCGCACAGGTTGCTCCACACAAACACCATGGCCGTGCATGGCGCCGCAGCGAGCAGAATCAGGCCCGCCACGTAAGAGTCGAGTTGATCGGCCGGCAGCCAGGCCGCGAACACGTGGCGAATAAAGAGCCAACCAAGCAAGGCCATGGAGAAAGGCTTCACTGCCCAGTTGATGAACAGCGTAACGCCGATGCCCTTCCATTGCTTTCGCACGCCCGCCATCGCGCCAAAGTCGATCTTGAGCAGCATGGGAATAATCATCAGCCAGATCAGGCCTGCCACCGGCAGGTTGACCTTGGCGACCTCCATGTGGCCCAGCGCCTCGAACGTGCCCGGCATCGCGTGACCAAGCAACGTACCGGCCACGATGCACAGCGCCACCCACAAGGTGAGGTAGCGCTCAAAAAAGCCGATGCGGGCCGCCTGCGCGGGTGCTGCGGCATCGGCCGTGGTCGCGTCGTTCATGCGGCATCCTCGTTGTCGTCTTCACCCGTGAGCGCACCGATGCCATCAAGCGCCTGCTGCAACTCGCTGGGGCTCATCGACTCCACCGGCAGATTCAACAGCGCCATCAAGCGATAGGTAATGAGCATGTGGGCCTTGCGAAAGGCCTCATGGATGGCGGCGGGGTCGCCTTTCACCGCGGCGGGGTCCGGCAGGCCCCAGTGCGACCGCACGAAGTCACCAAACAGCACCGGACAGGGCTCACTAGCGGCGCTATCGCACACCGTAATCACGATATCCAGCGGCGGCGCGCCATCGCCCACGAAACGATCCCACGACTTGCTGCTCAGCCCATCGATAGGCATGCCCGCTATCGCCAACTCTTCCAGAGCATAAGGGTTCACCTGCCCGGTCGGCTTGCTGCCGGCACTGTAGGCCTCGAACCGCCCCTTACCCAGGTAGTTGAGCGTGGCTTCGGAAAGAATGCTGCGGGCCGAATTGCCCGTGCAGATAAAAAGAACGCGACAAGGATGCATGGCGCCGTGTATCCGGGTTGACTGCGATGGTTGTAATTCTATATTTCCATAATGATAGAATCATTACATCTACGCAACCGGCTTGAAAACCCGCCATGACGCTGCATGACCTACCCCATATCACGGCCGACGTGCTCGACAAGCCCAGCCTGCAAAAGCTTGCGTTGCCCGAGGGTTCCAGCCATGCGCCGCGAATACTCATTCTGTACGGCTCGCTGCGGCCGCAATCCTTCAGCCGCAAGCTGGCCCTGGAGGCCGAGCGGATACTCCAGCAGTTCGGCGCGGAAACACGCGTGTTCGACCCGCACGACTTGCCCATGCTCGATAGCGTGCCCGCAAGCCACCCCAAGGTGCGGGAGTTGCGCCAACTGTCGCTATGGTCGGAAGGCCAAGTGTGGGTGAGCCCCGAACGTCACGGCGCCGTCACCGGTGTGTTCAAAAACCAAATCGATTGGCTGCCCCTGGAAGAAGGCAGTGTGCGGCCAACACAAGGGCGCACGCTGGCGGTTATGCAGGTTTGTGGCGGCTCCCAGTCGTTCAATGTCGTCAACGCGCTGCGCGTGCTTGGGCGCTGGATGCGCATGGTGACCATCCCCAATCAATCGTCCGTTGCCAAGGCATGGCAAGAGTTCGACGACAACGGCCGCATGAAACCTTCGCCCTTCTACGATCGCGTTGTCGACGTGATGGAAGAGCTATTCAAGTTCACCTTGATGGTGCGCGACCGCAGCGATTATCTGGTCGACCGCTACAGCGAACGCAAAGGCGCCGCCGAGGCGCGCGCACTGGCGGCCGCCGCGCGGGTAGTGGAAGCTGCTCAAGAGGCAGCGCCTGTCGCCCAAAGCAACGCGCAGGCGCCGGCAACCACCCGTAGCTGCTGCGCCAGCGGAGCGTGCTGAGTATGAAGGTAACGATCTACCACAACCCCGAGTGCGGCACCTCGCGCAACACGCTGGCGTTGATACGCCACGCCGGTATCGAACCAACGGTTATCGAGTACCTGAAAACGCCGCCGACGCGAGAAGAGTTGATCACGCTGATCGACGAAGCCATGCTCCGCCCGCGTGAAGCCCTGCGCGAAAAGGGAACACCATTCTCCGAACTCGGCCTCGGCAACCCCGGCGTTACCGATCAAGTCATCATCGACGCCATGCTCGCCCACCCCATACTCATCAATCGCCCCTTTGTGGTGACGCCCATGGGTACGCGACTGTGCCGACCGTCTGAAGTGGTGCTGGATATTCTTCCCCTGGTGACGACGCCGTTCGTCAAAGAGGATGGTGAGGTTGTGATTGATGGTGCGGGCAAGCGGGTTTGCCTTCGCTAAAGATTGAAGCGCCCGAACCCAATGGACATTCTGAATCGCCCCGTGTTTCGTGGAGGCTGTTTGGTTTAAGTCAGGCCACCACTGCTGTGGCTTGATTGGTGAGTTGCCGGTAGTAGTTTGCCTCGGCCTCAGCCGGCGGGATATAGCCGATGGGTTCGAGCAGGCGGTGGTGATTGAACCAGGACACCCATTCGAGGGTAGCCAGTTCCACCGCTTCCCTGGTCTTCCATGGCGCACGACGATGAATCAATTCGGCCTTGTAGAGTCCGTTGATGGTCTCGGCTAGGGCATTGTCATAGCTGTCGCCCTTGCTGCCCACGGATGGCTCGATGCCAGCCTCGGCCAGGCGTTCGCTGTATCGAATACTGACGTATTGCGAGCCCCTGTCCGAATGATGGATCAGTCTGCTGTCGCGCTCGGGCTGACGCGCGTAGAGCGCTTGTTCCAGAGCATCCAGCACGAAGTCGGTTCGCATCGACGCGCTGACCCGCCAGCCTACGATCCGGCGGGCGAACACATCGATGACGAAGGCCACGTAAAGCCAGCCCTGCCAGGTCGATACATAGGTGAAATCCGTGACCCAGAGCTGGTTCGGGCGCTCGGCCCGGAACTGTCGATTGACCTTGTCCAGCGGACACGGTGCCTTGCTGTCGCTGATCGTCGTACGTATGACCTTGCCGCGCATCACGCCGCGCAAGCCAAGCCGGCGCATC